>JBGQLA010000009.1:0-31467 GCA_041499865.1 Deltaproteobacteria bacterium
GCGAACGACTGCTGCGCGGCGGCGAGCCCCGCGCCGAGCTGGACCTTCGCGCCCAGATCGTGCAGGCCGCGCTCGACCGCGCCGATCACCACCAGCACGTCGAAGTCGTCGAAGTATCCGAGATGGGCGATGCGGAAGATCTTCCCCTTCGCCGCATCCTGGCCGCCCACCAGCTTGATCCCGTACTGCTTGAAGAGGTGCTTCACCAGCTTCTCGGAGTCGACGCCGTCGGGCGAAAGGACCGTGGTCATCGCCGGAGAGGGGCTCTTCGAGTACAGCGTCAGCCCCAGCGCCTGCATCCCGGCGCGCGCCGCCTTCGCCATCCGCTCGTGGCGCGCGAAGACGTTCTCCAGCCCTTCCTCGCGGAACATGGCGAGCGACTCGTCGAGGCCCTCGACCAGCGTGATCGCGGGCGTCCAGGCAGTCTGGTTCTTCCGCTGGTTCTCGCGCTCGCGCTTCACGTCGAAGTAGAAGCGCGGCAGGTCGGCCGACTCGTTCAGCTTCCACGCCTTCTCGCCGGCGGCGAGGAAGGCGATCCCGGGGGGAAGGCCGAGCGCCTTGTGCCCGGCGCTGACCATCACGTCGATCCCCCACTCGTCCATCGGCAACGGCATCGCGCCGAGCGCGCTGATGGCGTCGACCACCAGGATGGCGCCGGTCCGGGCGGTGACCTGCGCCAGCTCGCGGATGGGATGGTAGACGCCGGTGGAGCTCTCGTTGGCCTGGACGTAGACGGCCTTGGCCTGCGGATGGTCGCGCAGCGCCTTCTCCACCGCCGCCGGCTCGACCGGCTGCCCCCACTCGCACTTGAGGATCACGGCGTTGACGCCGTACGCCTTGGCGAACTTGCCCCAGCGCTCGCCGAACTTGCCGCCGTCCACCACCACCGCGGTGTCTCCCTTGCGGAGGAAGTTGACGAAGGAGGCCTCCATCGCGCCGGTGCCGCTGGCGGCGAACACCAGCACGTCCTGTTTGGTCTGGAAGAGCCAGGAGAGCCCCTCCCGCACGCGGGCGAACACCGCCTCGAACTCCGGCGAGCGGTGGTGCACGATGGGGCGGGCCATGCGCAGCGAAACGCGCTCGGGGACGGGCGTGGGGCCGGGCGTGAGCAGGCGGATCTTCTTCACGGCGCTTCTCCTCTTCGGTGTCGGCGTTGGATAGGGGCCCTGCCGCGGCGTGTCAAGAGCCGCCCTGCCGCCGTTACCATACGTTCCCGAGCGAAAGGATTTCGCGCGCCTCCGCCACCGTGGCGGGCTCCCGGCCGATGTCGCGCGCCATCCGCACCGCTTTCGCCACCAGGTCGCCGTTGGAGCGGGCCATCTGCTTGCCGTGCGTGTCCAGGTAGAAGTTGTCCTCCAGCCCGACCCGCACGTTGCCTCCCAGCGCGAGGGCCGCCGCCACCATCCGCCACTGCTCGTGCGAGATGCCGATCACCTCCCAGGTGCTGTCGGGGGGCGTCTCGCGCGCCTGCATCGCGAGGTTCTCGGCGGTGGCGCGGATCCCGCCCAGCACGCCCATGATGAAGCTGAACTGCAGCGGCCGCTTCAGCAGCCCTTTGTCGAGCAGCGGCCAGATGGAGTTGGTGTGCCCGACGTCGAAGCACTCCAGCTCCGGCTTCACCCCTGCCTCCTTCATCACCCCGAGGAGGAAGGCGATGTCGCGGAAGGGGTTCTCGAACACGAAGTCGAAGACGAAGTCCTTCCGTTTCGGCGAGTACTTCGCGTAGTTCATCGAGCCCATGTTGAGCGCGCCCAGCGCGGGCTTCACCTGCGCGATGTGGGCCACCCGGTCCTCCATCGGGCCCATGCCGCCGGTGGAGAAGTTGAGGATCACCGGGCAGCGCTGCTCGGTCTCGCGCCGGATCGCCGCGTAGACGGAGGGCTCGTAGGTGGGGGCGCCTTCGTCGGTCCGGGCATGGATGTGCACCACCGCTGCGCCCGCCTCCCAGGCGCGGCGCGCCTCCTCCGCGATCTCGGCGGGGGTGTAGGGGACCCACGGGCACTGATCGCGGTTCGCGAGCACGCCCGTCAGCGCGCAGGTGACGACCACCTTGTCGGAGAGCATCAGTGCCCCTTGAATTCCGGCTTGCGCTTCTCGAGGAACGCGGCCACGCCTTCGGCCGCGTCCTCCGTCAGCGCGTTGATCGAGAGCTGGGCGCAAAGCGCCTCGAGCTGCGCTTCGTAGGGCAGGTCCTGGGTGGCGTAGAAGGCGCGGCGGCCGAGGCGCAGCGCCGAGGGGCTCTTCTCCGCCAGCAACGCGAGCAGCTCCTCCGCCGCGGCGGCCAGCCCGGCGCGCGGGACCGCGCGGTTGATCAGCCCGATCGCGCGCGCTTCCGATGCGTCGATGCGGCGACCGGTGAGCACAAGCTCGAGGGCCGCGCGGCGCCCGAGGCAGCGCGAGAGCGGCGCCAGCGCCATGTAGGGGAAGAGCCCGATCTCCACCTCCGGCGTTCCGAAGCGCGCGTCGTCCGCCGCGATCGCCAGGTCGCACGCCGCCAGCAGCCCCATTCCCCCACCCAGCACGGCGCCGTTGACCGCGGCCACCACCGGCTTGCCCAGCCGCGGCAGCTCCGCGAGCAGCGCCGCGTAGGCCCGCCGGGTTTCGTGCGCCGCCAGCGGGCCGGCCTGCAGGGCCGCGCCGGCGGAAGCGAGATCCATTCCGGAGCAGAACGCCTTCTCGCCGGCGCCGGTGAGACAGATGGCCCGCACCGCCGGATCGGCATCCGCGCGCGCCAGCGCCTCGCGCAGGGCGCCGATGGTCTCACCGTTCAGCGCGTTCCGTTGCGCCGGCCGATCGAGGATCAGCCAGCGCGCCGTCCCCCGCTGCTCTTCGCGCAGACCCGTCACCGCGCCAACGTGCCGGGGAGGGGCCACAGCGTCAAGCAGCAAACATGGTGCGCACGACGGAAATCAGGCGATCCACGTCGCGTTTTCCCAAATTGTGCTTGCGGCAGGCGTCGAGCAGCGGCCGGAAGATGGGCTCCACCTCGCCGCTGTCGCCGTCGTCGAGGAAGAGATCGGCGATGCGCACTTCCAGCGCCTGCGCGATGGCGGCGAGCGTCCCCAGGTGCGGCGAGCGCTCTCCACGCTCGATCATCGAGAGAAAGGAGACGCTGATGCGCGCGCGCTCGCTCAGATCCTCCTGGGTCATGCGCGCGGAGCGCGACAGCCGGAGCTGACGGATCCTGCGCCCTACATCCTTGACGACGCTTCCCTGGACCATTCGATGCGGACGCCGGCCTCGCTGTTGTGATGTGCGACCCTACTACCAGCACGCGCCGGACCGGCCAGACACCAGCAGTGAAACATTCGGAAAGATACAGCTAGAATGTCGCGAACGAGCCCAGCGACTTCAAGTCGATGCGCAGCGAGAATGCAGGAGAGCGGAGCAGGCGGGCGTCGTGGAAGGGAAGCGTCGCCGAGAACTGCAGCCCGGCGCAGCGGCAGGGCGTCTCCAGCGTGAGCACCGCGCTGTGCTGCCAGTTGGCGAAATCGGCCGGGACGTCTCCGGGCGTGTACGCAAGCTCGTAGGCGAGGCGCAAGTTGAGGGGCAGCGCTCCGGACGCGCCGGCCCTCGCGCTGCCGGTCAGCGCCGCCGAGGCGTTGGCGTAGCGCGCGGCCGAGAACAGCTCGTCGATGCCGGCGCGCAGCCGCTCGCTCGAGCTGCCGCGCAGCATGTCGACGGAGGCATGCATCTCGTCTCCGCGCGCGTCGCGCACGCCCGCGGAAGCGCCGAATGCGGACACGTGCCGCAGCGCCCAGTCGTAGCGCACCGCACCCTGCACGTTGCCGGGGCCGAACTGCGCGGAGGCAACCGCGCTCCCCTCGCCCATCCGCGCCCTGGCGCCGCCCGCCCAGAGAAGCGCGTCCTGCAGCAGGTCGAAGCGCACGATCCGTCCGGGAGTGCGCCCCGGCTTCGTCCACAGGGACTGCGAGAGCGAGGCCGTCGCCTCCACCGCTCCGCTCACGGGCGCCGCGAAGTCGATCTCGTCGTACGCGCGGCGGGCCGCCGGGACGCCGGAGATGCCGTGCACGTAATCCGCGGTGAGGCCCTGCTGCGCCTCGTCCGGCCTGGAGGCGAACTGCGTCCCGCCTGCGTCGGTGAGATCGCCGAACGGCGGGCCGCCCGCCTGCAGCGGCTTGGAGAGAGCCCGCACTTCCAGCGCCGGTTCGATGCGGTGCAGGACGCCGCCAAAGCGCCGCTCCAGCGGCGCGGCCGCGCGCGCGCCGACCAGCGCATAAGCCCGCGCGCGGTTCCGATCGGAGGCGCCCTCCACGATCCAGCCGTCCACCCTCGCTCCGGCGATCAGCTGCATCTCGACCGGCAGGGTGCGCGCCGCCGAAAGCGTCGCCCGGGGCGCGAGATCGACGCGCAACGCGGGCGCCCGCGACTCGTCGCCTTGCCCCGGCGGAAGGGTCGCCACCCGATCGGTGTGGCCGAACCCGTTCGTCCGCTCCTGCTCATCGGGCCTTCCGAACCGGGCGAACTGGGCCGCGCTCGCTTCCAGGGAGAACGTCGCCTGGCCGAACTCCACCGGGGCGATCTGCGCGAACAATGCCGGCAGGCGCTGGAACGTCGTCCCGGCGCCCCCGGACAGCGTCCGATCGACGCCGGCTGCGATCCGCATGTCCTGCATCAAGGTCGCATCCGCGCCGGTGGTGACCGGCCCGCGCGCGCGCCAGAAGCCGACGTCGGTGGAGAAGAGATCGAACGTGGTCTCGATCGACTGCGCGGTCTGGTCGCGCACCGCCATCACGTCGCTCGCCGCGATCCCCTGGATCGCGAATACCGCCCCGCCGCTCTCGGTGCGGTGCGCGAGGTGCCCCACGCCGCGCAGGCCGCGGTATCCACGTCCGCCCGGCGAATCGTGCTGATCGAGATCGTCGAACAGATCGAGGGAGACGGAGCCCGCGGTGCCCGGCACGGGCGCGTACCGGAATTCGCTTCCAAGGAAAGGCCCCTTGATCGAGCGCAGGCCCGGATCGGGCCGGTGCGACCCGCCGCCGGTGTGCCACCCCGGGGTGAGCGTGAGATCGTAGCTGGGACCCAGGGTGAGGAACACCGGCTGCGCCCAGCTGAACCCGGTCGGTCCGCCGAAGCCCGGCTGTGGCGCGAGCAGCCCCGACTGGCGGCCGGTGAGGGGCAGCGAGAGCGGAAACAGGGGAATGCTCCCTCCGAACGCGAAACGCAGGTCGACGCCGTGCAGGTGCGCGCGGTCGCCGTCGATCTCCGCGGAATCCGCCAGCAGCTCGTAGTCTGGATTGCCGGCGCAGTCGCACGGGGTGAGCGTCACCTGCTCCGCCAGATAGCGTCCTCCGGACAGCTGTCGCACCCGGCTCCCGTGCAGGGTGAGCGCGTTCGCGCCGGCGCGCGGCTGGTCGGGATTCGCCGGGAGGACCTTGAGGTAGAGCACCGCCTTGCCCAGCTCCGCGGAATGCGCGTTCAGGTCGACGATCGCGGCGTCGGCGAGGAAGACCTGCCGGCCCTGGACGCCGAGGACGCCGCCCTCCAGCTTGAGCACGCCGTGCGCGCGGTCCAGGCTGCCGGAGCCCGCCCGCAGGATCCCTCCTCCGCGGCGCGCGACCACGTGGCCTTCCAGGCGCACGAGCTGCGCCTGCCAGGCGTAGGTGATGCGGTCCGCCTCGACTTCGACCTCCTCGCCGGGGGGACCCGCGAAGAGCGAGGTCTGCCCGCGCGCGGGAGGAGCCAGCACCAGGAGGGCGAGGGCTGCCGTCGCGGCGCCGGAGCGGAGCACGAAGAGCGACTAACGGGGAGACGAGAAGGTCACCGTCAGCACGGATCCGGACTGGGCAAGCTGGTATTCGGCGCTCTCGCGCAGCTCGATCCGCACGTCGGTCCCGCCGGCGACCGGCATCGGCACCACGCGCTGGACGGCGCCGGCGAAGAACTGGGTGTCGAGCGGGCGGCGGTTGTTCGGCAGCGGGATCGCCGTGCTGGGCAGGTGCAGCAGGACGGAGGTCCCGTCGCCGCTGATCCCGTATTCCAGCGGACCGTCGCTGCGGACGATCACCTCGCCGCCGCGCACCGGCCGGAACCCGATCCCGGTGATGTGCCGCCCCGCCATCGCCAGCTTCTCCGGGGCCTTGTGGGGCTGCGTCGCCGCAGGGTGCGGCTCCTCGCGCGCGCTGGCGACGGCGGGCTCCGGCACCTGGCGCGCTTCCGCCGTCGCTTGCGGAGCGGCGGCAGGAGCGGGCGCGACGGTCTGCGCCCGGTCGCGGGGCTCGGTCGCGGCGGGCGGCGTCTGCGGCGGCGCGGCCTTTTCCTGTTCATTCGTGGCAACCGCCACCGGCGGCGCCGCCGGCGCGGGAACCGGCTTCGTCGCCCCGGTGCGCTTCCGCTCAGCGGCCGCGAGCTTGCGCGACGCGCGATCGGCAGCCGCCTGCCGTCGCTGCTCCACCTTGTTCCGGCGCTGCTCCGCCTTGTCCCGGCGCTGCTGCTCGGCCAGCGCGCGCTTCTCGGCCAGGGCTTTCTTCACGGCGGCGGCCTTCTCCAGGGCGGCGCGCTGGCGGTCGGTGCGCGGATCCGGAAGGGGCGGCTCCACCGGGTTGGACGCGACCAGCGAGACCGTCGGCAAGGAGGCGACCTTCTCCGCTTCCGCCTCCGCGGGGCTCCCGGCCGGGGCGGGCGCAGGCTCCTGCGCGGTCACGGCGGACCTGGGAATGCGCACCTCCACCCGGTTGCCGTCGGCGCGCACCTCGAACTCGGCGTCCGCGGCCAGCTCGACCACCACGCGCGCGGTGTGCGACCCGGCCTGGGCGATCGCGGCGCGCCGCAGCGTCCCGTCCCCGACCTCCAGCTCCCGCGGCCCGTCGCCGACGCCGGTGTCGGCGAAATCCACCACCACGCGCGGGGGATCCTGCAGCTTGAGGGTGGTGAACGAGAGCGGCCGGTCCCCCTCGATCTCCAGGGTGCTCGCCTGCGCGTCGCCGCCCGCGCGCATCCCGACGAGCCGCCTGGGCTCGTCCGCGGCCGCGGCGAGCGCCAGCAGCGCCAAGGCGCCGCGCGCGAAGGTGGCGATGTGGGCGTTCACGCCAAAGGAACGCTAGCATGCGATCCCGGCTCACCCAAGAGACCCGAGGCTCCACTCGCGCGGGGCGCGCGCTGCATATTCCACCAGATCCTTCACGTCCTCACAGATCTGGTGGATGTCGGTGCCCATGGTCAGCTCGAGGTGGCTGTTCTCCTTCACTGGCCGCCAGAGCAGGTACTCGCTGCGCGCGGCGCGGTAGATCCCCCGGGTGCTGCGCGCGGAGGCGATCTTGTCCAGATCGCCGAAGAAGATGGCCATCGGGACCGCGATGTCCTTGAAGTGCGCCTTGTAGTCGTAGCCGGTCCGGTAGCACTTCATCTCGTCGTGCCGGATCCAGCGGGCGAACTGCTCCACCACCCGCCGCGGCTCCTTCTCCCCGCCCTGCGAGAGCAGCCAGCGGAAGTCCTCGGCGGTGACCCGCGCGGGGTTGAGCAGCGACCCGACGTAGCGCGCGATCACCTCGTAGCGGCGGAGGTTGCTCTCGGTGGCGGCGCGGGCCAGGGCGCGCAGCAGCGCGTCCACCGGGACGTGGTTGAAATGGACCGGCTTGAACTTGCTCTCGGGGGCGGCGAGCAGGTTCGCGGCGCGGGCGAGGAAGCGCACCTTGCGGAGCATGGCCGCCGCTCCGTGCCGGGTGCGTCCGGCGACGCTGGCGGCGCGGCATGCTGCGTCGAGCAGCGGCCCCACCAGCGCCGGCCCGAAAAGCGCGGCGGCGCGCAGGCCGAGGAAACCGCGACCGATGTCGCTCGGCGCCCCGATCGCCACCAGCCCGGCCAGGTCGTCGTGGCAGCCCGCGTATCCGTACCCGAGCATGCCGCCCATGCTGTGGCCCACGTAGAAGATCTTCGAGCGGCCGCTCTTCTCCTTCACCGCCTGCACCGCGGCGGGAACGTCGTGGAGGAAGTAGCTGTCGATGTCCCAGCGCCAGTCCAGGTCGGCGGGCCGCAGGCCGTGCTCCAGCTGCAGTTCCCGGTTCGACAGGCCGTGGCCGCGCAGCTCGACGATGTGGATGTCCGCCCCGTACGCGAGCAGCTGCTTGACGAAGTCGCCACAGGTAAAGGCGTGCCGGTTCTGCGACCAGCCCGGAACGAGCAGCAGCGGCTCCCCGAAGATCGGCTGGTGCCAGGGCTGCGGAGACGGCTTGTAGCGGGAGATCCGCAGCAGCCAGCCGTCGCGGGTGGGCGCGTCGTAGATCTCTTTCGAGTACAGCGACTTGAACGCGATGCGCTCGAGGTCCCGCGGGGCCGGAGGATCCTGGAAGTCGAGGCGGCGCACGGTCTCCTTTCGAAAGAGTCGCGGCCGTCCGACCCCCTGAGGGTCCGCGCTACAATAAAGTAGGGCGTGTGCGCCGGGGTGGCAAACTCCCCTACAGGCGCTCGGCCGGCATGGGGGAGTTCGTCTCGCCGAGCAGCAGCGCGCGCGCCTCCCCGGCGAGGTACAGCGAACCCGAGCAGAGGACCACTCCGGGGAGCCGGCGGGCGGCGGCGAGCGCCGAGGCGACGCTCCCGTGCACCTCGCCGGGGCGAATCTGCGCCAGCCGGGCCGGCGGGATGGCGCGAGGGGAATCGGGAGCACAGTAGTGGACGGATCGCGCGAGCGGCGCGAGCGCGTCGAGCATCGCTTTCGCGTCCTTGTCCTCCAGCGCGCCGAAGACGAGGTGGAGCGGGCGCCCGTCGAGGATGGGCGGCAGCGCCCGCGCCAGCGCGCGCGCCGCGTGCGGGTTGTGCGCTCCGTCCACGTAGACATCGCCGAACCGCTCCAGGCGCCCGGGCCAGCGCGTCTGGCGCAGGCCGGCTTCCGCGTGGCGCGGCTCGCACAGCCCGCTCGCCTCCAACAGCGCGCAGGCCAGCGCGGCGTTCGCGCGCTGGTGCTGGCCGGCGAGGCCCGGCTCGGCGCGGACCGTCCAGCGGGGACCGGCGTAACAGAACGAGCGCCCTTCCCGGCTCTCGAATCGATAGTCGCGGCCGGGGCGCCAGAGCGGGATGCCCAGCTGGTCGGCCCGGCTCTGCAGCACCTGCGCCGCCCCGCGCGGCTGACCCGCGCTGACCGCCGGCGCGCCCGCCTTGAAGATGCCCGCTTTCTCCGCCGCGACGTGGAGCAGGGTCGGGCCGAGATACTGCGTGTGCTCGAGGCCGAGGGCGCTGATGGCGCAGGCCCGCGGCTGCACCACGTTGGTCGCGTCCAGGCGGCCGCCCAGGCCCACCTCGATCACCATCGCGTCCACTTCCCGGAAGGCGAGGAAGGCCATCAGGGTGACGATCTCGAAGAAGGTCAGCCCCGGGTCGCCCAGCGCCCAGGGCACGCGCGAGCTCACCTCCTCGAGCAGCTCGCAGGCGCGCTGCTCGGAGATGGGCGCGCCGGCGATCCGGATGCGCTCGCAGAAGTGGTTCAGGTGCGGGCTGGTGTAGAGGCCGGTGCGCAGCCCTCTGGCGCGGAGCGCAGCCTCTGCGAACGCGCAGGTGGAGCCCTTGCCGTTCGTCCCCGCGACGTGGAGCACCGGGGCGCTGCGCTCCGGGTTTCCCAGAAGACCGCAGGCCTGCTGCATGCGCTCGAGACCGAGCTTCACGCCGAAGTTGCCGCGCGCGAAGAGCAGCTCCTTGAGGCGGGCGAAGTCCATCGCTCATCTCGCGTGCGCGAGGAAGACGGGAGAATCGATGGCGAACGTGCGCCGGTCGTAGTCGCCGAAGCACTCGGTCCGCTCGTAACCGGCCTTGCGCAGCATCCCCGCGAGCTCCGTCGCGCTGTAGAGCCGGTGCCGGAACTCCTTCACCACCTCGGGCTGGTCCGGGCGCTGGATGCGGAAGATGGCGCGGGAGAGGCCCGGGACGGCCTCGATCCAGCGCTCGACCAGGATGCGCACGCCGGGGCGCTCGGTCCATTCGAAAGTCGGGCCGGGGGCGCTGTTGCGGACGTGCTCGTCGCGGTGCGCGGCCTCCAGCAGCAAGGCAGGCGCGCAGCGGCGGGCCTCGCGGAGCATCGCCACCGCCTCGGCGTCCGTGCCGTAGCCGACGGAGTTGAAGAGGCAGATGGCCGCGTCGAAGCTGCCGGAGCGCAGCGGCAGCTCGCGGGCGTCGCCGAGGACGAACTGCGGGAACGACCCGACCCGCTCCGCTTTCTCTTGCGCGAGCGCCAGCAGCCTGGCGCTGGAATCCACGCCGGTGACCCGGGCGCCGCGGCGCTGCAGGGCGATGGCGTGGCGGCCGGTGCCGCAACAGAGGTCCAGCAGGCGGACTCCGTCCTTGATTTTCAGGATTGCCGCGGCGCCCGCGACCTCGCGCTCGGTGCGCTCGGGGTCGATCGCGCCCGCGTAGAGCACCGGGTAGTCCTCATCGAAGAAGTCGCGCCACCACGCGCTCACGCGAGCAGGCCGAGGAGCTGCGCCAGCCGCTCGCGCATCTCCTTGCGGTGGACGATGGCGTCGATCATCCCGTGCTTGAGCAGGAACTCGCTGCGCTGGAAACCTTCCGGGAGCTTCTGCCGGATGGTCTGCTCGATCACCCGCGGTCCGGCGAAGCCGATCAGCGCCCGCGGCTCGGCGAGGATCACGTCGCCGAGGAAGGCGAAGGAGGCGGCGACGCCGCCGGTGGTGGGATCGAGGAGGACGCTGACGTAGGGCTTCTGCACGTGGCGGAAGCGGGCCAGCGCGGCCGAGGACTTGGCCATCTGCATCAGGGAGAAGATCGCCTCCTGCATGCGCGCGCCGCCGCTGGCGGAGAAGACGATGGCGGGGATCCGCCGGTCGGTGGCGCGCTCGAAGATGCGGGTCACCTTCTCGCCCACCACGCTGCCCATCGAGCCGCCCATGAAGCTGAAGTCGAAGGCCCCGATCGAGACCTCCCGCCCGGCGATGCGGCCGATGCCGGAGATGAACGCCTCGCCCTCGCCGGCGGACTTCTGGCTGGACTTGATGCGGTCCCGGTATTTCCTCGAGTCGGAGAACTGGAGGGGATCGGTGCTCTCCAGGCCCAGGTCATGCTCGGTGAAGGAACCGTGGTCGAGCACCAGGTCGAGGCGCTTGCGCACCGGGAACGGGAAGTGCTCGTCGCACTTGGGGCAGACCTCGAGGTTCCTCTCGACGTCCTGCTTGTAGATGATCTCCCCGCAGCCGTCGCACTTGATCCACAGGCCCTCCATCCTCGACCGTCGCTGGTCGGCGGGGAGCTTCGGGGCGGGAACGCGGTGGTACCAGGCCATTCTGCGGGCGGGTTCTAGCAGAGGGGGGAGGCTGATACCACCAGGCAGGCGGGCGGCGGGCCGCCGAAATGCGGGGGAATTCGGGGACACAATACGTATTTCGGGCTCGGGGCTCAGGTGCGGGTGCGGGGCTCGCGTGCGGGGGCTTCGGGCTCGGCGCGTTCGCGCCTCGTGGTTCAGGTTCGGGTTCGGGTTCGTGAGGGTCTCCGAGATATTCGGGCTCCGCAGCATCTTGGAAAATCATTCCCCGATTCAAGTTTCAGCCGATCTGATTCTTTGACCCCGACCGGAACGACTGCTCACCTCGGCATGGAGATCGGGGACAGCAGATCCGGGATCTCAGGGTGTCCCGGATCTCAGAAGTACAACGAGTTTCTCGGTTATGGGCCGTACACGCACCCGCTCGATTTATCGCCCTTTCAAGTTGGGGGTCGTCGCGGGCAACAGGCCACAACGAGGGCTGCCCGAATCAATTCTGCTGTCGTGGTGAGCCGCTCGTCGGCATCTTCGTCCGCCTCTACGCCTTGTCGTCGTCCATCCCGAAGAAAGTCTGGATCGAAGAGAGGATCTCGGTGCGCTCCTCCTTGACGCGGCGCTTGCGGGACTCGGCGTCGAGGCCCTCGCGGACGGCGGCCAGCTCGACGCGGCGCTTCGCCATCACCTGGGAGATCACCTCGGCCATCTCGGGGCGGGTGCGGAGGACGGACTTGAAGACGTCCTTGTCGATCCGGTAGCACTCCACCTCGGTGACCGCGACGACGGAGGCGGTGCGGCGCTCGCCGGTCATCACGCCCATCTCGCCGAAGACGTTCGGGGCGCTCAGCGAAGCGACTTGCTTCTCCGCGCCGGCGTCGCCGCGGACGCGGACTTCGCAATCGCCCTTGGTGAGCACGTAGAGCCAGTGCGCCGCCGAGTCCTGCCGGGTGATGATCTCGCCGCGGCCGAAGGGCGCCGGCTGCATGCCTTCCGCCAGCCGCTGGCGGTCGTCGTGCGAGAGCCCGGAGAACATCTCGATCTGCTGCAAGAGCTCCATGCGGTGCTGCAGCTCGCGCTGCACCTTCCGCTCGCGGTGCTGCGGGTCGTCCATCGACACCCAGATCGCCTGCCCGGGCACCGCCAGCGGAATGCCGGCCCGCTTCAGCGCCACGTAGATGCGGACCCGCACCGCGGAGGAGGTGGGGTCGTCGGCGGCCAGGTCCGTCAGCCAGTAGCGGACCGCGTAGTACCCGAAGCTGTCCGCGCCCTGCCGGGCAAAGTCGAAGCAGATGCAGTTCGGCGGCGGCGAAGCGGCGACGTGCGCGATGGGCGTGCTCTGCAGCGCGTCCTCGACGGTGTGGATCACTTCCTCCGGCGAATAGCGGAAATCGACGTTGAAGTAGACCCACATCCGGTGCTGCACCGGCTGGTCCTGCCGCTGCCCGAGGATGGTGATGTTCTCGCCCAACAGCGACGAGTTGGGGACCAGGATGGTGTCCCAGTTCCGCGTCTCGACCACGGTGTGCCGCCAGCGGATGGCGCTGATCCGCCCCTGCTGCCCGGAGGAGAGCTGCACCCAGTCGCCGATGTGGATCGAGTCGTCGAGCTGCAGCGCGATCCCGCCGAGCACGTTCCCGAGCGTCGCCTGCAGCGAGAGGCCGAGCACCACCGTGACCACCGCCGAGGTGGCGATGATCCCGCTCAGCTGGACGCCGCTGCGGTGCAGGATCCCGATGAAGGCGAGGAGGTACGCAGCCCCCAGCGCCAGGTCGTGCACGATGTTCGCCACCTCGATCCGGAGCGCCAGCAGCACCAGATCGAAGAGCAGGATGGCGACGAAATCGATGATCACCAGCACTTCCATCAGATCCGCGAGGAACCACACCCGCCGGGCCCAACCCTCCGCGTGCACGATCCCGAGGATCGCCGCGAAGACGAAGGTGGTGAGGTAGAGCATGTAGAGGATGGTGGCGCGGCGGATGCGCTTGCGCCGGCGCGGGTCCACCCGCTTGATCAGCGCCGCCAGCGTCACCAGCATCGAAGCGAGCAGCAGGAGCGTCCAGGGCGAGGCGTATCCGAGCCACTGCCGCGCGCGGGGCGTGGGAGCGGGGAATGCGAACGGGTCCTCGCTCGGAGCGACCTGCGCCGCCACGATTGCGGCGCCGGCCCCGGCCACGACCGCCGCAGCCGCGTTGTTTTGCTGCTGCTGCTGCGTGGCGCTCTTCGGACCCGGATCCGCGCGCGCGCCGAGCGACACCGCGAGACACAGGAGGATCAGCGCTCTCACTGGATGTTGTAGACCTCGTCCAGCTCGCAGACGTGCAGGAAGTCCTTGCGCAGCGCCCGGACCTCCGCCTTCACCTCGTCGATGACCGCCGGCTTGAGATGGTAGAGGTAGACCGTCGCTCCCCGGCGATCGAGCTTCGCCAGCTCCCCCATCGCCGTCCTCGGGGTGAGGTGGCCGGACAGATCCGCCAGCCATTGCATGGAGTTGGGGAAGCTCAGCTCGAGGAACACCGCCTTCACGTTCGGGGTGGCGTTCACCGCCCGCCACAGCTCCTCGGTGGGCCCGGTATCGCCGGAGAAGGCGACCGCCCCCGACCGGCCCTCGAGGATGTAGCCGACCGAGTACACCGGGTGGTGCACGGGGATGGCCCGGATGCGCAGCCCCTGGCAGGTGACGGGCTCGATCACCGGGATGGTCTCGAAGGCGAGGACCGGGTTCTCCTTGGTGGGAATGGTGCGGAAGTCCGGCCAGACACGGTTGTTGAAGACGTCCTTGTCCATCGCCTCCATGGTCTCCGCGGGGCCGTGCACCACCACCGGCTTCTCCCGCTTGCCGACCAGGAGATCGGTCATCATCGGGACATCCTTCACGTGATCGAAGTGCGAATGCGTGAGGAAGATGTCGTCGATCTTGAGGATGTCCTCGAGCTCGAGAGCGGCGGTGATGGCCCCGCCGTCGATGGCCAGCTTCCCGTCGATCAGGAAACAGGTGGTGCGGTGCCGGGGAAGCTCGCCGCCATGGCAGCCGAGGACTTTGATCTTCATTTCAATCCCCGAACCGCTCTTTCATCTCGAGGAACTCGAGATACTTCTGCATCTTGCCCGTATCGGGCACCACCACGCCCTCCGGAACCAGGGCGATGATCCGCGCCTTGGCGGTCTTGTTCACCGCCTCCTGCACCTCCTGCGCGGAAACGCCCATCCGCCCGTGCAGCTCGTTCAGGTTCACGCTGACCAGCTTCCCCTGCGGCGTCTCCCGCCCCCGCTTCACCGCCGCCTGCCAGAGGTAGTGGACGACGCGGCTGTTCGGGTCGCGCAGGAGGAGGTTTTCGATCTGCTCGTCGGCTTCCTGCAGCCGATCCGAGAGCTTCTTGATCAGCCGGACCGCGATCTCCACGTTGCCGCGGATCATCGCCTCGAAGGTCCTGGGATCGATCACCAGGAGCTTCGCGTCCTCCGCCACCACCGCCCCGGCCGAGCGCGGCTTGTGGTTCAGGATGCTCATTTCGCCAAAGAACTCCCCGGCGCCCAAGGTGGCGAGAATCTTCTCGGTTTCCCGCACGGTCTTGGTGATGTTCACCTTGCCGGCCTGGACGACGTACATCTCCTTGCCGGGTTCTCCCTCGCGGAAGAGGACGTCCCCGCGCTTGAACTCCTTGCCGAAGCGCTGGAACAGCGCGTCCTCTCCGCCCATGTTGAAGTCCTACCAGCGGAATCGAGTACCGGTCAATTTAGCTGCACGTGACGGCAATCACACGATTTCCGCCTACTTGTGCTCCATCTGGAGGTCCATCCCCCGGCCCCTGCTTTCAGAGGACAAAGCGGCTGCCCTTGCCCGGATCGCGACGAGGACGAGAATGGCCGTCAGCACCACGGCGACGGCGAACAGGGCCAGCGGCAGGACGGGGCGGTACTGCATCTCGATCCGGTGTTGCCCTGCAGGGACCCAGACGGCGCGGCGGATCAGGTCCGCGTGCTCGATCGGAGCAGGCAGGCCGTCGATGGTCGCTCGCCAGTCTGCGTCAAAGGTGGAGGCGGCGATCCAGTATCCGGGCTTGCTCTGTGAAACGACGAAGGCGCGCCACGACGCCTCGTGCTCTACGTGAACGAGGCGCGCGCGCGGATCGGGCAGGTGCTCGCGCGGCGCGTTCTCCAGCGCGGCGACCCGTGGGCCGAGCAGCGCGGGATCCGCCGCGGCTGCCGACGGGAATGCCGCCGGCGCGATCTGCACCACGCGCTCAGGCCGGAAGACGATGGGAGAGACGTTGGACAGCTCCGAGACGGCAAATCCCCAGCGCTGGTCGCGCACCACCTCGCGCGCCTGCAGCGCACTGCCCTCTCCCGGAGCGGTCACCGCGAAGCGGGTGGCCAGCGCCCGGAGCACGCGCAACGGCCCGACCTTGGCCCAGAGGTCGTTCTCCGCCAGGGGATCCAGCGAAGTGAGCGAGATCGACTGGCGGAACCCGCATTGCTCGAGCACGTTGCGCCGCCCCACCTGGAACTCGTGGGAGCGGCGAGGCCCGAACCCAACCTGCGTGGTTTCGAGGTGCGCCTGCTCGACGTAGACCCGAAACGACTTCCGCGGCGCTCCCCGGGAAGCGCGGTCGAGGGCGGTGCAGGCGGCGGGCTCGTCCTTGAAGAGCGCCTTGGGGAGCGTGCCGAGCATCTCGCCGTTGGCCGCGCAGAGGTCGACCGCGAGGACGATCGCGAGCGCCGGCAGGAGCGCCGCCCGGGGGAGGAGCATCGCGGCGACGGCGCCCCCACCCGCGAGCGCAATCTGAATGGCGGAACGCCAGACCGCCGCGTGGTTGGCCGCTGGAGCGAAGAACGAGACCGCCGCCAGGGCCGCTCCCGCCAGCAAGGCGGAACCCGCGGCCAGGGCGGCGCGGCGCGAACGCGGGAGCTGGACTACCTCCCTGGCCCCGAGCGCGACGAGCACTGCCCAGGCCGGCATGAAGAGGGCGATCATCCGCTGCGGGTAGCGGAACGCGCGAAACCCCGGCACGATCTCGCCGAGAACGCCGTAGAAGTGGAAGAAGTATTGGCCGAGCGCAAGCAGGAGCGCGGCGACCGCGATCGCTCCCCACGGCGTCGCGCCGCGCCGCCTCCGCTGGAACCCCAGCGCGACGAGCCCGGGTCCGATCACCCCGGCATAGATCGAATGCACGTAGTTGCGCTTCCACGGCGGCGAGACCGTGAACGCTCCCCAGAACCTCTGCGGGTCGAAGAGGGGTCCGAAGAGGCGCGGCACGAAGAGCTCGGCGAGGCGCGAAGGATGGAGCGACCACTGCTCGCGCACGTCGCGGGGAAGCCCGGAGGCGCGCCGCAGCGAGGGGAAGGCCCGCAGGGTGGCGACGAGTTGGGGAAGGACCAGCACCGCCACCGCAAGGGCGATGGGGATTCCCTCCGCGAGCAGCTTCCAGCCGGATCTCCGCCGCCGGGAGAACGCCAGCGCCGCACCCGCGACGACGAGCAGGCCGAACATCGGCGGGTCGCCGGTGAGGAGGACCTGGGGCAGGCAGAGCGCGAGGAGCGCGGCCGGTCTGACGCCGCCCTCCTCGCCCCAGACCGCGAACGCGAGCAGCACGGCGGGCGCCCAGGTCGCCGCGCACAACCACTGCGGATTGGAGAAGTTGGCGAGCGAGAACCCGCAGAGAGCGAAGGCCGCGGCGCCCAGGCCCGCTCCCTCGGGCGCGAAGCGCTTGCAGAGCGCGTACGTGGCCCAGAGCCCGAAGAGCACGTGCAGCCAGAGATAGACGGCGATGCCGGGCCAGATGGGCGCGCTGAGCGCCGCGAAGGCGAGATTCGGCAGGTAGAACGGCTGCTGGTTGAGATCGGCGAGAGCGGAGCTTCCGCTGAATGCGTGATCGTTCCAGAGGGGCGGCGGCCACATCCAGAACAGCGCCTTGAGCGGCGCGTAGTTGTGGAGCATGTCGCGGAAGGCGAGGATCTCGGTGCCCACCAGCGCGGGCGCGAGCAGCCAGGTGACCGCGATCGTCGCCACGATCGCTCCGCACCGGCTCCAGTCGAGGCGCGCCGCGCGCAGCCGGATCCATTCGAGGCCGATCTGAACCGGGTCGCCGCGCGGCGCCGGGTTGACGCCGCTGACGGGCAACTCCACCGCCGAATCCTGCTTTGTTTCGATCGACAAGAGAACCGGACGAACGACGCATGGGCGCGTGTGCGTCCACATCGGGGCGCGTGAGCAGGACGGTCGGCAGGCCGACCCGCGCCGCGGATCGTCGAGAGAGCTACTTGTGCTCCATCCGGAAGACGCCATCCCAGCCCGGAGCGGGGGGCTCTTCCAGCATCCGATCGCAGCGCGCCAGGAGCAGCGCCGAGGGCCCGTCGCCGGCGAAACGCTGCAGCAGCGACTCGAACTGGAGCCGCGCCTCCGCGATCTTCCCCGCCCGGTACAGCGCAAGCCCCCGGGCGTAGCCGTCGAGCAGCGGAAGCTCTTCCGTCGAAGGCGGACCCCGGCGGCGAAGCTCGAACAGCCGCACCGGCTCCTCCTTCCCCTTCACCCGGACCGAATCCAGCTCGCGCACGGTATAGGCGGAATCGTCGTCGAGGCCCTTGCGCGCCGCGGCGAGCGTCGGCCCCGTGATCAGGATGTGGGTGCCGTATTCCCGGTTCAGCCCTTCCAGCCGGCTGGCGAGGTTCACGTTGTCGCCCATCACCGTGTAGTTGAAGCGCTGCGACGAGCCCATGTTGCCCACCACCATCGGCCCGGAGTTGATGCCGATGCCGATGTCGACGTCCGGGAGGTCCGGCTCCTCCACGCGCCATTTCAGCCGCATGCGCTCGAGCGTCTCGATCATCTCCAGCGCCGCGTCGCAGGCGTTCGCCGCGTGCTGCGCCGTCTGCACCGGGGCGCCGAAGAACGCCATCACCGCGTCGCCGATGTACTTGTCGAGCGTCCCCCGCCGGCGGAAGACGATGTCCGTCATCGGCGAGAGGTACTCGTTGAGCAGGTGGACCAGCGCGGGGGGCGACAGCTTCTCGGAGATCCCGGTGAATCCGCGGATGTCCGAGAACATCACGGTCAGGTCCATCTCCTTGCCGCCGAGCTGGAGATTCGCCGGCTGCTCGAGCATCTCCTCCATCACCTCGGGGTTCAGGTAGAGCTGGAAGGCCTTGCGCAGCTGGCGCTTGTCCTTCTCCTCCGTCGCGTACCGGTAGACGGTGACCAGCACGAACATCGACCCCAGCTCGAGCAGCGGCAGGCCCGCGAACACCTCGTACCCGGCCCAGAAAGCAGCGCTCGCTCCGGCCCAGACCAGCGCGATGGACACGGCCAGCACCGGCAGCGCCTGCCTCACCTTCACCCGCGCGAAGAGGAAGGCGAACACCAGCGCGAGCGCCTGGGCGAAGACGACCTCGCCCACGTCGACCGGGAGCCCGCGGCGGAGAAAGCGGCCCGTGAGGATGTTCTCGACCGCGTTCGCGTGCATCTCGATCCCGGAGCTGATCCTGCTCAGCGGCGTCACCCGCTGGTCGAACGTCCCCTGGGCGGTGACCCCGACCACCACCACCTTGCCCTTGAGATCGTGGTCCCTCTTGCCGTCGATGATCTCGGCGATGGAGTAGTTCTCGAACGTGCGATCCCTGCCCACGTAGTTGATGGTCATCAGCCCCCGGCCGTCCACGGGGGCGCGGACCTTGCCGCCGAAGTCCACGGACTCGAGCAGCGCGCCGTCGTCCGGGGTCTGGGTGAGGGGAATGACGTCGGCAGGCTTGAGCCCCAGCGCCACCGCCGCCAGCGCGGCGTCGAGCGACGGGTAATAGCGGTCGCCGATCCGCAAGGTCAGCGCGGTGCGGCGAATCACGCCGTCGAAATCGGGGATGGCGTTGAAGAAGCCGATCCACTTCGCCCCGCGCACGATCGGGGCGAGCGGAACGCGCAGGCCGGCGTACTGCTTCGCCCAGGTCCGCTTCACCGGCACGGCCATCGGGCTGTCGGGCCGGTCGCGCCATTCCGGCAGGTGGATCTGCATCCGCTCCAGCCCCCGCAGCTCCGCCTCGGCGTCCGGGGGCGAAAGATCGCGCATCTCCGGCTCGGTGAGCATCACCACCCCGAGCACCAGCCTGTCCGCCGCGCGCGCCACCGCCTGCCCCATCACCGTGTCGGGGTCCTCCCCGCCCAGGTCCTGGTCCAGCTCGGCGCCGTACGCCTCGTGCTGCTTCACCATCGCGTCGAACGTCTCGCGCATGGCGCCCAGCTTCTGCGCGCCGTCGGCGAGGCGACCGCGCGCGGTCTGGTAGATGGGCTCCGCGTCCGGGTGCACCTTGCGGTTCAGGAGCTCGAGCGCGGAGGCGGCGCCGGCGATGTCGGACTCGGCCTCGTCGAATCGCTCCACCGAGGCGCGGTTGCGCGGGGCCGCCAGCGACACGTCCTCGAATCTCTTGCGGTACCGCTTCGCGCCGGCGAACTTTCCACCGAGGTCCTCGTCCGAGAAGCTGATGTCGAAGCCGACCGCTCTCGCGCCGGCCGCGTCCAGCTTGTCGACCAGCGCCGCGATCACCCGGCGATCCCAGGGAAACCGTCCGAACCGGACGATCGCCGCCTCGTCCACGGCCGCGATCACCACTTGCCCCGAGTGCTCGTTCCCGCGCAGGGCCACGCGCTGCGCGAACCGGAGATCGGTCAGCGCCCCTTCCAGGCGCGTGAGCAGGGGGATCTCCATGCGCCCGGCGAGCTCGAGCACGTGAAGGGCGGCGAAGGCGAAGCCGGCGAGCAGGCCGATGCGGAACGCCGTCACGCGCGTGAACCAGGCCCTCAGGCGTCCCATGCAGGCAGGGTACACCAGGGTCCCGGGCACCCCGAACGTTTCGGTGGACGGCCGCTCGGCCTGTGTCTAAGGTGCGCGCCCGATGGCGGACAAGGGCCTCACGTATCGCGATGCCGGCGTCGACATCGACGAGGGCGACGCGCTGGTCGAGCGGATCAAGCCGCACGCCCGCCGCACGGCGCGGCCCGAGGTGCTGGCGGGGATCGGCGGCTTCGGGGGCCTCTTCGAGATCCCCAAGGGCTACCGGGAGCCCGTGCTGGTGGTGGGCACCGACGGCGTCGGCACCAAGCTCAAGCTCGCGTTCCTCGCCGGAAAGCACGACACGGTGGGCATCGACCTGGTGGCGATGAGCGTCAACGACGTGGTGGTCTGCGGCGCCGAACCGGTGGTGTTCCTCGACTACTTCGCCACCAGCCGGCTGGACGCCCAGGAGGCGGAGCAGGTGATCAAGGGCATCGCGGAGGGCTGCGTGCGCGCCGGCTGCGCGCTGATCGGCGGCGAGACCGCGGAGCTGCCGGGCTTCTACGCGAAGGGCGAATACGACCTCGCGGGGTTCTGCGTCGGGGTGGTGGAGAAGAGCCGGATCCTCGACGGAACGCGGGTGAAAGCCGGCGACGCGGTGATCGGGATGGCCTCCTCCGGGCTGCACTCCAACGGGTTCTCGCTGGCGCGGAAGGTGTTCGAGGAAGACCTGCCGGCCCAGCTCGCCCGCGAGCTTTTGGAGCCCACCCGGATCTACGTGAAGGACTGCCTCGCGCTGCGCGAGGCGGTCGACGTGCACGCGTTCGCCCACATCACCGGCGGCGGGCTCCCGGGGAACCTTCCCCGCGTCCTGCCGGACGAGCACCGCGCGGTGCTGCGCCGCGGCTCCTGGCCGGTGCCGCCCATCTTCGAGCGCATCCAGAAGGCGGGAAACGTGGCGGACGCGGAGATGCTGCGCACCTTCAACATGGGTGTGGGCATGTGCGCGGTGGTCTCGCGCGCGGACGCCCCCCGCGCCCTCGCGCTGCTGGCCGGGCGCGGGCAGGCGGCGTTCGAGATCGGCGTCATCGAGAGCGCCCCCGGGCTGGCGGAGCCCGAGGTGGTCGTCGCCTGATATGCGCCTCGGGGTGCTGGCCTCGGGCTCCGGCTCGAATCTGCAGGCCATTCTCGACGCCTGCGCCTCGCGCCGGATCCCGGCGGAGGTCTCGGCGGTGGTCTGCAACATCCCAGGCGCGCGGGCCTTGCAGCGCGCGGAAGCTGCCGGCGTCCCCGCCCTGCTGCTCCCGCACCGGCAGTTCGCCTCTCGCGAGGAGTACGACCGGGCGGTGATCGCCGCGCTCCAGCGGCACGGCGTCGAACTGGTGTGCCTGGCGGGGTTCATGCGCCTGATCACCCCGGTGCTGCTGCGAGCCTTCGAGAATAAAATACTCAATATCCACCCCAGCCTCTTGCCCGCCTTCCCCGGAATGCATGCGGTGCGCGACGCGCTGGCCGCCGGCGTGCGCGTCTCCGGCTGCACCGTGCACGTGGTCGACGAAGGGACCGACTCGGGGCCGATCCTCGTCCAGGCCGCGGTCCCGGTGCTCGACGGCGATACCGAAGAGACGCTGGCCGCGCGCATCCTCGTGCAGGAGCACCGCTGCTATCCGCGCGCGATCTCCCTCTGGGCGCAAGGGCGGGTCCACATCGAGGGCCGAAGGGTGCGGATCGACGGCAAAGCCGGCAGCGCCGCCCGCACTCTCTCCTCTCCGGAGTTGTCCGACTGATGGCCGCTCCCCTTCCCAAGCCGGTCGCCAAGCGCGTCTACGACGTCGCGGTCCTCGGGCCCGACGTGGGCGGCGCCGCCACGGCGGCGCTCTGCTCGCGGCGCGGGCTGCGCGCCCTGCTCGCGCCGCTCCGCCCGGTGATGGCGGCGCGCGAGAGCGAGGGCTGGCTGCTTCCCGCGGCGCAGTCGATCCTCCCGCCGCTCCGCCAGCTCTCCGGCGCCGTGGCCGTCCTCGACGAGGCCGGGCTGGGGACCGATCTCCAGCGGCACGGCGGGGGACCGGGATCGTTCCAGATCCTCACCGACAAGCTTCGCCTGTCGCTGCCCGCCGACGTGCACAGGCGCAGGGCCGAGCTGCGCCGCGAGCTGTCCGACGTGGGCGGCGCGGAGGCGGAGGCGGCCCTGGAGAGCCTCGAAGGGCTGGGCCGCGCCTGGGACGATTTCCTCCGCGAGCCGCCGCCCTGGCCTGCGCGCGGGTTCCTCGAGCGGCGCCGGGTGAAGAAGATGATCCCTCCGCCGCCCCGGTTGCCGGAGGGGCTGATCGCGGACTGCCTGTACGCGCTGGCGCCGTTCGTCTCCTCGTTGCCCGGGGACGTCGCGCCGGAGTCCCTGGCGCGGGAGGCCGCGGCCATGCTTCGCTCGCCGCTCCGGGTCTTCGGCGGAGCGGCCCAGCTCGCCGAGCTGTTCCGGCAGAAGTGCGCGGCCGCGGGCGGCGACGTCGTCCCGGACGTCGAGGCGGAGTATCTGCGGATCGAGAAGAAGGGCGTCGTCTTCCAACTCGGAGGCAGCGAGGTCCGCGCCGCCTGCGTGGTGCTGGCCTGCTCCCCGGAGCAGATCGCCGCCATGGTGCAGGGAGGGGATCGGGTGGAGCGGAAGATCGCCGACGAGGCGGCGCTCCCGGTGGAGCGGAAGGTCACGCTCGCGCATTTCGTGGTGCGGCCGGAAGGGCTTCCCCAGGCGCTCGAGGACGCGGCGCTCCTCCTGGGAAATGCGATCGGCCCCCTGCTGCTGAGCGCCCTTCCCGCCCGCCGCGCCCGCGGCGACGCCGCCGGCGAGAAGCTCCTCACCGTCGCCCGCGTCACCGATGCCGGGTTCGCCGACGCCCAGGGTCTGCTCGCCAGCATCCGCGCGGTGCTGGAACCCATCTTTCCTTTCTTCGACCGCCACGTCGTGCACCAGTCGGCCGACGTGAACCCGCTCCAGCCCCACCCCATCCTCCGCATCCCCGAGGACGGCGAGGCGGTGGGACTGCGGCCGCTCTCCGCCGCCGATGACCACGTCACGTACGCCTGTCCCGCCACCTACCCGGGCTTCGGGCTGGAGGGACAGATCCTCGCGGCCCGGGCGGCGGCCGGGCAGGCACTCGCCCTTTCCGGGCGCAAGACCGTCAGCGCGACTTGACGCCGGGCCTTTTTTCAGCACAATCCCGCGTTCCTTTTCGGCGACGAGGCTCTGCGATGGCGTTCAGGTGCGAACTGTGTGGCAAGGGTCCCCTGGTGGGGAACCAGGTGTCGCACGCGAACAACAAGACGAAGAAGCGGTCCCTCCCCAATCTGCAGCGGGTGCGCGCGCTGGTGGACGGAGCGCACAGGCACATCCGGGTCTGCACGCGCTGCCTGAAGGCCGGCAAGGTCACCAAGGCCGCCTGAAGCGGGTGCCCGAGGGAAACGGCAGCGCCGTCCTCGATCCGCGCGCCGCGCGGCGCGCCCTGCAGAACGCGCACGGCAAGCAGAAGCTGGACCTGATCCTCTCCGCTCCCAACCCGGAAGAGCTGGTCGCGTCGCTGCCGGCGGAGGAGCTGTACTTCACCCTGCTCGAGATCGGCCCGGACGACGCCCCTGAGCTGGTGGCGATGGCCACGCCGGAGCAGTTCCGGCACTTCGTCGACATGGCCGCGTGGCGCGTCGCCAGCGATGGCCCGCGCACCGCCGAAGTGCTGCGCTGGCTGCGGCTGGCGCGCGAGGGCAACGCGGAGCCCGAGAAAGTCCGCAGCCAGATCTCCTCGCTGGACATCGAGCTGCTCGCGCTCGCCCTGCTGCGCGAGCTGCGGGTGCACGAGCTCACCGAGGACGAGCAGCCCGAGCCGGAGAATCCGGGGATGGCGTTCTACACGCCCGATCGCCGGTTCCTGCTCGAGTTCACCGGCTCCGGCGAATACGCCTCGGTGCGGCAGCTGATCGAGGACCTCTACGCGGCGGAGCCCTTCGAGGCCGGCCAGCTGATCGAGCGGACCCGCTGGGAAGTGCCGAGCGAGCTGGAGGAGTCGGCGCGGCGCTGGCGCGACGGGCGCCTGCGCGACGTGGGGGTCCCCGGATACGAGGAGGCGATCGCGTTCTACGCACGGCCGGCGCAACGGCCGGCGAAGCCCGTCGAGGCGTCCGCGGCGCAGGCGCTGGCCGCGCCCGGGCGTCCGCTGCTGGAGGCGGCGCTCGAGCTGCTCTCCGGCGAGGAGCTGGAGCGCGCCGAGGAATCCGCGGTGTACGCCGCCAACGCCGCCCTGGTGGCGAACCGGGTGCGGCTCGACGATGCGGACGAGGTGGGCGAGCAGCTGCGCGACGCCCGCGCCACCCTCTCGCTCGGCCTGGAGCTGATCTCCTCCGGCGATCCGCAGCGGGCGGCGCGCGCCCTGGCCGACGAGCCGGTGCGGGAGATCTTCCAAACGGCGATGGGCGAGGCCTACCGGCTGCAGACCCGCGCCCGTAAGCTGGCCGCCCGGGCCCGGCTGCCGCAGGCGCAGAGCGCGACGGTGCTGGACGAGCCGCTGGAGAGCGTGGTCCAGGGGCTGCTCCGGCAGCGGCCGCTCTTCCACGAGCCCGGCCAGCGGCGGCCGCACGCTTTCGCCTCCCGCGCCGAGGTGGCGCGGGCGGAGGGTCTCCTGGACGAGGCGGAAGCCACCCTTGCCCTGCTCTCCGCGCTCGGCCTCGCGCCGGCGGAACTGGGCCCCAAGGCGGAGGAAGCGGGCCTGGGACCGGCGGTGGTGAAGGCGAGCGTCGCCGTCCGGGCGCTGGCGGACTGCGCGCTGCGCGGCGAGCCGTTCTCCTTGCGCGGCGTCACCGACGAGTTCCGGGTGGATGCGGAAGGATTCGACCGCAAGCTGGACGAGTTGCTGCGGACGGCCGCGCAGGGCGAGGCGGGGTTCCGGGCCGCGGAGCGGATCCGGACGGCGATCCGGCCGCCCTCCGGCGGAAGCGCGAAGAAGAGTTAGCCCCGATCCGGGCGCTATCGCTGCTCGCAGCGGGCCAGGTCCTCCGCGAGTCCGCGCGCGACCCCGTCGACTTTCACCGCGGTCACCAGCAGCGGTTCGCCGCCGAGAAGCTGGATGGTCTTCACCCCGGAGGAGCCAAGGCTGAGGTTCCGTTCCAGCCAGGCGGCGAACGCGGGCTCGATCTGCATTCCCTGCATCTCGAAGACCCGGACGAGGAGCTTCGCGCGGACGCCGGAGCAGTCCGGTCGCTCGCGGCGGGCCGGCGCGGCGGGCTCCTCGTTGGCGACGGCGGCGTCCGGAAGAGGCGCGGGCCGGCGGTCCTCGTGCACGACGATCACCTCGCCGGCCTCCGCGTTGTCGTCGCCGGGCAACACCTCGTAGCGGATGTACCCGTGACCCGGCAGCACACGGGTCTTCATCTGCGGCGCGACTGCGTCGGCCTGGGCCTGCTGCGCTCCCGCCGCGAGCGCGGCCAATGCGCAAACCGCCGACCATACGACTGCCATACCCACCTCCGCGCGCAAGGTGGCGCGCAGGCCCGCCTCCTGCAACTGGAAGCGCCCGAGGCGTTCGCTCGGCAACGATCGCGGCCCCTTCGACGCGGGGAATTGCCGATTCCCATTTTCCGGCCGCTGACATAAGGCATGTCTGGAATTCGCCATGAGCCTGTCGGGGACGTTTCACAGAGAGTTGGCCGCCGCCGGCCTTCCACACCCTCCTGCCGCCCGCGCCGTCGCTCCCGGCGAGGTGGCGTCGCTGCCCGCGGCGGCACAGCGCTACCTGCGCTTCATGCGCGTGCTCGAGCTTCCCCGCATCGAATCGTTCCGCGTCGCCTCGCGGGGACGGTTCCGTCTGAAACCGGACGGCCGCTGGATGGGCGCGAACGGCTGGCAGTACAACGCGCGCGATCCGATCGCGCGGCTCTTCTACATGACGCTGCGCATGGGGCGCGTCCTGCCGGTGCTCGGACGGGACACGTACCGCGAAGGGCGGGGCCGGATGCGGGTCCGGCCGCTCGATCTCTTCACCGTCGAGGACGCGCAGGGGCCGGAGTACGATCTCGGCGAGCTGGTCACCTGGCTCAACGACGGCGCGCTGCTGGCGCCCTCCATGCTCCTCGGCGGCCCGGTCGCCTGGAACGAGGGCGATGCGCAATCGTTCGAGCTGGCGGTCACCGACCACGGCCGCACGGCGCGCGCGCGCGTCCGAATCGACGGCCGCGGCGCGCCCGTCGACTTCGAGACCACCGATCGCTTTCTCCGGGTGGGAAAGGCGCCGCTGCGGCGGGCGCGCTGGACCACGCCGGTCTCCAGGATGACGGAAGTGGACGGCCGCCCCGTGGCCGCGGGCGGGCGCGCGGTCTGGCACCTCGACGAGGGAGAGTTCTGCTACGCCGAGCTGGAGTTCCTCCGCCCGACGCTCGCGTTCAACGTGGCGCCTTGAGCGCCTTCTGCACCGCCGCCAGCAGCTCCTCCGGAAGGCAGGGCTTCTCCAGCGCTTCGGTGGCGCCCGCCGCCATCGCGATGCGCTGGTAGTCGACCCCGAGGCTGGCCGAGAGGGTCAACACCGGCAGCGAGGCGTAGCGCTGGTCGGCGCGCAGCTGCCGCAGGACGGACAGGCCGTCGAGCTTGGGCAGGGCCACGTCGAGCACCACCAGGTCCGGGGGAGAGCCTTCGATCGACTGGAGCGCGGCGACGCCGTCCTCGGCCTCGCTGACCTCGAACCCGTTCCCGGCGAGGAACTCCACGTACATGTCGCGCGAGTCCGCGAAATCCTCGACGATCAGGACGCGCGGCGCCCTCATAAACCGGACCTCGAGGGGGAGCCGCTCATGGGCCGGCACCATTGCCGCGCGCGGACGCGAAGCGCCACGCACTGTGAGTGAAATTCGCAGGGGATGGACAGTCGCTCGCCCGCTCGCCGATTCGCGACGGACGACCGAACGCCGCGAAGCAGGTTCGCTTCGTCGTTCGACGGCAAGCGGAAGTAAGGCCCGTTCACTTCGCCTCGTTCCGCAGCAGGACCCAGCCGCGTGCGCGGCCGATCTCCCGCCAGCCGGGAGCGAGGCTCAGCGGGTCGGTGGCGAGCGCGAGCCGGGGCGCCCCGGGGATGGCGGGCGCCAGCGCGTCGCGCGGGTCGGGTTCCAGGCGTCGCTCCGCCGAAAGCGACGCGAGCATGCGCCAGGAGGTCGGCGAGGAGACGACGAGGATCGGGTCGCCTGGAGCCAGCCCGTCGAGCGCACCGGCGAATTCGCGCGCGCCGACGCAGGGATGACCGTCCACCAGCCGCCCGAGCGCGGGCGCGGAGACGAACGCGGCGAGCGCGAGCGCGACGCAGGCGGCCGCCGTTCCCCGCGCATTCCGCGAGAGCCACCCGCGCAGCGGGAGCACGGCGCAGCCCGAGACCAGCGCCAGGGCGGGGTAGGCGATCAGCAGGTGGTTCCAGACCTTCCTCGCCGGGAGGCAGAGCAGCGCGATCTGCAGCGCCGCGAACAGGCAGAGCATGCGCGCTTCGCGCGATCGGCTGCGCGCGGCGACGGCGACTCCGGCGGCGAGCAGCGGCAGCCCCGGCCAGAAGCGCCCCAAGAGCGTGAGCAGCGGGAACCAGGGCTGCGGCGCGCCGTCGGTGCGAGCGCCGACGGCGCTGGCGAAGAGCTGGTTGCGGCCGTACGTATCCCACCAGCCGGGCTCGAGGACGACGAAGGCGACGGCGGGGACGAGAGCGAGCCCGGCAGCAAGGGCGCCGGCGAGCAAGGTCTTTGGCGAGCGGTCGAGGATGGCCCGGGCGCCGCAGGCCGCGATCAGGGGAAGGATTCCGAACGGTCCCTTGACCAGGACCGCGGCCGCGGCCGTGACGCCGGCGAAAGCCCAGGAGGCGGCTCCCGTGGCGCCGAGCAGGACCGGCGCTGCCGCCAGGTTGGCGAGCAGCACCAGCGGCGGATCGAGGCGCGTCGCGCCGCCATAGCGAAAGAAGGTCTCGGTCAGCGCCAGCACCAGCGTCGCGGCGATCGCCGGCCATGCGCCCAGCATGCGGCGGGCGATCCAGGCGACGAGGGCGAGCGTGGCCAGCGAGGAGGAGGCGGCGACGGCGCGCGCCAGCGCTTGCCCGCCGAGGAGATCGGCCGCGGCGAAAGGCCAGAGCCCGAACGGGAGGTGCTCGCGGAAGTGCGGATAGAGGCGATCGAGATACGCGGGATCCAGCCACCCGCCCCGCTCGGCCATCTTCCGCGCCACCACCTGGTAGAGCTGCGCGTCGGTGTCGTCGAAGTGCCCGAACCAGGGCGCGACCAGCAGCGCGGCGCCGAGCGCGAGCGCCGAGACCTGCGCCGTCCGCTCCGCGGCGTCCGGCACCGGCTAGAACATCCGCATCCGCGCGGCCAGCGGCTCGTACAGGCTGCGCGGGACGGCCCCCAGCGTGCGGGTGACGGCGACCATGGGCAGCGGGTACGCGATGGTCTTCGCCCCGCTGGCGATGCCCTTCGCCATCACCGCGACGGCGCGGTCCAGCTCGACCAGGAACGGCATGGGGAACTTGTTCTTCGCCGTCAGCTCGGTCTTCACGAAGCCCGGGTAGATGGTGGTGGCGCGCACCCGCGTCGGCTGCAGGTCCACCCGCACGCTCTCCATGAAGGTGGCGACCGCCGCCTTGCTCGCGCAGTACGCCGCGTTTCCCGGCATGCCCCGGAACGCCGCCAAGGACGACATCATCACCACCTGCCCGCGATCGCGCGCAACCATCTGCGGCAGCGCCGCGGCGACGGTCACGCACGCCGCCGTCGCGTTCACGTCCATGATCCACTTCACCACCGCCCAGTCCATCTTCCGGGCGGAGGTGGGCTTGCCCACTCCGGCGTTGGCGATCACCAGATCCAGGGCGCCGCCCGAAACCTCCTCGGCCCTGTGGATGGCGTCCACCAGCGCATCGACGTCCTGGACGTCGAGCCGCACGGGCACGATGCTCCCGGGCGGAGCGTCGGAGGCGAGCCTTCCGAGCTCCTCCTTCCGGCGCGCCGCCGCGTGCACGGTCGCTCCGCGTTTCGCATAGTGGAGGGCGAGGCCGCGGCCCAGCCCGCTCGATGCTCCGGTGATGAAGATGCTCTTCGGTGAGTCCGGCATGGCGCGCTACCTAGCACAGTGCTAGAAGGCGCGCCCATGATCGACCATCTGATGATTGGCGTGCGCGATCCGGCGAAGAGCAAGGCATTCTACGTGCAGGCGCTGGGACCCCTCGGCTACGAGGTGGTGATGGAGTTCGGCGATTCCTGCGGGCTCGGCGCGGAGAAGAAGCCCGACTTCTGGATCGGTCCCGGCAAGCAGGAGCGGCTGCACCTCGCGTTCGCAGCGAAGGACCGCAAGGCCGTGGACGCGTTCTACAAGGCGGCGATCGCGGCCGGCGCGAAGGACAACGGCAAGCCGGGGATCCGGAAGGAGTACCACCCGAACTACTACGGCGCGTTCGTGATCGATCCCGACGGGCACAACCTCGAGGCGGTGTGCCACAAGCCGCAGTGATCATCGACGGGAAGGCGATCGCCGCGAAGGTCCGCGCGGAGGTCGCGGCGGCGGTCAAGGAGATCGAGGCGCGCGCGGGGGTCACCCCCGGGCTGGCGCTGATCCGGGTCGGGAACGATCCGGCGAGCGAGGTCTACGTCCGCGGCAAGGTGAAGGCGTGCGAGGAGACCGGCATGGCCGGATTCGAGCACATCCTCGCCGCATCGACGCGCGCGGAAGACCTGCTCGACAAGATCCGCGATCTGAACGTGGACCCGCACGTGCACGGGGTGCTGGTGCAGCTTCCGCTGCCCCGGCACATCCCGGCGGACGAGGTGCTGGAGACGCTCGCGCCGCAGAAGGACGTCGACGGGTTTGGCCCGCACAGCGCCGGCGCCCTGTTCACCGGACGGCCCGGCCTGCGTCCCTGCACGCCGCTGGGGATCCTCCGTCTGCTCGACGAGTCGCAGACGCCCTTGGGAGGCGCCCGTGCGCTGGTGGTGGGACGCTCGAACATCGTCGGCAAGCCCGTCGCGATGATGCTGCTGGAGCGGAATGCCACCGTCACCCTGGCGCATTCGCGCACCGCGGATCTGGCGGCCGAGGTGGCGGCGGCGGACGTGCTGATCGCTGCGGTGGGGAAAGCGGAGATGATCCGCGGGGAGTGGATCAAGCTCGGCGCGACGGTGATCGACGTGGGAATCAACCGCAACGCGGGAAAGCTGGTCGGCGACGTCGAGTTCGCCAAGGCGAAGGAGCGCGCGCGCGCGATCACGCCGGTGCCTGGCGGCGTGGGGCCGATGACCATCGCCTATCTCTTGTCGAATACGATCCAGGCAGCGAAGGCCCAGCTCGGCCTGACGTAGCTGCCGGATTCAGCAGCGCAGATCGATCGCCGTGAGCAGCTCCGTGGTCTCCAGCGGCTTCACCAGGTGCAGCGCGAAGCCGGCCGCCTCGCTGCGCGCCCGATCCGAGTCCTGGCCGTAGCCGCTGAGCGCGATCAGCACCGGGCTGGTGCCGTTCATCTGCCGCCGCAGGCGGGTGGCCAGCTCATAGCCGTCCATCGCCGGGAGCCCCAGGTCGAGGACCGCCACCTCGGGGCGGAAGTCCCTGGCGACCTCCAGCGCCGTGGGCCCGTCGTAGGCCTCGCGCACGTGATGGCCGGCGGTCCGGAGCAGCTCGGCCAGCATCGCCACTGCGTCCTCGTTGTCGTCGACCACCAGCACCCGCCGGGCGCGCGCCGCCAGGCGCATCGGCGACGATGCGGCGAGCTCGGCCGCCGAGCGGCAGTCGCCGGCGGGAAGCCGGACGCTGAAGACGCTGCCCTTTCCCGGGCCCGCGCTTTGCGCGCTGACGGTGCCGCCGTGGAGCTGGATCAGGTTGCGCACCAGGGCCAGGCCGATGCCGAGGCCGCCTTCGCCCCGATCCATCGACTGGCGCCCCTGCACGAAGAGATCGAAGATCCGGGGCAGCATCTCCGGCGCGATGCCGGTCCCGTCGTCCCGCACCTCCAGCACCAGGTCGGGGCCGTCGCGCCGGGCCTCCAGGACGATGTGGCCGCCCACCGGCGTGTACTTGGCGGCGTTGGTCAGGAGATTCGCCACCACCTGCGCCAGCCGCGCCTCGTCGGCGTCGAGCGACAGGGCGCCGCGCGGCGGAGCGTGCACCTCGAAGTGGTGCCGGCGGATCTCCAGGAGCGGGCTGGCGATCTCGGTGGCCTTGGCCAGCACCTCGCGGAGGTCGACCTTCTGCCGGCGCAGCTCGAGGATGCCGCGGGTGACCCGCGAGACGTCGAGCAGATCGTCGACCAGCCGGATCAGGTGGTGCGCCTGGCGCTCGATCACCTCCTGCTCCCGGCTGACGCGTCCGTCGCTGCGCAGCTTCATCAGCTCCAGCGCGGTGACGATGGGCGCGAGCGGGTTGCGCAGCTCGTGCCCGAGCATGGCGAGGAACTCGTCCTTGGCCCGGCTCGCCGCCTCGGCCTGCTCGCGGGCGCAGCGGAGCGC
>JBGQLA010000010.1:0-29650 GCA_041499865.1 Deltaproteobacteria bacterium
CGCGGCTTGTCGCTGCGCCCGAAGCCGACGTGGTCGGGGACGATCACCCGGTACCGCGGAGAGAGGCGGCGGATGAACTCCCGGTACAGATAGCCCCAGGTGGGGTTCCCGTGCAGCAGGAGGAAGGTGAGCGGCGCGTCGCGCGGACCTTCGTCGACCACCGCCATCCGCACCCCTTCCCCCACGTCGATCAGGCGGCTCTTCCAGGGGAAGCGCCCTCCGAAGTCGGACCACACGTCGAGCCCGGTGTAGACGCGCATCGCCGCGCGCACGATACCATCGCCCCGCAGGAAATCCCGGGTTTCAGGGCCATTCGTTGGCGCGGTCCCGCAGCGGCCCTCGCTGCGGGTTCACCACGCAGAAGCGCTGACCGGTGGGCGCCTCCAGCACCCACCAGCGCTTGACGAAACCGATCCTCTTGGCGCCCAGCGACTCCAGGCGCTTCACCTCCGCCTCCAGGTCGTCGGACTCGATGTCCAGGTGGATGCGGCTCTCGTGCGGCACCTGCTGCACCAGGAGCATCGGCTCGGCGCCCGCGCTCTCCAACTCGCGGTATCCGGGTTCGTCGACGGAGTCCGGTTTCACCTTGCGGCCCAGCGCGGCGCTCCAGAAGCGCGCCGCGGCCTCCACGTCCTGCCCCCTGCAATCGATCACGAACGTGCTCAAGCGGCTCCGGTGCATGGCGCCTCCTGGGCGCCGGACCCTAGCGCCGTTGACGCAGAGGCGCGCCTTCCTTATACTCAAATAAGCAGCGCACAAAATAACGGATGAAGAATCGTCATATCGCTAATGGATCCTATAGATTATCAGATCCTCGACCTCCTGCAGCGCGACGCCCGCACCACCCAGGTGCAGATCGCCGAGGCGGTGGGCCTCTCGCAGCCTTCGGTGGCCGACCGGGTGCGCAAGCTCGAGGAGGGCGGAGTGGTGCTGGGGTACGTGGCGCGCCTCGATGCCCGCCGGATGGGAAACGACATCCGGGCGTTCGTGGGCGTGCGCATCTCGCATCCGCGCCACCACGAGGCGTTCACCCGGCGCATCCTGCAAATTCCCGACGTGCTCGAGTGCGACCGGGTCGCGGGTCTCGACTCCTATCTGCTCAAGGTCGTGTCCCGGAACACGGCGACCCTGGACGAGCTCCTCTCCGGCACCCTGCGCCGCATCCCCGGCGTCACGCGGACCACCACCACCATCGTTCTCGCCACCGTGAAGGAGACCACGGTGGTGCCGCTCCAGGAAACCCTCGCGGCGCCGCGGCGGCGCAAGGAGGCGGTGTGACGATCCAGCTGGCCAGGCGGATGGCGCGCGTGCAGGCATCCGCGATCCGCGAGATCCTCAAGGTGACGGAGCGCCCCGAGGTGCTCTCGTTCGCGGGCGGGCTCCCCGCGCCCGAAGCGTTTCCCGTCGAGGCGCTGGCCCGCGCGCACGCCGACGTGCTCGCGGACGACGCGGCCGCGGCGCTGCAGTACGGGCCGACGGAAGGATACGCGCCGCTGCGCGCCTGGGTAGCGGAGCGGATGACCCGGCGGGGGCTGCCCGCGGCGCCGGAGCAGGTGCTGATCACCGCCGGCTCGCAGCAGGGCATCGACCTGGTGGCCAAGGCGCTGATCGATCCCGGCGACCTGGTGCTGGTGGAGGAGCCCTCGTACCTCGCGGCCCTGCAGACCTTCTCCACCTACGAGGCGCGCTTCGAAGCGGTCGAGACCGACGACGAGGGCATGCGCGTAGACGCGCTCGAGCGCTCGCTGCGGGAGCGCCGCGTCAAGCTCGTCTACCTGGTCCCGAACTTCCAGAACCCGCGCGGCACCACCCTCGGCCTCGGCCGGCGGGCGCGGATCGCGCAGCTCGCCGCGGAGCACGGCGTCACCGTGCTGGAGGACGATCCGTATGCCGAGCTGCGCTACCGCGGCGTCGCCCTGCCGCCCATCGCTGGCCTCGAGCCGGGGGCGCCGGTGATCCACCTCGGCAGCTTCTCCAAGACACTCGCGCCGGGGCTGCGGCTCGGGTACGTGATCGCGGACGAGCGCACCATCCGCGCGCTCACCATCGCCAAGCAGGCCGTCGATCTGCACAGCGGCTCGCTCGCCCAGCGCGCCGTCACCCGCCTGCTGGAGACGTTCGACTACGAGGCGCACTTGAGGGACCTGCGGCGGCTCTACGCCGAGCGGCTGGACGCGATGCTGGCGTCGATCGAGCACAGCTTCCCGGAGGGCACCACCTGGACCCGGCCGGAAGGGGGAATGTTCGTCTGGATGCGGCTGCCGGCGGACCTCGACGCCGAGGAGCTGCTCGCGGATGCGATGCGCGAGCGGGTGGCGTTCGTTCCCGGCGCGCCGTTCTATCCGGAACGTCCCTGCCGCGAGACGCTGCGCCTCAACTTCTCCAACCGTCCGCCCCCCCTGATCGCGGAAGGAATGGCGCGGCTGGGCGCCTGTGTCAGGGCGCGGCTGCGGGAAACACGAACTCCCGGAGAAGCTGCTCGGCGAGTCCCTGCATGACCCCGAACTGGCCGTAGTCGCCGCCGGTGAACGCCACCACCAGATCGCACGTCGCCGGCGAAGACGCGTTCATCCTCAAGGTGGTCGCGGTAGACATCGGGCAACTCGAGCGCGTGCTCGCGCAGCTCACGCGGCTGGGCCGCACGGTGAGCTCCATCGTGCCCAGCTCGCTGGCGGCGCGCGATCCGCTTCTCGCCCGCAGCGATCGGATCGCGGGTTGATCCGGCGCGCGCAGCCCGGCGACGAGGTCGGCGCGAAACCGCTCTGCCTGGCGTGCCACGCGCTCGATTGATCCGGGGCGAACCCCTTGACGGCGCTCCCGCGACGTGGCGTGAAAGGCGCCATGCGAGCGATCCGGATCGAGGCCACGGGCGGACCCGAAGTGATGAAGCTGGCGGAGCTGCCGACGCCGGCTGCGGGCAGCGGGCAGGCGCTGGTGCGCATCGAGGCCGCGGGCGTCAACTTCATCGACATCTACCAGCGCGCCGGGGCCTACAAGCTGCCGCTCCCGTTCACGCCGGGACAGGAGGGCGCGGGCGTCGTCGAGGCCGTCGGGCCCGGAGTGACCGAAGTGCGGACCGGCGATCGCGTAGCCTGGGCGGGTCCCCTCGGGTCCTACGCCACGCACCAGGCGGTCCCGGCCGTCCGTCTGGTGCCGGTGCCGCGCGGACTGGATACAAAGAGCGCGGCGGCAGCGATGCTGCAAGGCATGACCGCGCACTACCTGCTCACCGACACCTTCCCGCTCCGCCCCGGGCAGATGTGCCTGATCCACGCGGCGGCGGGCGGCGTCGGGCAGCTCTTCTGCCAGCTCGCCGCGCGCGCCGGCGCGCACGTGATCGGCACCGCCGGCGGCCCCGAGAAGGTGCGCGTGGCGAAGCAGGCCGGCGCCCACGAAGTGATCGACTACCGCGCGCAGGACTTCGAGGCCGAGGTGAAGCGTCTCACCGGCGGGGCCGGCGTGCACGTGGTCTACGACTCCGTCGGCAAGGATACCTGGGAGAAGTCGCTGCGCTGCCTGCGCCCGCGCGGGATGATGGTCCTCTTCGGCCAGAGCAGCGGCCCCGTGCCGCCGCTCGATCCCCAGCTCCTCGCCTCCGGAGGGTCGCTGTTCTTCACCCGGCCTACGCTGGCCACCTACGTGCTGACGCGCGACGAGCTGCTCAACCGCGCCGGCGCGGTGCTGGGCGCGATCGAGCGGGGCGAGCTGAAGCTGAACATCCAGGAGGCGCTGCCCTTGGCGCAGGCGGGCAAGGCGCACGAGATGCTCACCTCGCGGCGGACCAGCGGAAAGCTGCTGCTGATCCCGTGATCGTCCTCCGCCGGGAGGAGGTGGCGGCCCTCCTCGACCCGGATGCGCTGGTCGAGGCCGTCGCCACCGCGCTGGTGGATCTCTCGGCGGGCCGGGCCTCGGTGCCGCAGCGGATCGCGGCTTCCGCGCCGGCCGGCCTGCTGGGCGCGATGGTCGCTTACCTGCCGTCCCTCGACGTGCTGGCCGCCAAGCTCGTCGCCGTCTTCCCGCTGAACGTCGGGATCCCTTCGCACCAGGCGCTGATCGCCGTGTTCGACCCGCGCACCGGCGCGCCGGTCGCCCTTCTCGACGGCGAGGAGATCACCGCGCAGCGCACCGCGGCCGCCTCGGCGATCGCCACCCGGCTCCTGGCGTGCGCCGACGCCGAGGCGCTGGCGATCGTGGGCACCGGCGTGCAAGCGGCCTCGCACGCCAGGTACGTCGCGCCGGTGCGCAAGTTTCGGACCGTGCTCGTCGCCGGCCGCGATCCCGAAAAGGCGCGGAGGCTCGCAGACCAGGTGGGCGGACGCGCCACGTCGATCGAAGAAGCCGTCCGATCCGCGGACGTGATCTGCGCCACCACGCACGCGCGCGAGCCGGTGATCCTCCGCGAATGGCTGCGCCCGGGCGCACACCTCAACTCGGTCGGCTTCAATCCGCTCGGGCGCGAGATCGACGCGGTGACGGGGGCGCTGGTCGCGGTGGAGTCCCGCTCCTCGGCGCTCGCGCCGCCTCCCGCCGGCGCCAACGAGCTCCGCGACGTCGCCGCGGCCGACGCGGTCGAGCTCGGGGAGCTGCTCTCCGGATCGCGCGCCGGGCGGACCTCGCCGGACCAGGTGACGATCTACAAGTCCGTCGGCGTCGCCGCCGAGGACGCGGCCGCGGCGGCGCTGGTGTTGCGGCGCGCGCGGCAGCGCGGGTTGGGAAGGCCGGTCGATCTCTGAGCCGAAGACGGCGGGCGGACAATCCCGTCCCGGATCGCCCGCCGCCGGATCAGCGGCGTATGGAGCGCCCACAGCCAGCAGTTCCCGGCGATCACGGCCACGGTGGAGAAGGGCACCGGTGGCTGGTGCGAGGTAGCGCGCAGCAGCGTGGACTGCGCCAGCGAAAACAGCGCGATCCCCGTCCACACCAGGAACACGGAGAGGAAGCCGGGCTGGCGCGGGCGGGAGGAAGCGATCGGATGGGCGCAGCCGGGTGCGCCCGCCTTATTCCAGACGGTTTTCCGCGGCTTCGCCGCACAGGCCCCTTTTCCCTGCCGGCACGTCGGGGTATCCGATTGCACCCACCCGCCTCGGGGCGCATCGAAGACACCGGTCATGTGGATCGTCCGTCTCGCTCTCCGCCGCCCGTTCACCATCGCGGTGCTCTGCGCGCTCATCGCCATCTTCGGCGTGCTCTCCGCCACCCGGATGAAGACGGACATCCTCCCGGCGATCGACATCCCGGTGGTGATCGTGGTCTGGAACTACCCCGGACTGTCGGCCGAGGACATGGAGCGGCGCGTCGTGTTCATCAGCGAGCGCGCGTATTCCAGCACGGTGGGCGGCATCAGCCGCATCGACTCCCAGTCGATGAGCGGCCTTGGGATCCTCAAGGTCTACTTCGAGCAAGGCAGCGACATCGGGGGAGCCATTGCGCAGATCGTCTCCGTGTCGCTGACCGCCAGCCGGATCATGCCCCCCGGCATCACGCCTCCGGTCATCATCCGGTACAACGCCTCGAACGTTCCCGTCGCCCAGCTGACCGTCAGCTCGAAGACGCTCTCCGAGCAGGAGCTCTTCGACTACGGCTTGAACTTCATCCGCCTGCGCCTCTTCACCATCCCCGGCCTCGCCACCCCTGCTCCCTTCGGGGGCAAGCAGCGGCAGGTGATGGTCGACATCGATCCGGCCCGGGTGGCCGCCAAAGGCCTTTCTCCGAACGACGTGGTCCAGGCGGTGCTGCAGAGCAACGTGCTGGTGCCGGCGGGGTCGGCGCAGATCGGCGGGACCCGCTACGACGTGCAGCTCAACTCCAGTCCCGACACCCTGCAGGGCTTCAACGAGCTGCCGGTGAAGGCGATGGATGGCGCGACGGTGCTGCTCGGCGACGTGGCGCGCGTCCGCGACGGCTATGCGGTGCAGGAGAACGTGGTCCGCGTCAACGGGCGGCGCGCGACCTATCTCGCCATCCTCAAGAAAGCAGATGCCTCCACCCTGGCGGTCGTGGACGCCACCCGCGAGCAACTGCCGATCATCCATGCGGCGGCCCCGCAGGGGATGGATCTGAAGATCGACTTCGACCAGTCGGTGTTCGTGCGGGCGGCGATCGAGAACGTGCTGCACGAGGCGGTCCTCGCCTCCGTCCTGGTCTCGCTGATGATCCTCTTCTTCCTCGGGAGCTGGCGCGGCGCGACGCTGGTGATGACCAGCATTCCCCTGGCCATCCTCGTCGGCCTGGTCGGGCTGTTCCTCTTCGGCCACTCGCTGAATCTGATGACCATGGGCGGTCTCGCGCTCGCCATCGGCATGCTGGTGGACGACGCCACCGTCGAGGTGGAGAACATCCACCGGAACCGCCACCTGGGAAAACCGCTGACCGTGGCGATCCTCGACGGCGCCCAGCAGATCGCGCTTCCCGCGCTGGCGGCCACGCTCACCATCTGCGTGGTCTTCTTTCCCGTCGTGCTCCTCGAGGGTCCGGCCCGCTTCCTCTTCACGCCGCTGGCGTTGGCGGTGGTCGTCTCGATGCTGGCGTCGTACCTGCTCTCCCGGACCCTGGTCCCCACCCTGGCGCGGATCCTCATGGAGAAGGAGGCGCTGCACGCCGAGGGCCAAGGCCTGGGCGCGCGGTTCAACCGCTGGCGCGACTGCGTCTTCGGCCGGTTCCAGGAGGTCTATCGCCGGACGCTCGCCTCGGTGCTGCACCACCGCGCCCTGGTCCTGATCTGCGGAGCGCTGGTGCTGGCCTGCACCTCGGTGCTTCCCTTCGTGGTGGGGCTGGACTTCTTCCCGGCGGTCGATGCCGGACAGATGCGGCTGCACTATCGCGCCCCGATCGGCACCCGCCTGGAGGAGACCGAGCGGCAGGTCGCACGCCTCGAGCAGAGGATCCACGACATCGTGCCCGCGGAGGAGCTCTCGACCATCAACTCGAACATCGGGATGCCCATCTCCTACAACCAGGCGTTCGTGCAGACCGACAACACCGGCAGCCAGGACGCCGACATCCTGATCGCGCTGAGGCCGAAGCACCGCCCGACCGGGCGTTACATGGAGCGCATCCGCCGCGAGTTGCCGGACGAGTTCCCCGGATCGACCCTCTACTTCCAGCCGGCGGACATCGTCTCGCAGGTGCTGAACTTCGGCCTCACCGCGCCGATCGACGTCCAGGTCGACGGTCCGAACGTGGAGGCCAGCTACGCCGTGGCGCGGCGGCTGCTGGCGAAGATCCGCGCGATCCCCGGGGCCACGGACGTGCGGATTCCCCAGGTGCTCTCCTACCCCGCGCTGCGCGTCGACGTGGACCGGGCGCGCGCGGCGCAGATCGGCATCAGCGAGCGCGACGTGGCGAACAACCTGCTCGTCTCGCTCGCCTCCAGCACGCTGGTGGCGCCCTCGTTCTGGATCAACCCGAAGAACAACGTGAACTATCCGGTCGTCGTCCAGACGCCCCTGCGGCAGATCGATTCCGTGCCTTCGCTCCTCGGCATGCCGCTCGGGCGCGGCGCGGCCCTCGTCTCCTCCTCCGCGCCGACGCCCGGCGAGGCTGAGGTGGCCGGAGCGTCGTACCTCGGCGCGGTGGCGAGCCTGCGACCGGCGAGCAACCTGGCGATGATCAACCACGTGTCGGTGCAGCGGGTGATCGACGTCCAGGCCAGCGCCGGCGGCCGCGACCTGGGCGGCGTCACCCGGGACATCCAGAAGGCGATCGCCAGCGTCGGCGAGCTGCCCGGAGCCACCCGGATCACGCTGCGCGGACAGAGCGAGAGCATGTTCGCCGCCTTTGGCCGGCTCGGACTGGGCCTGATCCTCGCCATCGCGCTCGTCTACCTGCTGCTGGTGGTGCTCTTCCAGTCGTTCCTCGATCCGTTCATCATCCTGGTCGCGGTTCCCGGCGCGCTGGTGGGCATTCTCTGGATGCTGGCGGCGACCGGGACGACGCTGAATGTCGAGTCGTTCATGGGCGCGATCATGGCGGTCGGCATCGCCACCTCGAACTCCATCCTCCTGGTGAGCGCCGCGAACGACGTGCGGGTGCAGGGGGGAATCCCGGTGCTCGAGGCCGCGATCGAGGCGGGCAAGATGCGGCTCCGGCCGGTGCTGATGACGGCGCTCGCGATGATCCTCGGCATGGTACCGATGGCGCTGGCGCTCGGCGAGGGCGGGGAGCAGAACGCCCCGCTCGGCCGCGCGGTGATCGGGGGGCTGCTGGTCGCCACCTTCGTCACCCTCTTCATCGTCCCTGCCGTCTACACGCTCCTGCGCACCGCGGCGCCCACCGCGCACGCGCTCGACGAAAAGTTCGCCGCCGAGAGCCGCGGCGCTTCCGAGGCTTCGCATGCCTGAGACCCAGAACCGCAGCCGGCTGCTCGCCGCCGGCAGCATCGCCGTGGTGATCGCCGCCGCCGCCGGCGCGGTCGCCCTCTTCGCGCGCGAGCGCAGCGCGCAGGCGCGGCAGTCGGAGGCGCTGGAGAAGGAGCTCGCCCAGGGCCCCGTCATCCAGGTGGCGCGCGTCGAGGTCGCGCCGGCGGACCGCCTTGTTTCGCTCCCGGCTGAGGTGCGCGCGGAGCGGCAGGCCACGCTCTACGCGAAGGTGAGCGGCTACGTGAAGACGTTGCGGGTGGACCGCGGCGACAAGGTGCGCAAGGGGCAGGAGCTCGCGATCCTCGAGTCGCCGGAGCTCGACGAGCAGGTCGCCTCCGCCCTGGCGGAGCTCACCTTCCGCAGGCAGCAGCTCTCGCGCGTGGAGCGGCTTTCCTCCTCCGGGCGGGTCTCCGTCCAGGATCGGGAGGCGGCGGAGGAGGGCGTGAAGGTGGCCCGCGCGGCGTTGGCCCGGGCAGAGGTGCAGAAGGGTTACCAGATCCTCCGCGCTCCGTTCGACGGCACCATCACCGCGCGCTACGCCGACCCCGGAGCGCTCCTCCCCGCGGCGACCGGCAGCACCTCCTCCGCCCAGCCGCTGCTAGAGGTGGCGCAGCTCGATCGCCTGCGGGTGGCGCTGCATCTCGGGCAGGACGACGCGATGCGCGTGCGCGTGGGCGACGCGGTGCAGCTGCAGATCTCGCCGGAGCAGCCGCCGATGGAGGCGAAGATCTCCCGCATCGCGCAGAGCCTGGACGCGCGCACGCGCACCATGCTCTGCGAGATCGACCTGCCCAAGCCGCCTCCGGGGCTCTACCCCGGCGCGTTCGTGCAGACCCGGCTCCCGCTGCATGGGCCGCCGCGTCCGCTGCTGCCCACGGAGGCGCTGATGGCCGCCGGCGGGCAGCTCTTCGTCGCCCTGGTGGAGGACGGGAAGGTGCATTTCCAGCGGGTGCGGCTGGGCGTGGACGACGGCGCCAGGGTGGAAGTGCTCGACGGCCTGCGCGGCGGCGAGGTGGTCGCGCTCAACCTCGGTCCCGAGGTGCCGGACGGCTCGGCGGTGCGGGTGCAGCAGGCGACGCGGCGGGAAGGTCGCTGAGGTCCGTATTTCGCGGAGAGGGACCGTACGACGAGCGTCGGAATGTGTCCCCGGATTCAGTCCTCGATCTCGACGGAGGACCCGCCGGAGGCGGCCACCTTGGCCTTGGCGCCGCCGCGGACGTGCAGCTCGGAGCCTCCGGAGAGGCTGCCGCGGATCCGGCCGTCGGCGCGGAGCTCGCCCTGGGACCCTCCGCTCGCCTGCACCACGACGTCCTTGAGGGAGAGGTTCCGGCCGAGGAGGCGGGTGCCGCCCGAGATCTGCAGATCGAGCGTCGCGGCGCGGCCGTCGACCTCGACCACGGAGCCGCCGGAGCCCTGGATCGCGAGATGATTCGCATCCACGCCGCGGAGGTGCAGCTCGCTTCCGCCGCTGGCCTCCAACGCGCTCTCTTCGGCCCGGGTCATCGTCGCGCGCACCACCGAGCCGCCGCTGGCCGCGACCGCCCGGAGCCGTGGCGTCTGGATGCTCACGGAGACCCGGTGCTCTCCGTGGAAGCGGGTGTTCGGCTTGAACCCGACGCGCAGCGCGCCGTCCTCCACCCGAATCTCGAGCAGCGGCAGGGTCTCGTCGTCGGCCTCCACCCGCACCGGCCTGCGCGGCCCGATCTCCACCGTCGCCCGGATGCCCGAGGCGACCTGAAGCCCGTCGAAGTCCGGCACGTCGCGCTCCTCGGTTCGCGCGAAAGCGGCGGCGGAGACGAGCGAAACGGTTGCGAACAGCACGGCGCAGCGCGGCATCAAGGCCTCCCCGGTCTGAAGGAAGTGATCCGGTGGGCCCGGCGGTTTCAGCGGAGCCGCACCGGGCGGGTTCGTCCTCCATGCGGCCGATGCCGCGTCGCCAGCCGCGCTGCTAGTCCTCGCGCATGCGCATCCGCGCCCTCCTCGTTCTTTCCGCCCTCCTCAGCATTCGCTGCGGCGCCCGCTGCGAGGACGGAGCGCAATGCCCTGCCGCGGCCCACGACACCACGCCGCCGTCGATCGCCCTCGCGGACCCGTCGGCGGGCGCGAGAGTGGCCGGCCTGGTCCGGTTGCGGGCCGCGGCGTCCGACGCTTCCGGCGTCTCCTCCGTCGAGTTCGCGGTGGATGGAGCGGTGGTGGCCACCGCCACCGGGGAGCCCTGGACCGTCTCCTGGGATTCGCTCTCCGCCGACAACGGCTCCCACCAGCTCGCGGCCATCGCCCATGACAACGCCGGGAACGCCGGCGTCTCGGCGCCGCTCACCGTCTCCGTCCTCAACGCAAGAGGCGCGGCGATCAGCGTGCACACCGTGCTCGGCCTTCCCGGGGCGGCCTCCGCCAGCGCCACCTCGCCCGGCGCGTACCTCTCGGTGAAGCCGCAGTACGTGGTCTCCTACGATGGCGCGCGGCGCGTCCCGGCCTGGGTGAGCTGGCAGCTGAACGCGGCATGGCTCGGACCCGTTCCGCGGCAGGACGATTTCCGGGCAGACGACACGCTGCCGTCGCAGGTCCCGCAGGCGCAGCTCGCCGACTATGCCGGGAGCGGATGGGACCGCGGCCATCTCTGCCCGTCGGAAGACCGCACCGCCACCGTCGGCGATAACCGGAGCACGTTCTACCTGACCAACGTGGTGCCCCAGGCCGACAACGTGAACGGCGGTCCCTGGGCGAAGCTGGAATCGTATTTGCGCGGGCTCGCTTCCGGAGGAAGGGAGCTCGCGGTCGTGGCCGGCGGCATCTTCGCAGGCGTGCCCAGGACGATCGGCGCGGGCGCTGTCGCCGTTCCCGCATCGATCTTCAAGGTGGCGGTGGTGCTCGACGGTCCGGGAGCGGGCATCGGCGACGTGACGGCGCAGACCCGGGTGATCGCGGTTCTGATGCCGAACGACGACGCCGTGCACAGAGCGGCGGATTGGCGCGCGTTCCGGGTCCGTCCCCGCGAGGTGGAATCGCTCAGCGGCCTGCGGCTCTTTCCCGACGTGCCGCACGAGATCCGCGAGCGGCTGGTGAATCAGCTCGACTCCAGCCCCTGAAACGAAACAGGGGCACGCCACCTGGGCGTGCCCCTGCTCGTCGATACGAACCTTGTCCTAGAACCCGGCGAACTGGTAACCGACGCCGGCGCTGACCATCATCAGGTCGCCGAAGTGCCCGAAGTCGTGCGAGTGCAGGTTCACGCGGGCGTTCCACTGCTTCATCTGCCAGCCGAGGCCCACGCCGCCGCCGAACTTCAGGTCGTTCTGGCTGGCCGAGCCGCCGGCCGCCGAGACGCTCGTCATCAGGTCGAACATGCCGATTTCAGCCGCCGCGAACAAGCCCTGGCGCTCCGGCATCACGTAGTACTTCGCGCCGAAGAGGATGGGGATGGAGTGCACGTGCATGTCGCCGACCGCGGGGACGGTCTTGTCCAGCTGGTAGTTGAAGCCGATGCGCGCGGTCGCGCTCACCGACTCGATCAGCGGGTACTCCGCCGTCAGCAGCACGCCGCCGCCGATGCCGTTCACGTTGGCGTAGTTGCCCAGGGGGATCCCGAACGAGCCGTCGACGCCGAGGAGGAGCTTCGGAGCGGAAGTGCTCGACAGCGTGGAGGTGGAGCGACGCGTGCTCTCGGCGCGCGCCGAGCTCGCGGAACAGAGGAGGACAGCCGCTGCGATCATCGTCAGAGTCTTCATTCACTTCTCCTGGAGCGAGGGGGGAGGCGCACCGTGCGCCATGCGATCGCTCGGTTGGTTGTTGTGAGACTACGGACACATGGACGGGGGCTTCAACGCGCGGAAGTGCTGCGGACGGAGCGCTTCGCGCCTGCTCTCGCACCCCGTGCGCGCGCGGGATATCGTTCCCGCGTGAGCCTGGCCTTCATCACGCATGCCGAGTGCCACCTGCACGAGATGGGCGAGGGCCATCCCGAGCGGCCGGAGCGGCTGGCGGCGATCGAGGACCGGCTGATCAGCTCGCGGCTGGATTACGTCATCTCGCGCTACGAGGCGCCGGCGGCCACCCGCGAGCAGCTCTTGCGGGTGCACGACCCCGACTACGTGGATGCCCTGTCCCAACTCTCGCCGGCAACGGGACTGGTGCAGGTGGACCCCGACACGGCGATGAACCCGCATACCTTCCGGGCGGCGCTGCGCGCGGCTGGAGCGGCGGTGCTGGGGACCGAGCTGGTGCTCTCGGGAAAGGCGGATGCGGCGTTCTGCGCTGTGCGCCCCCCTGGGCACCACGCCGAGCGCGCGCGCGCGATGGGGTTCTGCTTCTTCAACAACGTCGCCGTCGGCGCGGCGCATGCGCTCGACCGGCTCGGTCTTGCGCGGGTGGCGGTGGTGGACTTCGACGTGCACCACGGCAACGGCACCGAGGACGCCTTCCGCCACGATTCGCGGGTGATGATGGTCTCCACGTTCGAGCATCCGTTCTACCCGGGCTCCGGCGTCGAAGGGCGTTCGGAGCGGATGGTGAACGTGCCGCTCGAGGCCGGCGCCGGCAGCCGCGAGTTCCGCGCCGCGGTGGAGCAGGAGTGGCTGCCCGCGCTGCACCGCTTCCAGCCGCAGCTGCTGCTCGTCTCGGCGGGATTCGACGCGCACCGCGACGACGGCATGGCGTCCCTCCGGCTGCTGGAGAGCGACTACGCCTGGGTGACGGCGCAGGTGCGCGAGGTCGCGGCGCGGTACGCGGAGGGGCGCATCGTCTCCGTGCTCGAGGGCGGGTACGATCTGGACGTGCTCGGCCGCTGCGTCGCCGCCCACCTGAACGAGCTGGTGCCCTGGTAGCTGGTCGCGGCCGCCGCAGGCGGCTTGGCGACCCTGCTCGAACGCGATCAGTCCCGGGCGGGGGTCATCAGCCGCGATCCGGCTAAAGCACCTTCACCGCGTCGGTCTCGCCGTGGAAGGTGAACCCCAGGTGCTCGCACACCCTTCGCATGGGGGTGTTGCCCGGCAGGATGGTGGCGACGATCCGCTCCAGCTTCCAGTCGCGCCCCACGTCGAACAGCCGCGACAACATCGCCGCCCCGAGGCCCTGTCCCTGCATCGAGTCCGAGACCAGCAAGGCGAACTCCCCGTCGCGCGTTCCCTGCAGCCGGGTGAGCCGCCCCACCGCCACCAGCTTGCCGTCCCGCTCGGCGATCAGCGCCATCTCGCGGTCGTAGTCGATGAAGCAGAGCCGCGCCAGCCGCTCGTGCGCGACGCGCATGTCGAGCTTGAGGGTGCCGGCGTAGCGGTAATAGACGCTCTCGTCCGAGAGGGTCTTGTGGAACTCGACCATCTTCGGCTCGTCCTCCGGACGGATGGGGCGGATGATCGCCTCGCCGCCCATCTTCAGGCGCGCCTTCCCCAGGTAGCGGAGCGGGTAGGGGGCGATGGCGAGCGGCGCCACCTTCTCGCCCGGCGCGTGCAGGACCATCCTCGCGTCCAGCGCCACCAGCCCCGCCCCCGACGCAAGCAGCGGGTTGATGTCGATCTCGCGGATCGCGCGCTGCTCGATCACCAGCTGGCTGAAGCGGACCAGCAGCTTCTCCAGCGCGGAGACGTCCACCGGCTTGCGCCCCCGCACGCCGCCGAGGACAGAGAAGATCCGCGTCTGCTCCATCATCCGCCGCGCCAGCGTGGTGTTCAACGGCGGCAGGGCCAGCGATCGATCCTGGAACGCCTCCACCAGCACGCCGCCCGCGCCGAAGAGGAGGACGGGGCCGAACTGCGGGTCGATGCTGCTGCCCACGATCAGCTCGTACCCGTCGATGCGCACCATGCGCTGCACGGTGACGCCGTCGAAATCCGCGGCGCCGACGCGGGAGCGGATTCCCTCGAAAGCCTCGCGCACCGCGTCCGCGCTGCGAAGGTCGAGCTGGACTCCGCCGACGTCGCTCTTGTGCGTGATCGTCCGCGAGTCGAGCTTGACCACCACCGGATACCCGAGCCCCGCGGCGTGGGCGACGGCCTCCTCCGCGCTCCTCGCCGCGCGGGTCTCCACCACCGGAATCCCGTACGCCTCGAGGATGCGCTTCGACTCCAGCTCGGTGAGCACCGTCCGGCCCTGCGCCTGCGCCGCGCGCAGGGCGTCGCGCTCGCGGTCGTGGTCTCCCGCCGCTTCTTCCGCGAGCGAGGGCGTCTCGTACAGCCCGCGCACGTTGTAGGTGTACCGCCACATGTAGTTGAAGATCCGCGCGGCGGTGTCGGGATAGCGGACGGTGGGGATCCCCGCGTCCGAGAGGATCTGCCGCCCGGCGGCCACCTCCAGCCCTCCCATCCAGCTCGCCAGCACCGGCTTGTCGGGCTTGCGGTGCGCGTACGGCTTCAGCCGGTCGGCGGTGAGGGTCGGCTCGGTCATGTCCTGCGGGGTGAGGATCACCAAAAGGCCGTCGCTGTCCTTCTCGTCGCCGGCGATCTCCAGCGTCTTCGCATAGCGCTCGGGATCGGCGTCGCCGAGGATGTCGATCGGGTTCCCGTGGCTCCACTCCGAAGGGAGCAATGCGTCCAGCCTGGCCATCCCCTCGGCGGAGATCGGCGCCAGCTCGCCTCCCCCGGCCACCAGCGTGTCGGTGGCCAGCACCGCCGGCCCGCCGGCGTTGGTGACGATCGCCAGGCGCCGGCCCCGGGGGCGGGGCTGCTTGCCCAGCGCTTCGGCCATGTAGAACAGGTCGCCGATGGAGTCGACACGCAGCACGCCCGATCGCCGGAAGGCGGCGGTGAGGACCTCGTCGCTGCCCGTCAGCGTCCCGGTGTGCGACGCCGCCGCCTGCGCCGCCTGGGCGGTGCGTCCTCCCTTGAGGACGATGATGGGCTTGCGCAGCGTCACCTCACGCGCGGCGGAGAGGAACGCGCGCGCGTCGCCCACCGACTCCATGTAGATGAGGATGCTCCGGGTGCGCCCGTCGTTGTCCAGATAGTCGATCAGGTCGCCCCAGCCCACGTCCAGCATCGAGCCGAGGGAGACGAAGGCGGAGAAGCCGACGTTCTCCTCAAGGCTCCAGTCGAGGATGGCGGTTTGCAGGGCGCCGCTCTGGCTGAGGAAGGCGACGTTCCCTTTGCGCGCCATGGCGCCGGCGAAGGTGGCGTTCAGGCCCGAGAGGGGGCTCATCACCCCCAGGCAGTTCGGACCGAGGATGCGCATCCGCGCCTCGCGGGCGACCCCGAGCACCTCCTGTTCGAGGAGGCGGCCCTGCTCGCCGATCTCCTTGAACCCGGCGGAGATGACGATCGCGCCGCGGATGCCCGCGGCGGCGCACTCCCGGACCACGCCGGGAACGGCGGGCGCGGGCGTGACCACCACCGCCAGGTCGACGGGCTCCGGAATCGCCGCCACCGCCGGGTAGCACTTGATCCCGAGGACGCTGCCCCGTTTGGCGTTGACCGGAAAGACCGTTCCGCCGAACGGGTTGGTCATCAGGTTCCAGAGGACGGTGCGGCCGACGCTGCCTTCGCGATCGGTCGCGCCGATCACCGCCACGCTGCGCGGCGAGAAGAACACTTGCAGCGGATGGCGGATGTCGCCCCGCAAAAGATTTGCGGCGGAATCGCCTTTGAGCTCGTGGGCCACGGCCGCAAGCTAGCCCCTGCCGGGCGCGCGCACCAGCGCAGCGCCCCGGGACAGTCGCCGTTGCCTTGGCCGGGGCCGGACCCCGCAACGTGGAGATGCTCTGGCGGCTACTTGCTGCCCAGCTGGCGGATCGGCGGGCACTCGCGATCGCGGACGCAGTCGTACTTCTCCACGTCGAGGAACTGGCCCTGGACGCGGAACCGCGCCAGCTGGGCGACGACGTCGCCGTTCGCGTCGAAGTCGCAGGGCCCGGAGGCGCCCTGGTAGTCGATCGGCTTGCCCTCGTCGATCAGCTGGACCGCGCGGGCGAATCCCGCGATCCCCGCGCCGACCGGCTCGCCCTTGCGATCGTTGATGGCGCGCATCGAGTCGCGGATCATCGCGCCGGTGACGAGCTCCGCGTCCTTCAGCCCGTTGTGCTTCACGGCGTGCACGCTGGCGAGCATCAGCGTCATCGCGGCATCGTAGGCGGCGGCGTCGCGGAACGCCGGGGCCTGGCCGGTGAGCGCTTTCAGGTCATCGCTGAAGACCCGGGCGGAGTTGCCGTCTCCCAGCACGGCCTGCGAAGTGCCTTCCTGGCCCTCCACCGCGGCGGAGAGCGCCTCCAGCACCCGGGCGGCGCGGAAGTTGTGCGTGTGCAGCAGCCGCACCTTGGTGTGCGAGTCGATCCAGGCCCTGGTGAACCCGACCTCGAACTTGGGGAAGGAGATGCTCACCACCGCGTCGGGCACGCCGTCGGCCTTGCCGGTGTTCTGGTTCAGCTTGTCCGTCAGCTTCGCCACGTCGGCGGCCCAGTTGTACTCCGTGGGCACCGCCTTCACGTCGTGGAAGATCTGCTCGACGGCGGCGTCGGGCGAGAGTTGCAGGAGGTCGCGCTTGAGCGATTCGGAAAAGCCGTGGCCATAGGGATCGTCGCTGGCGTAGATCGCCACCTTCACCCGCTTGTCTCCGTTCGCGTCGCCGCCCGCCGAGGCCAGCAGCATGTGCGCGAGCACCCGCGCCTGGTAGGCGTCGCTCAGGGTGGTGCGGAAATTCCAGCCTTTGGAGTTGCGCAGGGCCGCCTGCTTCACCGGGCTCGCGTCGGTCGCCGCGGGGTTGTTGATGTTCGGCGAGGTGCAGGCCATGCACACCACCGGGACCTCCAGCGCGTGGGCCGGGTCGCCGTCCCAGGCGAGCATGTTCACCGCGATGTCGTCCTGGCTGGAGTCGGTGATCACCGCCTTGGCGCCCTGCTTCTTCACCACCTCCAGCGCCGCGGCCTGCGACATCTCCGGAGCGTTGCCGGAGTTGCCCTCGGCGACGGCGAAGTGCAGGTTTGCGTGGCCCGCCTGCTTCAGCCCCTGGTTCGCGCTGCCCACGGCGAGGCGGATGGAGTCTGCCCAGCTCGGGGTGGCGATCGAGCCCGTCCGGTCGATGACCTGTCCGAGGGTGAGGGTCGCCGTCTTCGGCGCCTCCTGCTGCTTGCACGCGGCGCATGCGGCGATGGCGGCTGCGGCGATTCGGGCGGTCCTGGTCATCGATTGTCCTCTGGGCGCAGGGGCGCTCTCACCACGACTGTCAGCCGCGGCGTGCGACGGGTCAAAAAAAATCAGGGCATCACGGCCGCGACGGCGGCCCTGGGCTTCTGCTCGTGCTGGGGACCGGCGATCAGCGCCGCGGCGCCGAGCGCCACCAGGGCGAGGGCAACGGCCAGCATCCAGGGACTTCTCAGGCGGAGGCCCGCGTCGTGCGCAGGCGTCCAGGATTCAGTCTTGGTGTCGAATTGCATCAGACTCCCCCCTCGTTCCATTGCGGGATCGGTACACGAACGGGCGGGTGCGCGAGCAAGGGGGCGAGGAAGGGAGAGGAGCGCCACTCTCGCGCGGGGTAGGAGAGTGGGGGCGGGCGCGCCACAGTGGCGCCGAAGTGGCAGAATCGCGGCGTGGCTCCGGCCCGCACGGTCACCCGGACGAAAAAGCCGCGGCGGGATGCGGGACCGGGCGAGCCGTACCTCTTCATCGTCTTCCGCTGCGACCGGCCGCTCGAGGGTGGCGCGCGCTTCTCGCTGGCGGGCGCGGAGACGGCGACCCTCGGACGCGCGCCGCGCCTCTCCGGCGAGCACGGGCGCGAGCAGGGTGCGAGCACGCTGCGGATCGGCGTCCCCGATCCTCGGATGTCCGCGGCGCACGCCCGGCTGCAGCGCGTCCTCGGGTCCTGGGTGCTCGCCGACACCGGCTCGAAGAACGGGACATACTGCGACGGGCGCCGGGTGGAGCGCACGCCGCTGGCCGACGGCGCGATCCTCGAGCTCGGACACACGCTGTTCATCTTCAGGGAAGCGCTTCCTGCCACGGGCCCCGACGTGCTCGGCCCGCCGGCGAAGGAAGAAGCGCCGCCGGGATTCTCCACCCTGCTCCCGGGCCTCGCCGCGGAGATGGCGAGGCTCCGGCGCGTCGCCGCCTCGCGGATTCCCCTCCTGCTGCAGGGCGAGACGGGCACCGGCAAGGAGGTGATCGCGCGCGCGATCCACGCCATCTCCGGGCGGAAGGGACCGTTCCTGCCGATCAACTGCGGCGCCATCGCCTCGACCCTCGTCGAGTCGGAGCTGTTCGGCCACCGCAAGGGCGCCTTCACCGGCGCCACCGACGATCACCCCGGGCTCTTCCTCTCGGCGGACTCCGGCACCCTGCTCCTCGACGAGGTCGGCGACCTTCCCCCTCCCGCCCAGGCGGCGATGCTGCGCGTGCTGCAGGAAGAAGAGGTGCGCGCCGTCGGGTCGGAACGGGCGGTCAAGGTCGACGTGCGCGTCCTGGCCGCGACGCACCGCGATCTCGACGCCCTGGCAGGCGAGCAGCGCTTCCGGCCCGACCTGCTCGCGCGTCTCTCCGGCTACCGCTGCACGCTTGCGCCGCTGCGCGAACGGCGCGAGGACTTCGGGCTCCTCGCCGCGGCGCTTCTGGAGAGGTCGGAGGCCCCCGCCGTCACCTTCAGCGTCGAGGCTGCCCGCGCCCTGCTTCGCCACCGCTGGCCCTTGAACGTTCGCGAGCTGGAGAAGTGCCTGGCCGGAGCGTTGGTGCTGGCCGCGGGTGGCCAGGTGGAGGTGGAGCACCTTCCCGATCCGGTGCGCACTTCCGCCGATTCGCTGCCGCCCGCGCCGCCGGCGGGCGGTCCGGAGGCGGCCCGGCGCGAGGAGTTGATCGCGCTCCTGCGCGATCACCGCGGCAACGTCACGGCGGTGGCGCGGAGCCTGGGCAAGGCCCGCACGCAGGTGCAGCGCTGGCTGCGCCGGTTCCACGTGGATCCCCTCTCGTTCCGGCGGTAGCGCTCCTGTGGCGCCACCCGTTGCGCTTCGGCCGGATGCCGCTTCCTGGCCGCGCGCTCGCGATTCCGCGCTGGCACGCCGGGTGCTCTCTGCAGCGGAAAACGGGAGGTCGATGCACATGAACAAGCTGCGTGAGTGGGGTTTTCCGGTCAGCCTGATGGTCGCCTGGATGGTCGCCGCCGCATATACGGTTTCGCTGCTGATCGCGCCGCCCGAGAAGGCTCCGGCGCCGGCCCCCGATCCCCAGTCGATCGCCGATTCGAACCTGCCGGCGTCGTGACGTTCGCCGCCGTGTGACGGTGCGCGAACGCGCATTGGAGGGGGGCGGGGACGCGGGCGGAAATCAGGCCGCCCGCGTCCCCGCGTTGTCCTTGCGCTGCTCCCGCGCGATCAGGTTTTCCGCGGATCGCGCGACGCCGTCTTGTCCGCCGGCTCCGCGGGCTTCTCGCAAGCCGGAGCGTTCTTTCCCGCGAGCTTGCGGTTGGCCGGCCTGGCCGGGCACGGCTTCGCCACCGGTTGCGCCACCGGGGCCACCGAGGTGGCGTCCGGCGTCGTGATCACCGTCGCCGGCGGCGCGGCGACGACCACGGTGGGCGGCGCGGGGAGAGCTCCGGGTTGCGACGATCGCTGATCGCTCTCGGTTGTCGCCGTCCCGGCGCTGGTGGCGGTCGCCACCGCCGAGGGCGCGGGCTTCTTCGCCGCCTCGCCCAGCGCGCCGATCATCTTGTCGCTGCTCTCCTCGAGGAACTCGCGGCTCTTCTCGGAGGTGTCCCGCAGCGATTCGCGATCCTGGCTGACGTCCGCCAGCCGCGACCTGAGCGCGTCGTTCTGCGCCTCGAGGCCCAGCGCCGAGGCCGCCTCGCTCATGCAGGTCTTCGCGATCTGCTCGTCGGAGTCGGGCGGAGGGATGGGCTGGTTGCGCTGCCAGGCCGCGAGCGCGCGGTTCTCCCAGCGGAAGTCCGCCTGGGCCATGCATTCCTGGACCAGCCGCGAAAGGCGATCCTCGGCCCACTCCGGCCGCGCCTTGGTGCAGAACCCCAGCTCTTCGCTGCTCCCTCCCAGCGTGCGCTCCGTCTGCTTCACCCAGCAGCCTTCCCGCTGGACCATCTTCACCGACGTGCACGCCAGAAGCGCGCCGCAGAGCGCCGCCATCCTCCCGATCCCGCCCATGTGAGCCCCCCTCCTACCCCGTCGTGTTCCGAACATGGGGACGGCGGGACTGGAGCGCACGCCCTGTCGGGCAGCGGACGGACCGGCCCTACGGCGCGCGCAGCTTCTCGATGAGAAAGGAGAGGCCGAGCGCTAGCTTGGGATGGTCCCGCAGCGCGTCGATGGCGCCGCGCAGGCACCGCAGCGTCTCGGCGCCGAGCGCCCGCTCGATCTCCTCCAGGTGCCGCGCCTGTGCCCGCTGCTCGCGCACCCGCCGGCGCCACACCGGGTCCCAGAGATCGTCGAGGTGGGCCAGCCACTCGCTGCTCGCCACGGCGGCCCACTCGCCCGCGTCGAACCAGACGCCGGCGCAGGCCGGACAGCGATCGAGATGGAAGATCTGCCCGGCCTCGAACCGGGCGCGGACGAGGAGGCCCTGGCAGCGCGGGCAGAATCCGGCGAGGCCGTCGGCGACCGGCGCTGCTTTCTCGCTGTCGATCGAGGCGGGGACCATGGGGTGCTGGCCGATCGCCTCGTGCGGCAGCCAGACCCCGAGGCAGTGCGTGCAGCGCGACGGCGGGACCACGTCGCCGGCGGCGCCGCCGCGATCCTGCGCCAGCGGCGCCAGCGTCTGCGTCTTGCACTTCGGGCAGGTTCGCATGCGGCGAGCCTCGCCGCTCGCCCGGCGGGGTTTCAAGTCGACGGTATGCGCGACGGCTGCACCCGCGCCTACATCGAAACGGCAGGCACGGATGCCTGATGACACGGATGGACGGTCATGCTCTAAGTTTCCTCCGCCAACTCTCGGAGAACGACCGGATGCTACGTTACCGCTCGGACATCAGGACCCTCGTCTATCTCACGTTGACGACCGTCCTCACGGTCCTGAACTGGAACCTCGGCCGCGTGCATCCCGTGCTCTACGGGGCGACGCTGTTCATGTTCTTCACCACGGCCGTGATCAGCCACAACCACAACCACCTCGGGATGTGGCGGTCGAAGGCGCTCAACCTCGTCACCAGCTACTGGATCGCCATCTTCTACGGGCACCCTGCGATCGCCTGGGTCCCGACGCACAACCAGATCCACCACAAGCTGAACAACAAGCCCGGCGACAGCTCGCGCTCCCCCAAGTGGTTCGAGGGGAACCACCTCGCCGCGCTGCTGGTGTACCCGCTGCTGACAAATCTGGAGCAGACCAAGGACATCAACGCCTTCCTCAAGGACCTCTGGAAGCGCGACCGCTCCGGGTTCTACTCCGCCGCCTCCGAGTACGTGGTGTTCTTCGGGACCATGGCCGTGCTCCTCCTGCTCGACTGGCGCAAGGCGCTGCTCTTCTTCGTCATCCCCCAGCAGGTGGCGCTCTTCTCCATCCAGGTGGTCAACTACCTGCAGCACATCGAGACCGACGCCTACAGCGAGTGGAACCATTCGCGGAACTTCGTCTCCTGGACGCTGAACGCGCTGCTCTTCAACAACGGCTACCACACGGTCCACCACCTCAAGCCGGGCGTGCACTGGTCGGAGCTGCCGCGGCTGCACGCCCAGCACGCAAAGCAGATCCACCCCGCGCTGCTGCAGCGATCGTGGCTGGGGTACGTGGGGTACACCTACTTCGCCCGGCCGTTCACCCGCGCCGGAGCGCCCGATCTTCTTGCGCGGGATGCCGCCCGCCCGGCCTGAGCTCGCCTTCCGCGCGAGGGTGGCGGAACCTGCACCGCGCTGAGGAATCCGCGCAGGCGTGCGGCGCCGCTTTACAGCACCATGGTTCCCGCCCGAGTATCGCGCCTAGCGGCGCCCCTGGATTTTTCCAGGCGCGAGCAAGACCCGAGGTCCGTCCTGGTGGTGCGTGCCCGCAAGCAGGATCCCGAGCTGTTCCCCGACGTGCGCGACGCGCTCGTCGCGCTCGTGCCGCGGAAGATGCGCAGCCGGATCACCCCGGACGCCTCCATCCTCGCCGACCTCGGGCTCGACTCGCTCAAGGTGGTCGAGCTGACCATGCTGCTGGAGAAGCAGCTCGGCCGTCCCGTCTTCCTCCCGGAGTGGATCGCCAGCGTGGACGACCCCGCGGACCTGACGGTCGGATCGCTCGCCCGATTCCTTGCAGACCGGAGATGAGCGCGGGGTGCACCGGCACGGTGCGCGGCGGGATCCTCTACCTGACCCTCGACAGCCGCGGATCCTCGGTCAACGTCTTCACGCCGGCGGTGGCGCTGGAGCTCGAGCAGGAGCTGCAGGCGGGCCTCGATGCCGGTGCACGCGCGGTGGTGCTGCAGAGCGGCAAGCCCGGCAGCTTCGTCAACGGAGTCGGGCTGCTCCTGGCGGCGTCCTCGCATACGGAGGGCGCGGCGATGGAGCGCGCGCACGCCCTGCAGCGTTGCTACGAGCGGCTCGCCCTCGCGCCGGTGCCCACCATCGCCGCCATCTCCGGCAACTGCTACGGATGCGGGCTGGAGCTGGCGCTGACCTGCGACTACCGGCTCGCGGCGGACGGCTACGACACGCACTTCTACATGCCCGAGCTGCGCGACTACGCCTTCATCCCGCTCTTCGGCGGCACCCAGCGGCTGCCGCGGCTCCTCGGCCTGCGCCAGGGCATGCGGGTCCTGCTCGGCGAGCGCATCGGCGCCCGCGAGGCGATGCGCATCGGGCTGGTCGACGAGGTGGCGCGCGGCAAGGAGTCCGGCGCCGCCCTGCGCTCGTTCCTCTCGGGGCTGCGCGCGCGCGGCTGGCCGAAGCGGCCCGCGAGGCGCCCGCGCTCTTCCCGGCCCGCTCCGCTGGAGGAGCTGCCCGGCCCGGAGCGGCCGCTGGGAGCGGAATGCCTGCGGCTCGCGCAGTTGCCGTTCGCGCCCGGGTACCGTCTACGGGACGGGTCTGGCGAGGAGCTGGCGAGCTTCTGGCGCAGCCTCGGCACACCCGAATCCGTCCGGGCCATGTCCTTCTTCTTCGTCCGGCAGGCGGCGAAGGCGTCCGCCATCGGCAGCGCCTCGTACACCCGGCCGCCGCGGATGACGATCGCGGTCCTGCCGCAGACGGCGGCGCTGCGGAAGCTCTCGCGGATGCTGCGCGAGCGGCGCCTGCCCGGGATCGAGCTGCGAGGGCAGGGATCGATCGTGTTCGCTGCGAAGAAGGTGAAAGGGTCCTTCACCTGCGTTCTCGAGCGGCCCGGCGCCGGCGCGGATTGCGCCGCCTTCCTCCCTTTTCCCGAGGAGCCGGTCCCAGCGATCGAGTTGGTTCCCGCGTCCGCCGCTCGTCCCTGGCGGCGCGGCGCGCCGCTTTTCCAGGTGCTGGAGCAGGCGGGCTTCGCGCCGGTAGTGACGCGAGCGAAGGATCGATTCGTGAGTGAGCGACTGGTCGCCGCCTTCCAAGGGGCGATCGGGTCCGCCCCCGCGCGGGAGGCACTGCTCGAGTTCGGCTACCGCCTCCCCCACGCCCTTTGGCGCCGCGTCCGCAAGGGTTCGGCCAGCGGCGTCGCGGAACGCGTCGCGCTGGCGCTGGCGGACGAAGCCCTGCACGCGCTCGAGGAGGGTGAGCTGACGCATCCCTCGCAGGTGGACGTGCTCGCGCACGCGCTCTTCGGGTTTCCCGCGGTGTACGGGGGAATCCTGCGATACGCGGCCTCCGGCGGTTCGCTGGTGTCCCGCCGGGCGGCACGCGCCCTCGGACGCTGAAGCGCTAGAGTGCGCTGCGGCGCCGGACGAGGTAGCGTCCGAGCATTCCCAGGGCCGCCCGGGCCAGCCGGACAGGGAAAAGCGGGCGCACGGCCCTGCTCGCTTCGAGGTTGCCCTGGAGGTAGCGGTCGCGCGCATCGCGGCGCATCAGCTTGCCGCTGGAGGTGCGCGCGAGCGTGCCCGGCATCAGCAGGCAGACCTCCGCCGGCGTGAGCCCGATCGCCTCTGAGACCGCGGTGCGGACGGCGCCGGCGAGATCGGTCAGTTCGTCGTCCGCGCGAGGCTGCACCTCCGCGAGCATCACCAACGATTCGGTGCCGTGCTCCGGATCGGTCACCCCGAACGCGACGGACCGTCCGGCCCGCACGCCTTCGACGCGCTCGGCGGCGCGCTCGATGTCCGAGGGCGCATAGTTGCGGCCGGCCACGATCACCAGGTCCTTCAGCCGATCGACGACGTACAGCTCGCCGTCCGCGAGGTAGCCGACGTCGCCGGTGCGCAGCGAGGTGCGCCGCTCCCGGTGGGGCTGGTGCTGGTCGAAGTACCAGGGGGAGATGCTCGGGCCGCGGACCCAGATCTCGCCCACCTGACGCTCTGGCAGCGGCACATGGTCGGCGTTGACGATGGTGATCTCGTGGCCCTCGATGGCGACGCCGGTGGAGACGAGCTCCACCGCGCCCGTTCCCGCCTCGCAGGGAATCGCCCGGCCACGGGCAAGCTCGTCGCGGCGAACGCGATCGATCTTCACTCCCCTTTCCATCGGCGAAAAGGCCACCGCGAGGGTGGCCTCCGCGAGGCCATACACGGGGAAGTACGCGGTCCGCCGGAACCCGGCGGGCGCCAGGCGCCGGCAAAACGCGTCCGCAGTCGCGGGATCGATGGGCTCCGCGCCGTTGATCGAGCCGCGCAGGGTGGAGAGATCGAGACCTTGCAGGTCCTGGTCGGCGACTTTGCGCGCCACCAGCCCATAGGCGAAGTTCGGAGCGACGGTGAGGGTCCCTCGCGCGTGCGACACCGCCTGCATCCAGCTCGCGGGCCGAAGCATGAACTCGAGGGGCGAGAGGAGCCACGAGGTGGCGCCATGGGCGACCAGCGAGAGCAGCCCGCCGATCAGCCCCATGTCGTGGTACAGCGGCAGCCAGGAGACGACGCGATCGTCGGCGGTCAGGCGCAGCGCCTTTCCCATCGCGTCCACGTTGGAGGCGAGGTTCGCGGCAGTGATGACCACGCCTCGCGGGATGTCCGTGCTCCCCGAGGTGTATTGAATCAGCGCCGGCTCGTCTCCGGTCGCCGGCCGGAACTCCGGCGCGCGCATCCGTTCCAGCGCGCGGGGCTCGATGACCGGGAGATTCGGGTCGAGGAGCCCCGAATCGCGCAGGTAGGAGGCGGTCCTTTGGTCGGCGAAGACCGCGGACGGCGCGGCGTCGCGGACGACGCTGTTGAGCCGGTGCACGAACGCCGAAGGCCGCGCGAACCCCTCGAGCGACGGCAAGGGGACCGGGACCGCCCCGATCATCGAGGCGCCGAGGAAGCCCTCCAGGAAGGCGCGCCCCGTCGGGACGCAGAGGAGCACGCGATCGCCGCGTCTCAGGCCCATGCCGACCAGGGCTGCCGCGCAGGTGCCAGCGCCTTGCACCCAGTCGCCGAGCGTCACCTCTTCGTCGCGAAAAGCCCCTTTCGAGACGCTTCGCAGCAGGTGGACCGCAGGCCTCGAGGGCTCGTTTGCGGCACGCGCCAGGAGGCGCGCCGCGATGGAGTCAGGCATCCGCGATCAGCCCTTTCACCAGCCCCTGCCCGAGCCGGCGACGCAGGCGCGTCACGGGGAACCCGCAGCGCTCGAGCTGCTCCGGCACCAGCGTCCGGTAGCGGTGGAGCACGCCCAGCCGCTCCAGCCGATCGAGTGCGTGGCGGCGCATGCGGCGCGCGGGGAGCCCGAGCTCGGCCCAGACGGGCTCCGCCAGCAGGGCGGCGACGCTGGCGCGAATGCTCTCGAAGACGAGGTCCTCCATCCCGGAGGAGACCCGGCCGCCGAGGACCCGGGCGAGCGGTGCGCGCAGCTCGTGGCCGTACGCCAGGTGCCTGGCCTCGTCCTTGAGGTTCGCGCGCAGCAGCGCCGAGAGCAGCGGCTCGCGCGCTTTGGTGAGCAGCGTGGAAACCAGCGAGGCGGCCGTCCACTCGAATACGATCTGGCCGACGAGCAGCTTCACCTCCGGCGAGGCGCACTGCTCCAGCGAGTGCAGGGCCGAGTGGAGCCGGCGGCAAGGCGGATAGAGGATGCCGGCTTTCTCCGAGAGGTAGCGCTGCAGCGCGAGGAAATGCTTCGCTTCTTCCTGCGCCATCACCGAGAGGAACTCGCGGTCGCCGGGCCGGTCCTGAGCGGTGAGCACCATCACTTGCGCGACCAGGTACTCGCCGCTGTGTTCGCCGGCGAGCAGGTTGGAGAGATGAAAGCAGGTCTCCCGGAAGACGAAGGCGCGCCGCTGCGCCACCGTCATCGACTGGAACGGGGAAAGCCCGCCCACGAAGAAGCTCTCGTCCGAGAATGCGTCCCGCTCGGGGTTCACCTCGAGGTGCCAGGGCAGCTCGTCGAACGACCAGGCGTTCTTCAGGGCAGAGTCGACCAGCGCGGCGACGCGGTTCATCCGGTCACCGCCTTCAGCGACACCGACACCGTGGTGCCGTGGCCGGGCTCGCTCTGGACGCGCACCGTGCCCTGCTGCGCGGTGACCAACTCCTGCACGATGGAGAGGCCCAGGCCGGTGCCGGACCCGGGCGCCTTGGTGGTGAAGAACGGCTCGAAGATGCGCGAGAGGTTCTCCTTGGTGATCCCGCAGCCGTTGTCGATCACCGAGAGCTCGATCCGATCGCCGCTGCGCGCCGCGGCGATACGCACCTCGCCGCTCTCCGGGTCCACGGCCTGCACGGCATTGTGGATGATGTTGAGGATCACCTGGAACAAGTCCTGTGGGTTCGCCCGGACGGCTTCGCCATCGATCTGCTGGAGGATGCGCACGCCCCTGGGGACCTGCGGGGCCACCATCTTCACCGCCAGCGGGACCACCTCCGAGAGATTCACCACCGCGGACCCCTCGCCGGGCTGCTTGCGGCCGAAGAGGAGCAGCTGCCGGGTGATGGCGGTCATCCGCTCCACGCTCTCCTCGATGTCCGCGAGCATGGGCCCCGCGGAGTTGTCGCCGGCCATCCGACGGCGGAGCAGGGAGAGGTTCCCGCGGAGGAAATGGAGCGGGTTGTTCATCTCGTGCGCGACCCCCGCGACCATCCTTCCCAGCGCGACCATCTTCTCGCTCTGCACCAGCGAGGTCTCCGCCTTCTTCAGCTGCTCGAGAGCCAACCGGATCTCCCGCGCCTGGGCGCGCAGGCGCAGATGGAGCTCGATGCGCGCGCGCAACTCCTGGAGGTCGAACGGCTTGTGCACGTAATCGTCCGCGCCCGCCTGGAAGCCGGCGAGCTTCGCCTCCACCTCTTCCCGCGCGGAGAGCAGCACCACCGGGACTTCGGCGGTGCGAGGGTCGGCGCGCACCTGCCGGGCAAGGGTGATGCCGTCCACGCCTGGCATCATGATGTCGGAAACGATCAGGTCCGGCGGATCGGCGGCGATCTCCCGGAGCGCCCGGCTGCTGTCGGAGAACGGCGTCACCCGGTACCAGCGGCCGAGCTCCTGGGCGAGGTAGCCGAGCAGATCCGCGTTGTCCTCGACCAGGGCCACGCGCGCGCCGGCCGCGCCGATCGCCTCGGCCGGCGCCGGCAACGCGGGCTCCAGGCGAACCTTGGGAATCTCGGGCGCGCTGATCGGCACCACGGCCACCGTGCCGCGCGGAGCGGCGGGCAGGTTCACCACGAACGTGGACCCGCGGCCCGGCTCGCTCATCACGGCGATGCGGCCGCCGTGCAGCGTCACCAGCTGCTTGACGATGCTCAACCCGATGCCGGTGCCCTGGAACCGCCGGGTGGCCGAGGAGTCGATCTGCACGAACCGGTCGAAGATCCGGTCGACGTCCGCGTCCGCGATGCCGATGCCGTGGTCGACGACGCTCAGCCAGGTCCCCTCGCGGTTGCCTCCCACGGCCACCTTCACCACTCCGCCGGCCCGGGAAAACTTGCAGGCATTGGAGACCAGGTTCAGCAGGATGCGGTCGAGGTGCCGCTCGTCGCCGCTCCAGATGAACGGCCCGCCCGGCGCGATCTCCACTTCCAGGCGCAGATCCAGGGAGTGCGCGTAGGCCTGGGTCTCCTCGGCGAGCCGGAGCACGGACTTGCCGACGTCGACCGGGACGCGGTCGATGCGCGGCTCGCCGGACTCGAGCTTCGCCAGCAGCAGCAGATCGTTGATCAGCTGCAGCAGGCGGGTGGCGTTCCGGTGGATGGTCTCGACCAGCGTGCGCTGCCCTTCGCCGAGAGGACCTTGGGTCTCGCGCGAGAGCGACGCGGCCGGCGCGAGGATCAGGGTCAGCGGCGTGCGCAGCTCATGGCTCACGTTCGCGAAGAACTCGCTCTTCAGCCGGTCCAGCTCGCGCAGGCGCTCGTTGGCTTTCTCCAGGTCGATGCGCAAGGTGACTTCCCGGACGAAGAGGTTCGTGACCACCCGGTTGCCGATGCAGGTGATCAAGGCGGAGTCGACGAGCAACATGAGAGTGGAGATGAAGTGCTTGGCCCCGAGCGGCTCGTTGCCCAGGACCGCCGCCGACACGTACGCGAGCGGCAGCAGCGCGGCCGTGGCCACCACTGCCAGCACCGGCGCCGGGAAGAACACGGCGATGGCGAACGAGATCAGGTAGTAGGGAAAGACGAAATCGCTCTGCGCCGTACCGCCGGTGAGCATCAGGTTCACCGCTTCGGTGACGTTGCAGATCACGCCGGCCAGCAGGGCGAAGGGCAGCCAGGAATAGCGGTCGAAGAGCCGGCGGCGGAGGCCGGCCAGGAGCGCCACGATCAGCGCGTCGGCCACCACCGCCGCCAGCACGCCCTTCGGGAGCTGCTCGGGAAAATAGGCCGCGTCGTAGCCGATGATGGTGAACGGGACGATCACCAGGGCTGCCCAGGAGGAAGCCGTCGCGCGCGCGGTCAGGGTCCGGGTCAGCTCCGCCGCGACGCGCGGATCGGGCCGCGGCGCCACCGCGACGCGAGCGGCGGCGACGGCGCTGGAGAGCGCGTGTCCCCTCTTCCCCAAAGGCATAAAAGAAAAGATATCGGTCCCTTGGGCTGCGATCAACGACGGTGGTAACATTTGCGCCGTGCCGGAACCCTCCTACCGCCTGCTGGTCGTGGACGACGAGCCGCTCGCGCTCAATCTGGCGAAAAGGGTGTTCGAGACGGAGTCGGACATCGCCCTTCATTCGGCGACCTCCGCCGTCCGTGCGCTCGAGATGGCGATGGTTCACGACATCGACCTGGTGATCACCGACCAGCGCATGCCCGAGATGACGGGCTTGCAGTTCCTCGCCCGCGTCCGCGAGGTGCGCCCCCGTGCCCTGCGGGTGCTGCTCACCGCCTTTCCCGACACCTCGGTCGCGCTCAAGGCGATCAACGAGGGCCTGCTCTACCGCTTCATCCTCAAGCCGTGGGAG
>JBGQLA010000011.1:0-29497 GCA_041499865.1 Deltaproteobacteria bacterium
ATGTTCGACTACGTTCTGAAGAAGATCGTCGGCACCAAGAACCAGCGCGAGCTGAAGCGCATGCAGCCCCTGGTCGGGCAGATCAACGAGCGCGAGGGCTGGGCCAAGTCGCTCTCCGACGAGCAGATCCGCGAGCAGGTGCGGGCCTGGCGCAAGGAGGTGGCGGATGCGCCGCCGCTGCAGAAGTCGGAGGTGCTCGAGCGCATCCTCCCCGACTGCTTTGCCCTCACCCGCGAGTCCAGCGTGCGGGTCCTGGGGATGCGCCACTTCGACGTCCAGCTGATCGGCGGGATGGGGCTGCACAAGGGGATGATCGCCGAGATGAAGACCGGCGAAGGCAAGACGCTGGTCGCGACCCTGCCCTGCGTCCTCAACGCGCTGGAAGGCAAGGGCGTCCACGTGGTCACGGTGAACGACTACCTGGCGAAGCGCGACGCGGAGTGGATGGGCCGCCTCTACCGGCAGATGGGCCTCTCGGTCGGGTGCGTGGTGCACGGGCTCACCGACCGGCAGCGGCAGAAGGAATACGGCGCCGACATCACCTACGGCCAGAACAACGAGTTCGGCTTCGACTACCTGCGCGACAACATGAAGTTCCGGCTCGCCGACTACGTCCAGCGCGAGCTGCACTACGCCATCGTGGACGAGGTGGACTCCATCCTCATCGACGAGGCGAGGACGCCGTTGATCATCAGCGGGCCTTCCGAGGAGTCGACGGACAAGTACTACAAGATCAACAAGGTGATCCCGGGCCTGGTCCGCGACCGCGACTACACGGTGGACGAGAAGGCGCGCTCGGTGGTGCTCACCGACGAGGGCGTGGAGAAGGTGGAGGCGAAGCTCGGGGTGGGCAATCTCTACGACCCGGAGCAGATCGAGACCCTGCACCACGTCGAGCAGGGGCTGCGGGCGCACACGCTCTACCGCAAGGACCACGAGTACGTGGTGAAGGACGGCGAGGTGATCATCGTCGACGACTTCACCGGCCGCCTGATGCCCGGGCGGAGGTGGAGCGACGGCCTGCACCAGGCGGTGGAGGCGAAGGAGAACGTGAAGATCGAGAACGAGAACCAGACGCTGGCCACGGTCTCGTTCCAGAACTACTTCCGCCTCTACACCAAGCTCGCCGGGATGACCGGCACCGCGGACACCGAGGCCTCCGAGTTCGCCCAGATCTACAAGCTGGAGGTGCTGGTGATCCCCACCAACCGGGTGAACGTCCGCAAGGACCTCCAGGACACCGTCTACAAGACCGAGCGCGAGAAGTTCAAGGCGGTCTGCGACGACGTGGAGGAGCGCTGGAAGAAGGGCCAGCCGGTGCTGGTGGGCACCGTCAGCATCGCCAAGAGCGAGGTGCTCTCGAACCTCCTGAAGAAGCGCGGTGTGGCGCACGACGTGCTCAACGCCAAGCAACACGAGCGCGAGGCGGAGATCGTCGCCCAGGCGGGAAGCAAGGGGCGGATCACCATCTCCACCAACATGGCCGGCCGAGGCACAGACATCCTCCTCGGCGGCAACCCCGAGTTTTTGGCGAAGCGCGAAGTGGGCCCGGAGCCAGGCCCGGTGGAGATCGAAGGGCGGCTGGTGCAGGCGCGGGTGGAGAAGGCCAAGGCGGAGGGCGACGGCAAGTTCGCCCCGGTCACCGCGGCGGAAGTGGAGCAGGTGTACCGGGCGGAGTACGCCGCCTGGAAGCAGCGCCACGACGCGGCGGTGGCGAAGTACAAGGGCGAGTGCGCGAAGGAGCACGACGAGGTGGTCGGGCTCGGCGGGCTGCACATCCTCGGCACCGAGCGGCACGAGTCGCGGCGCATCGACAACCAGCTGCGCGGCCGCTCCGGGCGCCAGGGCGACCCCGGCTCGTCCAAGTTCTACCTCTCCCTGGAAGACGACCTGATGCGGATCTTCGCCAGCGACCGCATCTCCAAGCTGATGGACACCTTCGGGGTGCAGGAGAACGAGCCCATCGAGCATCCCTGGCTGACCAAGGCCATCCAGGGCGCGCAGGAGCGGGTGGAGGGGCAGAACTTCGACATCCGCAAGAACCTGCTCGAGTACGACGACGTGATGAACCAGCAGCGCAAGACCATCTACGCCATGCGCAAGGAAGTGCTGGCGTCGGGGGCGGGCGTGCCGCTGGTCTGGTTCACCGAAGACCCGAAGACCAAGAAGAAGACCCGGCACGAGAAGGTGGTCACCTGGAAGGACCAGGAGGAGCACCTCTACGATCTGATCGAGGACCTGATCATCGAGATCGTCGAGGAGGCGGTGCCCCGGGGGAAGAACGACGAGTTCGACATCAAGGCGCTGCAGCAGCGCGTCCGCGAGCAGTTCAACATCGACATGAGCTTCGAGGGCGCATCGCCCGACAAGGAGAAGCTCCAGCTCGACATCTTCAACGTCGCGGAGAAGAAGCTGAAGGTGAAGTTCGAAGGCCTGGGCGACGACTTCCGCCTCTACACCCAGTGGCTGTACCTGAACACCATCGACCAGCTCTGGAAGGACCACCTGCTGCAGATGGACCACCTGCGCCAGGGCATCCACCTGCGTGGGTACGGGCAGAAGGACCCGAAGATCGAATACAAGAAGGAAGGCTTCGAGCTCTTCCAGATCATGAAGGGGCGTATCGCCGCGAGCGCCATCTCCATGGTGATGCGCGTCGAGCCGGTGCAGCCGCAGGCGGCCGCGACGCCGCAGCCCGCGCAGGGCCGGGCCAGCACCTCGCTGCCCCCGTTGCCGCAGCGCCGGGCACAGCCGACCATCGAGACCCACGGAGAGTCGCCCACCGCCTCGGGCGGGCAGGGCGGCACGGTGGTGCAGAACCAGACCGCGCCCATCATCCGGGCCGGCCCGCGGGTGGGCCGCAACGACCCCTGCCCGTGCGGGTCGGGGAAGAAGTACAAGAAGTGCCACCTGCCGCTGGAAGAGGGCGGTGCGCCGGCGGAATAGACCGTGGCCGTCGATCCAAGCCCACCACCCGAGCCCTGCCATCCTTGATTGCGCGGCGACCAAGGGAGCGAACTGCGTCGCCCTTGGCTCCGTCCAGACGCCCTGGGTCGTGGGGGAAGTGCCCGGAGTCACAGGCGGCAAGCCCCTCGGATAGGCTTGCGCCAGACGTCGGATCCTGTTAGATCGCGCGCTCCTTTCCGGTTTGTTTTCCGGAGAGTGTGAGCCGTCCCTGTAGTCCAACTACGCACACCTCCCGATCAGGGCGGGGTTCCCGCAGTGGGCCCGCTTTGGCGCGACGGAGGTGGAGGAGAAAAAACAATGTCCGAGAACGTCGAGACCGCTGTACCCGTGACCACATCGCCGCCACCGCCGGCTTCGGAGCCGCCTGCGGCCATGACGCAAGCGATGCAGCCTGCGCAGGGCATCACCATGCGCCAGCTCCTCGAGGCCGGCGTCCACTTCGGCCACCAGACCAAGCGCTGGAACCCGAAGATGAAGCCGTACATCTTCGGCGCCCGCAACGGGATCTACATCGTCGATCTGCAGAAGACGGTGCGGCTCGCGCGCGAGGCCTTCAAGTTCGTCAGCGACGTCTGCTCGCGCGGCGGCTCGGTGCTGTTCGTCGGCACCAAGAAGCAGGCGCAGGACGCGGTGATCGAGGAGGCGACGCGCTCCGGCCAGTTCCACGTCACCAACCGCTGGCTGGGCGGAACGCTGACCAACTTCAAGACCATCAAGAGCGGCATCGATCGGTTGAAGACGCTGGAGAAGATGTCCACCGACGGCACCTTCGAGAAGCTGCCGAAGAAGGAGGTGGCGCTGCTCCAGAACGAGATGGACAAGCTGAAGAAGAACCTGGGCGGCATCCAGGAGATGTCGCGGCTTCCCGGGTGCCTCTTCGTGATCGACCCCAAGAAGGAGCACATCGCCATCCACGAGGCGACGCGGCTCGGCATTCCCATCGTCGCGCTGGTGGACACGAACTGCGATCCGGAAGGGATCGACTACGTGATTCCGGGCAACGACGACGCCATCCGCTCGATCCGGTTGTTCTGCGGAAAGATCTCGGATGCGGCCATCGAGGGCAAGGCGCGCTACCAGGCGCACCACGCCGGCGAGCCGCAGCAGGCCGAGCAGGAGGAAGGCAGCGATCGGGATGCCGCTTCCGAGCGGCGCGGGCGGCGCGACAGCCGGCGCGGCGGGATGCGCGGAGGCCGGCCTGGCGAACGGCGCCCGATGATGCGCGCCGAGCCCGACGCGGCCCCGGGCCCGATCGTGGAGCACAAGCCGCCGACGCTGAGCGCCGGCGAGGCTGCCGCCCCCGAAGGCGGCGAAGCGAAGGTGGAGGAGTAACTGGCGATGGCGGAAGTGACTTCGGCGATGGTGAAGGACCTGCGCGAGAAGACCGGCGCGGGGATGATGGACTGCAAGAAGGCGCTGCTCGAGTCGGGCGCCGACGTGGACAAGGCCATCACCTGGCTGCGCGAGAAGGGCCTGGCCACCGCCGGGAAGAAGGCCGGCCGCAGCGCCACCGAAGGCGCGGTGGGCAGCTACATCCACCTGGGCGGCAAGATCGGCGTGCTGGTGGAGGTGAACTGCGAGACGGACTTCACCGCCCGGAACGAGAAGTTCCTGGCGCTGGTGAAGGACGTCGCCATGCAGATCGCCTGGAGCAACCCGAGGTGGCTGCGCCGCGAGGAGGTCCCCGCGAACGTGATCGCCGAGGAGAAGAGCATCCACCGCGCGCAGTTGCTCGAGCAGGGCAAGCCGGAGGCCATGCTGGAGAAGATCATCCCCGGCAAGCTGGAGAAGTTCTACAAGGACAACTGCCTCCTGGAGCAGGCGTTCTTCCGCGATCCGGACGGCAAGCGCAGCGTCCAGGACGAGGTCAACGCCGCCGTCGCCGTCATCGGCGAGAACATCCAGATCCGCCGCTACACGCGGTACGCGCTGGGCGAGGGGCTGACCAAGGAGACGAAGGACTTCGCCGCCGAAGTCAGCGCCGCCGTCAACGCGGGAAGGAAGTAATTCGGGGACACGATACGGAATTCGTCCGATGGAAAGGCTCCGGTGCGCCCGCACCGGGGCCTTTTCGCTTTTCGGCGTCTCGTCAGACCCGCGCTTCGACGGCCTGTTGCAAGGTACGGATGGAAATCTCCGGCCTGGCGTCGAACGCCCGCTTCACCGGGCAGCTCGAAGCGGCGACCTGCAGCGCCTGCAGGTACTTGGCCGGGAACCCGGGCGGCACGATGACATCGAGCGTGACGCTGGCTAGCGTGCCGCGGTCGAACTGGGCCTTCTCCTCGATGCGGATCTCATCGGTGGGGATTCCCCGCGAGTTGCAGAACGCCAGCACGTAGACGCCGGCGCAGGAGCCGATCGACGCGAGGAACACGTCGAAGGGCTCGGGCGCAGTTCCGTCGCCTCCGTGCGCGACGCTCTGGTCTGTGTGGATGACGAACGAGCCGACGGCCACATCCACCTTCTTCTTCCCCGGAAACCGGACGGAAAGCTCCACGCGCCACCTCCTTTCACAGGTGTGAGCAACCGGTGTGCCGCGGGGATTCACTCAGGTCCGCCGCCGCAGGCGCGAAAAACGTGCACCCGGTGGTAGGAGTGGACGCATGCAGAGCTTGCGCGCCGAGGTAGAGCAGCGGTTCCGCGAGCTGCGCGACGGGATCGTGGCCGGCCTCCAGGAACTGGAGGGCCTGGGCGCGACGTTCCGCCGCACGGCCTGGCAGCGCCAGGGCGGCGGCGGCGGCGAGATGAGCGAGCTGCGCGGCGAGCTGTTCGAGAAGGGCGGCTGCAACTTCTCCGCGGTGCACGGCGAGCGCTTTCCGCCTGCGCCGCCGGGGGCCGCGCAGGCCTCGCGCGGCGACGACGTGCAGCCGCCGACGTTCGAAGATCTCGCCGGCAAGCCGTTCTTCGCCACCGGCGTCTCGCTGGTCCTGCACCCCAGGAACCCCTTCGTTCCGGTGGTGCACATGAACGTGCGCAACCTGGAAGCGGGCGAGGCCTCCTGGTTCGGAGGCGGCATGGACCTGACGCCGTTCCGACCCTTCCCGGAGGATACGGCGCACTTCCACGGCGTGCTGCAGCAGGCGTGCGGCGCGGAACGGTACGCGCGCTTCTCCCAGTGGGCGCGCGAGTACTTCTTCATCGCCCACCGCAATTCCGAGCGCGGCGTGGGCGGCGTGTTCTTCGACTACCTGCGCGGCAACCAGCACTGGGACTTCGTGCGGCAGGTCGGCGCCGCGTTCCTCCCCGCCTACACCCCCATCGTCGAGCGCCGTCGCGGCATGCCGTGGACGGAGGCGGATCGCGCGGCGCAGCTCCGTTGGCGGGGCCGCTACGTCGAGTTCAACCTGATCTACGACCGGGGCACGCTCTTCGGCCTGAAGAGCGGCGGCAACGTCGACGCGATCTTCATGAGCCTCCCGCCGCTGGTGAGCTGGTAAAGCTCCCGCCGTTCGGCAGGATGACGAACCGGGCGCTCCCCGGCTCGCGCAGCGCCGCCCGCAGCTTCGCCTCCGCCTCGCCGTCCGCCTCGTCGCCCTGGGCGAAAGTGCCGAAGTGGATGGGGATGCTGACCTGAGCCCGGAGCGTGCGCGCGGCGATCGCCGCGTCGCGCGCATCCAGGTGCACCGGCGCGAACAGCTTCCGCGGCAGCCCCGGCGCGATCGGGAGCAGCGCCACCCGCATCGGGCCGAAGCGCTCGGCGATGTCCTGGAAGTGCGGCCCGTACCCTGTGTCGCCCGCGAAGTAGACGCTTCCCGACGGCGAGCGCACGACGAACCCGAGCCAGAGGCGCCCGTTGTGGTCGCACGCCCCGCGGCGGCAGCCGTGGCGCGCCGGGACTCCCCAGATCCTCAACCCGCTCACGCCCGTCCACTGCCACCAGTCCAGCTCGGTCACGTCGGTAATGCCGAAGCTGGAGAGCAAGGCCGCCTGTCCCAGTCCGGCCAGGATGCGGGGATGGTGCGTGGCCACCAGCCGCCGCAGCGTGGGCAGGTCCATGTGGTCGTAATGATCGTGGCTGAGCAGCACCGCGTCGATGGGCGGGAGGTCCTCGAAGCGCAGACCCGGCGGCCGGTGGCGCTTGCGCGCGATGTACGGCACCGGGCCGGCGACTTCTCCCCAGATGGGGTCGGTGAGCAGGTTGACGCCGTCCATCTGCACCAGCACGGTGGCGTGGTTCACGAAGGTGATCCGCAACTCGCCCTTGCCCACCCGCTCGGGCGAAGCCGGCGCCGGCGGCGCATCGGCGAAGTCCGGCCACTTGCCGGGATGGCGCCCGCGGGCCCAGCGGGCGATGTCCGCAAGCATCAAGTCGCCGGGGATCTGGTTGTGGAACCTCTCCCCGTCGAAATGATCGGTGCCCGGCCCGTGCCAGCGAGGGCCGGAGAACTGGCACCAGCAGCCCGCGGAGAGCAGGGCGATGAGGAGCACGCGCACGGAAGCGGCATGGTACAACGCCGGGCGCCATGGCCGATCCGCTCGATGACCTGGCTTCGCTCATCGCCGGGAAGGCGCTCGAGCGGCTGCGCACGGAGCGGATCGGACGGGAGCAGCCCATCTGCGCCCCCGCGACGCCCGCGGACGAGCCGAAGGAGTGCGACAGCGGCGGGTGCTCCCCTTGCGAAGAGCACCTCGGCTGCAGCGCCCGCGGACTGCTCGAGATCGGGACCGCGCGGCTGACTCCGCTCGCCATCCGCACCAGCCGGGACCTGGCGCCCTACATCGATCACACCCTGCTGAAACCCGATGCGACGCGCGACGATCTGGTGAAGCTCTGCGACGAGGCGCGCAGGTACGGATTCGCCACCGTCTGCGTGAACCCGGCCAACGTCGCCCTCTGCGCCCGGCTCCTCGAGGGCAGCGGCACCAAGGCGATCGCGGTGGCCGGGTTCCCGCTCGGCGCCGCCACGACCGGCGCCAAGGTGTTCGAGGCCCGCGAGGCCGTCCGCGCGGGAGCGGCGGAGATCGACATGGTGATCAACATCGGCCAGCTCAAGGCGAGGAACTACGCGTACGTGGAGTGCGACATCCGCGAGGTGGTGCAGGCGGTGAGGCCGCGGCCGGTGAAGGTGATCCTGGAGACCGGCGCCCTCAGCCGCGACGAGAAGGTGATCGGCTGCGCGCTCGCCAAGGCGGCGGGGGCCGCGTTCGTGAAGACGAGCACCGGCTTCGGTCCCGGCGGGGCGACCGCGGAGGACGTGGCGCTGATGCGCCAGATCGTCGGCGACGACGTAGGGGTGAAGGCGAGCGGCGGAGTGCGTACCACCGAGGACGCGCGCAGGATGGTCGCGGCCGGGGCGAACCGGCTGGGCGCGAGCGCCAGCGTCGCCATCGTCACCGGCATGAGCACGGTCCCGGGCGCGAAGTCCTGAATGGGCCGCTTCGTCGTCATCGTCATCGATTCGCTGGGCGCCGGGGAGCTGCCCGATGCCGCGGCGTACGGGGACGCTGGCGCGAACACGCTCGCGAACTGCGCCCGCAAGGTCGGCGGCCTCGCCGTGCCGAACCTCGCGGCCTGGGGCTTGGGGAACGTCACCGCGATCGCCGGGTGCCCGCCTGCCCGCGCGCCGCGAGCGGCGTTCGGCCGGATGGCGGAGCTGTCCGTGGGCAAGGACACCACCACCGGGCACTGGGAGATGATGGGTGTCGTGCTGGAGAAGGGCTTCACCACCTTCCCGCAGGGCTTTCCCAAGGCGCTGATGGACGAATGGCTCCGCCTCTCCGGCGCGCCGGGATACCTGGGCAACAAGACCGCGAGCGGGACGGTGATCCTCGACGAGCTGGGCGAGGAGCACCTCAGGACCGGTCTGCCCATCGTCTACACCAGCGCGGACAGCGTGTTCCAGATCGCCGCGCACGAGGAGAAGGTGCCGCTGCGGACGCTGTACGCCTGGTGCGAAGCGGCGCGGACCCTGGGAAAGCCGTACGGGATCGCGCGGGTGATCGCGCGCCCGTTCGTGGGGGATGCGCGCGGCAGGTTCAAGCGCACCTACAACCGCCGCGACTTCTCGCAGCCGCCGCCCAAGGGCACCGTCCTCGACCTCGTCGCGGAGAACCGCGTCCGGACCATCGGAGTGGGAAAGATCCCCGACATCTACGACGGGCAGGGGATCGCGGAAGCGGTGCACACCGAAGGCAATGCCGATGGCCTGCGCAAGACGGAAGAAATCTTGAAGGCCATGCCGGACGGCTTCCTGTTCGTGAACCTCGTCGACACCGACATGCTCTACGGGCACCGGCGGGACCCGGTGGGGTACGCGCGCGCGCTGTCGGAGATCGACGCGGCCCTGCCGGCGATCACGGCGGCGCTGCGCGAGGGGGATCTGCTCGTGCTCACCGCCGACCACGGAAACGACCCGACGTTTCCGGGCAGCGATCACACGCGCGAATACGTCCCCGTGCTCGCCTGGTCGCCGGGTCGCACCCGCGGCGCCGACCTGGGGATCCGGCAGAGCTTCGCGGATCTCGGCGCCACCGTGGCGGACTACTTCGGCGTCCGTGCGCCGCGGGGGCAGAGCTTCCTGCGGGCGGTGGCGTGATGGGCGAGTCCGAGGAGAGGTCCGCGCTCGAGGCGCTGTTCCGCTTCAGCCACGGCCACCGCGTCCGCTACGACGAGGTGGACGCGCAGGGCATCGTCGGAAACGCGAGCTGGCTCAACCTCATCCAGCTCGGCCGCATCGAGTACCTGCGGTACCTGGGCCTGATGATGGAAGGCGGCTCTCGCGCCCCTGTCCAGGCGGTGGTCCGGCGCGCGGTCGTCGATTACCTCGCGCCGGCGCGATTCGACGATGCGCTGGCGATCCGGGTGCGCACCGCCCACCTCGGGAACCGCAGCGCGCGCCTGGAATACATCGTCGACAACGTGGACACCGGCCTGCGGCCGGTGGTGGCGGAGACGGTGCTCGTCTGCGTGGAGATGGCCGCCATGCGCAGCATGGCCTGGCCGGAGGTCTGGCGGCAGCGCCTGACGGAGTTCGAAGGCGAGAACCTGCGCGTCGGGCAGGGGTAGCTCACGCTTCGGGATCGTACGGGACCCCGTCCGCCGCCGGGGCGCGGGAGCGCCCGATTCCCAGGGCGAGGACCAGCAGCGTCAGCGCGTAGGGCAGGGCGAGGAACACGCCCTCGAGGCGCAGATCCGCCGCGTGCAGCGAGAACGAGAGCTGGCGCTGGAGCGCGTCGCCCGCGGCGAACAGGAACGCCGCAGCGGCGGCCCCGAGCGGGGTCCACTTGCCGAACACCATCGCGGCCAGCGCCATGAAGCCCTGCCCCGCGGGCATCCGGGTATCGAACTGGCCGAGCAGGCCCACCGAGAGCGTCGCGCCGCCCACGCCGGCGAGGACGCCGCTGCCGAGGACGCAGAGCGCACGCAGAGGGAGCACGCGGACGCCGAGAGTCGCCGCGGCGCGCGGATGCTCGCCCACCGCCCGCACGCGCAGGCCTTGCGGAGTCCAGGCCAGCCAGGCGTGGAACAGGAAGGGCGCCAGCAGCGCCGCGTACGCCAGCGCCGAGTGTCCGAACCGATCGCGTGGAAGAGCGGGGCAAGGCGGGCTCACTCCGCTGGAGCCGAACACCACTTGGAGCAGGTACGTGACGAGTCCCAGCGCCACGAGGTTCAGCGCGATCCCGCTCACCACCTGGTCGGCGCGGAACTTGAGCGACAGCAGGGCGTGCACGGCGGCCGCCGCGGCGCCCGCGAGCGCGCCGCAGCCGAGCCCGACCCACGGCGACCCGGAGAAGATCGCGCCGGCGGCCGCCGCGAATGCGCCGAAGCGCATCATTCCCTCCAGGCCGATGTTCACCACCCCGGCGCGCTCGCTGAGAACGCCGCCGAGAGCGGCGAAGACCAGCGGCGGGGCGAAGTCGAGGACCAGGTTCACGGCTGCACCGTAGGGATGGGCGGCGCGCTCGCCGGAGGGAGGGCGCGGCCGCGCAGCCGGACGAGCAGCGGCTGGAAGATGCGCGGCGCCGCCACCAGCAGCACGGCGAGGCCCTGCGTCAACTCCGCGAACGAGGGGTGGATCCCGACCAGTTGCAGGCGCGTGGCGCCCGCGCGCAACGCCCCGAACACCAGCGCCGCGAGCGCGCTCCCCCAGACGGTGCCTCCGCCGACCAGCGCCACGGCGATGCCGTCGAAGCCGTATCCCGTCCGGAACACTCCGGGATAGCGGTGCTCCGTCCCCAGGATCAGCAAGGCGCCCGCGATTCCCGCCAGCGCGCCGGAGAGCGCCATCCCTTCGCAGATCCGGCGCCCGGCGGGGATGCCGCTCGCCTCCGCCGCCTCGCGGCCCGCTCCCACCGCGCGCCACTCGAAGCCTCGGACGGTGCGCGTGATCAGGAACCAGACGCCGGCGGCGATCGCCAGCGCCAAGGGGAGCCCGGCGTCGAGCCTGCTCCCGGCGAGTGGCCGGGGGAGCCAGGCGGCAGGACTCACCGGCGCGGTCCCGGCGACGCTGACCTCGGCGCCGGATCCGGGAGCCGCGAGCGGCCCGGCGACGAGCCAGCCATGGACGAGGTGGATGGCGATCCAGTTGAGCAGGATGGTGCTGATCACCTCGTGCACTCCGCGCCTCACCTTCAGCCATCCCGCGAGCGACCCCCAGAGCGCGCCGGCGAGCGCTGCGGCGAGCAGGCTCCAGAGCAGCACGCCGGGCACGTCGGACCGTCCGACGACGGCGGCCGCCAGCGCGCCCCAGATCAGCTGGCCCTCGGCGCCGATGTTGAACAGCCCGACGGTGAAGGCCACCGCAACCGACAACCCGGTGAGCAGGAGCACGCCGGTCTTGATCGCGGTCTCGCCGAGAGGACCGGGACCGCCGAACGCTCCGGCCGCGAGGTCGGCGAAGCCGGTCAGGGCGTCGCGTCCCGAGAGCGCGACGGCGGCGAAGCTGAGGATCAGGGAGGCGAGCAGCGAGAGGACGGCGCCCCAGAGCGGGTCGCGCGCCGGAGCGAAGATCCGGGCGCGCAGCTCAAGCACGCGCGGCCCCTTGCCCGAGCATCATCCGGCCGAGTTGCTCGTCGGAGGCATCCGGCGGCGCTTCCCCGGTGCTGCGGCCTTCGAAAAGCACGAGGATGCGATCGCAGAGCGCGCGCAGCTCGTCGAGATCCAGCGAGATCAGCAGCGCCGCCGCGCCCCCGTCTTGCGCCGCCCTCAGCGCGCCGTGGACGCGCCGCCGTGCCCGTACATCGAGGCCGCGCGTCGGGTGGACCGCCACTACCAGGCGCGGCGGCGGCCCTCCGAGGAGCTCGCGCGCCGCGACCAGCTTCTGCTGGTTTCCGCCGGAGAGCGCGCCCGCGCGGGCCCGTGGGTCCGGCGGCCGCACGTCGAACGCCGCGATCAGCTCCAGCGCTTTCTCCCGCCGCCCGGCGAAATCGATCCGCGCCCCGCGGGCGTACGGGGGCGCCTCCTGATGACCGAGCGCCAGGTTCTCTTCCACGCTGAGCCCCAGGCACAGCGAACGCCTCCGCCGATCCTCGGCGAGATGCGCCACGCCGGCGGCCCGGGCTGCAGCCGGACTGCGGTGGAACGCCGGATCTCCGTCCAGCGCGAGCATCCCCGACGCCGGCCGCAGACCCGTCAAGACCTCCGCCAGCTCCGCCTGCCCATTCCCGTCCACTCCGGCGACCCCAAGGATCTCCCCGCGTCCGATCCGGAAGGACAGCCCACTGAGCGCCAACCTCCCCCGGTCGGACCTGCAGGCCAGATCCCGCGCCTCGAGGAGCGGGAGATCCGGGAGATTCGGGAGATTCGGGGACACAATACGAAACTCGGCCGCGGAGTCGGTCTTGGCACGCGGAGTTTCGTATTGTGTCCCCGAAACTCCCATCATTGCGTCGGTGAGTTGGCCGGCGTCGGTGTGCGCGCGGTCGGAGACCTGGACCAGACGGCCGTGGCGGAGGACGGCGACCCGGTCGGCCACGTCGAGGACTTCGCGCAGCTTGTGGGAGATGAAGATCACGGAGCGGCCGCCTGCGGCGAGGGAGCGGAGGGTGGCGAGCAGCTGGGCCGATTCCGGCGGGGAGAGGACGGCGGTGGGCTCGTCGACGAGCAGCACCCGCGCGCCGCGCCAGAGCTGCTTGACGATCTCCACCCGCTGCTGGGCGGCGACTCCGAGCTGCTCGACGCGCGCCTGGACGTCGAGGGAAAGCCCGAAACGGCGCGCGGCGTCCGCGATCTCGCCGCGCGCGCGCCGGCGATCGATGAAGCCCAGCCGCCGCGGCTCGCGCCCGAGCACCGCGTTCTCCCAGACGGTGAGCGGCCCGACCAGCATGAAGTGCTGGTAGACCGCGCCGATCCCCGCCTCGATCGCAGCGCGCGGGTCGCCCGGCGGCAGGTCCCGCCCGAATGCGCGCACCCGCCCTGCATCCTGGGCATGGAGGCCGCACGCCAGGGAGACCAGCGTCGACTTGCCGGCGCCGTTCTCGCCGACCACGGCCAGCACCTCGCCGGGCGCGACCGAGAGCGAGACGCCGTCCACGGCGAGGACGTCTCCGAATTGCTTGACGATCCCGGAGAGCTCCAGCGCATTCACGGGCGCGCCGCCGCGAACTTCGCCAGCTCGTCGAGGGTGGCCGGGACGGGCAAACGCCCGTCCGCGATCCGCGCCCGGAGCTGCTCCAGCTCCGCGAGCAGCGCGTCGCGGCGCGCAGGGGGAATCATGGGCCCGAGCGGAGCGAGGCCGACGCCGCCTTCCTTCACCCCGAGCGCCACGTTGCCGCCGGAGAACTTTCCCTCGAGCACGTCGCGGACCGCCAGGTACACCGCGGCGTCGACGTGCTTGACCATGCTGGTGACCACGTTCGCGGGCGCGACGTGCGACTGGTCGCTGTCCACCCCGATCACCAGCTTCCCCGCCTGCTGCGCCGCCTTGATCACCCCCAGCCCGTCGAGCCCGGCGCCGTGGAAGACGACGTCGCAGCCGCGGGCGTAGAGATCGTGCCCCACCTCCACGCCCTTGCGCTCGTCGTCGAAGGTGCCGGTGTACGCCACCAGCACCTCCGCCTCCGGGTTCACCTGCCGCACCCCGGCGCGGAACCCGACCTCAAACTTCCGAATCAGCGGAAGCTGCATCCCCCCGACGAAGCCCACCTTGCCGCGGGTCAGCCTTCCCGCCACCGCCCCGGCGAGGAAGCTGCCCTCGTGCTCGCGGAACACCACCGCTCGCACGTTGGGCGCGACGGTGGGCTTCCCGGCCGCATCGAGCAGCGGGCTGTCGATGAGCAGGAAACGCGCACTCGGATTCCGCGCCGACACCGCCCGGGTGGCGGGCTCCATCATGAACCCCACCGCCACGATCAGCTCGGCCCCTTGATCGACGAGGAGCTGGAGGTTGGGCTCGTAGTCCTCCTGCGCCTTGCCGGAGAGGACCAGCGGCCGCGGAATCTGCAGATGCGGGAACTCGCCGGCGGGCAGATCCGCCGGCAACAGCTTCCGGTACTCGGCGTCCGCGAGCGGCTCATACCCCCGCGCGGTGTAGCGCAGGCCGGCGGCCATCATCTCCAGCCCGCGCAGCGCCCCGTCGTTGAAGGACTGATCGCCGCGCCCGCCCACGTCGAGCGCCAGGCCGACGGTGTGCGCGGCCTGCTTCTTCCTGCAGCCCAGAACCGCGACGAGGCAGAGGCCCAAGGCTAGCGCGGCGCGGGGTCGCGCCGGCTGTCCCGCAGCGCCGCGGGGGTCCGCGCGCTGCCGTGGGACAAGTCGCTTCACGAAGCGCACTCTATCAGGGGCGCTTCACCACGCGGCCGCCCTTCACCACCAGCGAGACCCGCTCCACCGCCGACGGGTCCTGCAGCACGTTTCCGGGGACCGCGATGACGTCGGCAAGGAAGCCGGGCGCCAGCTTGCCGATCCGGTCCTCCATCTGCAGCAGCCGCGCATCCACCACCGTCGCCGCCTGAAGCGCCTGCGCTGGAGTCAGGCCATTCTTCACCATCAGGGTGACCTCGTGCGCATTGAAGCCGTGGTGGGAGACTCCGCTGTCGGTGCCCATGCCGATGCGGACGCCGAGCTTCACCGCCGTCTGGAAGGTGCGGTAGAGCGATCCCGCGGCGGCGAGCGCCTTCTGGGCGATCACCTCTGGAAGCTTGTGCTCCTTCGCCCGGCGCTCGACGTCCTCGACCGCCATCAAGGTGGGGATGAACACCACTTCCTTCCGCTTCATCTCCGCGAGCGTCTCCGGCTGGAGGAACGAGCCGTGCTCGATGGAGTCCACTCCGGCGGCGATGGCGATCTTCGCCGCCTGGTCGCCATGGCAGTGCGCCGCCGCCTTCTTCTTCCAGGCATGCGCCTCGGAGACGATCGCCGCGGCCTCGTCGGGCGTGAGCTGCGGGACGTCCACCGGATCGCTGAGCGAGAGCACGCCGCCCGAGACCATGAACTTGATCACGTCGGCGCCGTACTTGAGCTGCCAGCGGACGGCGTCGCGGCACTGGTCGGCGCCGGAGCAGATCCCTTCGGGGATGCCGCGGGTGGCGAGGTGCGCCGGGGGCGCCGGAGAGCCGTCCGCGTGGCCGCCGCGGCTGCCGATCGGATGCTCCGCCACCAGCAGGCGCGGACCTTCCGCGAACCCGAGCTCGATCCCGCGCTTCAGCCCGAGATCGGTGAGGTCGTTCGCTCCCAGGACCCGCGCGGTGGTGACGCCGCCGAGCAGCGTCCGGCGCGCATAGGCGTGCGCCGTCAGGGTCTGCTCGGTGGGAAACTGCATCACACTCTCGACGAACGACTTGGCGAAGTCGTCCTGCGACTCGCCGGTGAGGTGCACGTGCGCGTCGATCAGCCCCGGAAGGAGCGTGGCGTCGCCCAGATCGATCAGCAGCGCGTCCGCAGGCACCTGCACGCCATGCCCGGCTGCGACGATGCGCTCGCCCTCGATCACCACCGCCGCGTCGTCGATCAGGGTCCCGGCCGCGGCGTCGAACAGGTGCGCTGCCCGCAGCGCCAGCGTCGCGGGCGCCTTCGGGGGCGGCCCGCTCCGCACCACCTGCCCCGCTTTCATCACGAACGAGACCTTCTGCACGGCGGAGATGTCCCGCAGCGGATCGCCGGGCACCGCGATCACGTCCGCGAGCAGGCCCGCCTCCAGCGAACCGGCCTCCACCCCGAGCAGCTGGGCGGCGCTCACCGTCGCGGTCTGCAGCGCGTGCGCCGGCGAGAGGCCCCAGCGCACCAGCCAGACCAGCTGTTCGGGGTTGGTCTTTCCGTGCTGGCCCACTCCCGCATCGCTGCCGAAGGCGATCCGCACCCCCACCTTCTGCGCATTGCGGATCATCTCCGGCCAGGCCTTGCCGGCGGCGACCCACTTCTGAAGGATGGCGGGCGGGAACTTCTTGGTGTTGGGCGCTTCCGAGGGGTCGAGGACCGGACCCGGCACCAGGAACACGCCTTTGCGCTGCATCAGCGCCAGCGTGTCCGGCTTCAGGAATGTCCCGTGCTCGATCGAGTCGACGCCGGCCTGGATCGCCCGCCTCGCGGGCGCGTCGCCATGGCAATGCGCTGCAGCCTTCCGCCCCCAGGCGTGCGCTTCCTGGACGATCGCGTCCATCTCCGCCTGGGTGAGCTGCGAATTGTCCACCGGGTCGCCCAGCGAGAGCACGCCGCCGGAGGCCATGAACTTGATCACGCCGGCCCCGTACTTGACCTGCCAGCGCACCGCCGCGCGGCACTCCTCCGGGCCGTTGCAGACGCCGCGCTCCACACCCGCGGGCGGCACCCGATCGGGCGGAAAGGGATCGATGTCGGCGTGCCCGCCGCGGGATCCGATGCCGTAGACCGCGTTGATCATGCGCGGTCCCGGGACCGCGCCGCTCTCGATGGCATTGCGCAGGCCGACGTCGAGGAACTCCGCGGACCCCAGGTCGCGCACCGTCGTGAAGCCCGCCTCGAGCGTGCGGCGCGCGTACTCGGCCGCGTACTGCGCTTGCTCGGTGGGCCAGCGGAGCAGACCGTCCATGGTGTCGCGGTACCAGCTCGGCCCCGATTCGAACGTGAGGTGCGTGAGCGCGTCGATCAGCCCCGGAAGGAGGGTGACGTCGCCGAGGTCGATCACCTCCGCGCCCGCGGGAGCCGCGCCGCCGACCTGGGCGATCCGGTCCCCGTTCACCACCACCAGCGCGGGGTGCACCACGGTCCCGCTGCGCGCGTCGAACAGGCGCGCCGCCTTGATCGCAACGGGGCTGGTGGCGAGAAGCGCGACGATCAGGAACATGAAAACCTCCGATCCGGCGCTCGTATCACACCGGACCGGAGGCTTTCGACTTCGCGCTGTGCGCTACTTCGGGTTGGTGGTTTCGCCCGAGCCCGCGTCGGAGGACGATCCGCTGCTCATCCCGCTCGAGCTGCCGGAGCTCCCGGAGCCCGACGTGCTCGACCCGACCGAACCCGAGCTGGAGCTGCCGGTCCCGAGGCTGCCCGAGCTGCCGCTGCTGCTCGGCGAGCTCGAGGACGATCCGCTCGTCGCGGAGTTGTCGGTCGGTGATCCGGTCGTCGCGCTGCCGGAGGACCCGGTCGTCGCGGGGTTGTCGGTCGGTGATCCGGTCGTCGCGCTCCCGGAGGACCCGGTCGTCGATCCGCCCACGCTGCCGGACGTCCCGCTGCGGGTGTCGTCGGTCGGCGAGCTGGGGCTCGTGGAAGTCGAGCTGCCGGTCCCCGTCCCGGTGCCGGAGCTGGGAGTGCCCGCGGACGGGCTCGAGCCTGAGCTGTCCGTGCTCCCGGTGCTTCCGGAACTACCACTGCCTGTCTGTGCCACGGCAGAAGCCGCCGTCAACGCGGCCGCCGCCAGAATCGTCGTTGCCCATTTCCCGATGCTCATCAACTACCTCCTTTGAGCCCCGACGGTGATCACGCCCCGCCCCCATGGGAACCCGGGGAAATCCACGGACATACAAAAGTTCCGATCAGTCGCGCGCCCGCTCGTACTGCGCGGGCCAGGGCACCTGCACGCCCAGCTGCCGCGCGGCCGAGAGGGGCCAGTATGGATCCCGCAGAAGCTGGCGCGCGAGGATCACCACATCCGCCTGCCCGCTGCGGAGGATGTGCTCGGCCTGTTCCGGGGCACGGATCATCCCTACCGCCCCCGTCTTGATCTCCACCTCGCGCCGGATGCGCTCGGCGAAAGCAGCCTGGTAGCCCGGCCCGACGGGGATCTTCACGCCAGGCACCATGCCGCCGGAGGAGCAGTCGATCAGGTCCACGTCCAGGCTGGCGAGCCGGCGGGCGAACTCGACCGATTGCTCGATGTCCCACCCGCCGTCCGCCCAGTCCGTCGCCGAGATCCGGACGAACAGCGGGAGCCGTCCCGGCCAGCGCTCGCGGACCGCGCGGGTGACCTCCAGCAGGGCGCGGATCCGGTTGTCGAACGAGCCGCCGTACAGGTCGGTCCGCCGGTTCGAGAGCGGGGAGAGGAACTCGTGCAGCAGGTACCCGTGCGCGGCGTGCAGCTCGAGCACGCGGAAACCGGCGTGCAGCGCGCGGGCCGCGGCGTCTGCGAAGGCGTTCACGATCCGGGCGATCCCCTGCGCGTCGAGCGCCTCCGGCGCGGGATCGTCGGGGCGGAAGGGGACGGCGCTCGGAGCGTAGATGGGCCGGAACCCTCCGTCCTCGCCGGGCCGCAGGACGCGGCTCCCCTTCCAGGGCTGCTGCGTCGAAGCCTTGCGCCCGGAGTGGGCGAGCTGCATGCCCGGGACGGCGCCCTGCGCGTCGATGAACCGGACGATGCGCGCAAGCTCCGGCACGTGCTCGTCCTTCCAGAGGCCCAGGTCCTGGGGCGAGATCCGTCCTTCGGGCGTCACCGCGCTTGCCTCGGTGAACACCAGTCCCGCTCCGCCGACCGCGCGGGAACCGAGGTGGACGAAGTGCCACTCGTTGGCGAATCCGTCCTCGCTCGAGTACTGGCACATGGGGGAGACGACGATCCGGTTGCGCAGGGAGACGTCGCGAAGCTGCAGAGGGTCGAAGAGCATGGGGCCTACGATGTGGACGGGGCGGCGGCGGTTCGATCGAGCAGTTCCGCGAGATCCTCCGGATCGGTGACCGGGAGCTGGCAAGCGCCCTTGACGCAGACGTAAGCCGCGGCCTTTCCCGACCGCGGCGGCCGATCCTCCGCGAGAGGCGTCGCCGGCGGCGCTCCTTCGCGCTGGCGGATCAGCACCTGCGAAGGCTCGAACCTCCCCCGGATCACGTCGAGCAGCTCGCGATCGCTGCCCTCCGCCGGCCGGACCAGCACTACCTCGCGGGGAAGCGAGAGGAGGAAGTCGACGGCGAGCAGCATCTCCCCGAGCGCCGCGGGAGCGCCCGCGAGCAGGGCGCCCGCCGATCGCAGGAGCCTTTCCGCCTGCTCGCGAAAGCCTGCTTCGCCCGTCAACGCCTCCAGCCTGAGCAGCGTCAGCGCCGCCACCGAGTTTCCCGTGGGCTCGGCGCCGTCGTACGCCGGCTTCTCGCGCGCGAGCAGCGCCTCGTGGTCGTCCGGCGTCCGGTAGAACCCGCCTTGCGGATGCGCGAAGCGCCGCGCCAGCTCCAGATGCAGCGCGCGGGCGGTCTCGAGCCACCTCTTCTCTCCCGACGCCTGGTAGAGGTCGACCAGGCCGGCGGCGAGGAAAGCATGATCCTCGAGCATTCCCTGGTGCCTGCCGGTGCGAAGCAGGGCCCCGGAGGCGAAATGCGCGCGCAGCAGCGCGTCCGCGGCCCGCGCTGCCTTCTCGAGGTAATCCTCGCGCGCGAAGGCGAGCCCGGCGCGCGCGAAGGCCGAGATCATCAGGCCGTTCCAGGCGGTGAGCACCTTGGTGTCGGTGAGCGGAGGGGGCCTCCGCGACCGCTCCTGGTAGAGGATCGGGCGTACGCGATCGAGGAACGCCAGCTCTTCCGCGCCGGGCAGGTGGTCGAGCGAGAGCACGTTGCTGCCCTCGAAGTTGCCCTCGTCGGTGGCGCCGAACAGCGCAGCCGCGCGCGCCCCGTCCTCTTCGCCGAGCGCGGCCCGCAGCTCCGCGGGCGTCCAGACGAAGAACGTCCCTTCCTTCCCCTCGCTGTCGGCGTCGGTCGCCGACCAGAACGCTCCCGAGGGATCGGTCATCTCGCGCGCGGCGTAGTCGAGGACCTGGCCCGCGATCCGGCGAAGGAAAGGCTCCTGCGTCGCCTGCCAGCCTTCGACGTAGGCGATGGCGAGCAGCGCGTTGTCGTAGAGCATCTTCTCGAAGTGGGGAACCAGCCACCGCGCATCGGTCGAGTAGCGGTGGAGCCCGCCGCCCACCTGATCAAAGAGGCCGCCCAGGGCCATCTTATCCAGGGTCAGCCTGGCCATCGCCAGCGCCTGCTCGTCGCCAGTCCGCTTCCAGTAGCGGAGCAGGAAGCGCACGTTCATGCTGGAGGGGAACTTCGGCGCCCGCCGGACGCCGCCCTCCCGGGGATCGAAGACCTGGGCGTAGTAGCTCATCGCGCCCTGCAGGACATGGAGCTCCGGCAGCCCGGTGGGCGCATCGGCCGCGAGGCTCTGCTGCACCGCCTGCGCGATCTGCCCGGCCGACTGCGTCGCCCGCTGCCGCTCCTCGCGCCAGACCCGATCCAGCTCGAGGAGGATGGTGTGGAATCCCGATCGCGCGCCGCGCTCGCCGTCTCGCGCGGGGAAGTACGTCCCGGCGAAGAACGGCTTGCCGTCCGCGGTGAGGAAGACGCTCATCGGCCAGCCTCCGTGCTGGGTGAGCATCTGCACCGCCTGCATGTAGATCGCGTCCACGTCGGGGCGCTCCTCGCGGTCGACCTTCACCGCGACGAAGCGCTCATTGAGGATCTGCGCGATGTCCGGCGCCTCGAACGACTCCTCCTCCATCACGTGGCACCAGTGGCAGGTCGCGTACCCGATGCTGAGGAAGACGGGACGGTCGAGCGCGCGGGCCGCCGCGAACGCCTCGTCGCCCCAGGGCCGCCAGTCGACGGGGTTGTGCGCGTGCTGCAGGAGATAGGGCGAGGTCTCGAGCGCGAGCCGGTTCGTCCACCGCGGAGATCCGTCCTCGCGCAGGTGCTGCGTCCGGAACTCCTTGCGGCGGCCGACGGCTTCGCGGAGTCGCGCTGCCACGTCGTCGGAAAAGGGCGGCGCCCCGGGTCCTGGCTCGATGATCACGCAGGGGTTCTACGCCTCGCGCGCCAGGGTGGAAACCAGGCCGGGCGCCGAAACGTACAGCAGCCGCCCGCACTTCGGGCATTCGTGCAGGCGAACACCGCCCCGAGCGGAGCTCGGGGCGGAAGAGACACCGTCGGGACGCTCGTCCCGATTTCGCGACCTCTGGGGCTTCCCATCGCGCCGAAATTCGTATTGTGTCCCCGAAATGCGCGCGTACGACGTGATCCGCAAGAAGCGCGACGGCGGCGCGCTCAGCGCCGAAGAGCTCGGCTTCATCGTGCGCGGCGCGACCACCGGCGAGATCGCCGACGAACAGCTCGCCGCTTTTCTCATGGCGGTGTTCTTCCGCGGGCTGGACTTGAAGACAGAGCTGCCGCACTGGCTGGAGGCGATGCTGCACTCCGGCGAGGTGCTCGATCTCTCGCGGATCGCGGGGCGGAAGGTCGACAAGCACTCGACGGGCGGGGTCGGCGACAAGATCTCTATTCCCCTGGCGCCCTTGGCGGCGGTGTGCGGCGTGCGGGTGCCGATGGTGTCGGGTCGCGGGCTCGGCCACACCGGCGGCACCCTGGACAAGCTGGAGAGCATCCCCGGGTTTCGCGTCGACCTTCCGGTGGCCCGTTTCGTCGAGCTGGTGGAGCGCCTGGGGGTGTGCCTGATCGGGCAGACCGCGGAGATCGCCCCCGCCGACCGCAAGCTCTACGCGCTGCGGGACGCGACCGCGACGGTGGAGTCGATCCCGCTGATCGCCTCCAGCATCCTGAGCAAGAAGCTCGCCGAAGGGATCGACGCCTTGGTGCTGGACGTGAAGGTCGGCCGCGGGGCGTTCATGAAGACGAAGGAGCAGGCGCGGGCGCTCGCCCGGACCATGGTCGATCTCTGCCGATCGCTCGGCCGCGACTGCGTCGCGCTGCTCACCGCCATGGATGCGCCGTTGGGGAACGCCGTCGGCAACGCGGTGGAGGTGCGCGAGTCCATCGACGTGCTGCGCAACGGCGGGCCGCCGGACGTCCGCGAGCTGACCCTGCTCCTCGGCGTGGAGATGCTGGGGCTCTGCGGCGCCGACGCGCGGCAGGCCCGCTCGCGGCTGGAGGCGGCGCTGGCCGACGGCAGCGCCTTGCGCCGGTTCGCGGAGGTGATCGAAGCGCAGGGCGGCGATGCCCGCGTGGCGGACGACCCGGCGCGGCTGCCGCAGCCGCGCTGCCGCCGCGAGGTGCGCGCATCCCGATCGGGCGTGCTCACCGCGCTCGACGCGGGAGAGATCGGTCTCTCCGCCGTGGAGCTGGGTGCGGGCCGCGCGCGCAAGGAGGACGCCGTCGACCCCGCAGCCGGCCTTCTCCTCCGCAAGCGCGTGGGCGACGAGGTGCGCGCTGGAGAACCCCTCGCCGAGCTGCACGCGGCGAGCGAAGGGCGCCTCGACGCCGGCGAGGCCCGGTTCGAGGCCGCCGTCGTCATCGGCGACGTTCCTCCGGCGCCCGTCGGGCTGGTCCTCGAGCGCCTGGCGTAGGAGACTGCCGCCGATGCGCATCCTCTACGGCGTGGTCGGCGAGGGCATGGGGCACGCCATCCGCTCGCGCGTGGTGCTCGACGAGCTGGTGCAGCGCCACGAGGTGCAGGTGGTGGTCTCGGGCCGCGCCCACGACTACCTGGCGAAGCGCGCCAACGCTCACCTCCAGGTGAAGAAGATCTGGGGCTTCACCATCGTCACCGAGGACAACGAGGTGCGGAACTTCCGCACGCTGTTCGAGAACCTGAAAGGGGCGCTCACCGGCGGCTGGCCGCGGAACATCAAGACGTACTTCGAGATCGCCGACAGCTTCCGCCCGGACGTGGTGATCAGCGACTTCGAGAGCTGGAGCTACCTGTACGGCGTCAACCACGCGCTGCCGGTGATCTCCGTCGACAACATGCAGATCATCAACCGCTGCCGCCACGACCACGACGTGATCGCCGGACACGAGGCCTCGTTCCAGCTCGCCAAAGGGATCGTCAAGGCCAAGGTCCCGGGCGCGTACCACTACCTGATCACCACCTTCTTCCGCCCCGAGATCCGCAAGCGGCGGACCAGCCTCCATCCGCCGATCCTGCGGCCGGAGATCCTCGCCGCCCGCAGCGAGCAGGGAAAGCACCTGCTCGTGTACCAGACCTACACCAGCAACCAGGAGCTTCCGGATCTCCTGCGCCGGACGGGGATCGAGTGCCGGATCTACGGCGTGCGCCGCGACCTGCGCGAGGACCAGCGCGAGGACAATCTGCTGTACCGGCCCTTCAGCGAGCAGGGCTTCGTCGACGACCTGCGCACCTGCCGCGCCGTCGTGGCCAGCGGCGGATTCACCCTGATGGGCGAGGCGGTCTACCTGCACAAGCCGATGCTGGCGGAGCCGGTCGCCCGCCAGTTCGAGCAGATCCTCAACGCCCGGTATCTGGAGAAGGAGGGCTACGGCGTCTGCGCCGAGCAGATCACCGAGGCGAGCCTGAACGGCTTCCTCGGCCGGCTCCCTGCCTTCGAGGAGAACCTCTCCCGCTACGCGCAGGACGGCAACAAGGACCTGCTCTCGAAGCTGGAAGCGGTGATGGAGTCGGCGGCGAAAGGAATCCCGGCCGAAGCCGAAGCCTGATCAGTCCTCGTCGTCGTGGTCCCGCCGGTGGCTGGGCTTGACCTGCCCGCGGATCTCGCCGGCCGTGTGCAAAGGCGTATGCATGTTCGCGTACGTCAGGCCGGCGCGCATCATCTGGATGATCGCCGCCAGATCGCCGGCGGCGATTCCCTGCGCCGTCGGGCCCACCACGTCGGCCGCGACGACGGTCCCGGTGACGGTGCCGGACGTGAATGCGGGGCAAGCAGGCTTCCCACCACCGCCGCAGAAGAAGAAGCTGACTCCGCCCGCCACGCTCCGCTGGCCGAAGTGGATGTGCGCCACGAGCGGTGGCGCGGTCAGGCCCTCGTACGTGAGGGTGAACTCGATCCTCGTATCGCCGTCGAGGATCCGCGCCTCGAAGAGGCCATGCCCCGGCGCGAAGATCGCCGGCGTCTCCTCGACGCCGACCAGCGTGGCCCGGAACCGGGTTGCATCGCCGTCGCCGCGGGCGGCGAACGCAGACAGCACCAGCAGGCTGAGACAGACGCGCTTCATGGCACCCTCCAAGAGGCCGTGCCCGGCTGCAGGTTTGCAGAGTGGTTTGCGGGATCGGCGCGGCCCGGTGGTGCGACTTGTTACGCCCGGCTGTCAAGACGCACCACGGCGCGCCGCTGCCGCCCGCGCCGGATGCCGTGTCAGGGCGAAGGCTTATTGCGCCTCGGTGGCGATGGCGAGCCTCTGCACCCCGACGAGCTTGGCGGCCTCCATCACTTCCACCACCCGGCCGTGCGAGACGCCGGCGTCGGCCTGGATGATCACCTGCGCCTCCGGCGAATCGCGCAGCAGCCTCTGGAAGCGCTCCTTGAGCGCGCCGAGATCGATCGCCTTGCCTTCCGCGACCACCGTGCCGTCCTTGAGCACCGCCACCGGGAAGTCGCGCGCCTGCGCCTGCAGCTCCTTGGCGGCGCCCTTGGGCAGATCGACGCGCACCCCGGTGCCGCCGCCCTGCGCCTGCTCCACCACGATGCTGCTGCCGACCATGAAGATGATCAGCAGCACGAGGAAGATGTCGGTCAGCGGGGTGATGTTGATCTCGCTGAACACCGACGGGCCGAACTCCTCCTCGTCCTGGTGATGCGACCTGCTGGGGCCGGACATCGCCATGCTAGGCGTGGCCCTGGGCGATGGCCGGCCGGCCCTCGGCCTGAGCCGGAGGGGCGGAGCGGGGGGCCTGCATCGCGGCGGAGATCTCGCCGGCGTGGTCGACGACCACCTCCGCCAGCTCGTCCGCGCGCAGCGTGAGATCGAACGCTTCCCTGGAGATCCGGGCCTGGAAGACGTTGAAGAGGATCACCGCTTCCACCGCCACCGCGATGCCGCCGGCGGTGGTGATCAGCGCCTCGGAGATCGCCGGCGCGACCACCGCGAAGCCGCTCTGGCCGGTGAGCCCGATCTGGCGGAACGATCCGAGGATGCCCACCACCGTGCCGAACAGGCCGACGAAGGGCATCACCGCTCCCAGCGTCCCCAGTACCCAGAGGGGAGCGCGCAAGGCCTGGATCACCTCGCGGCGCGCGCGGTCGACGGCGTCGGCGATGCGCTCCTGGCGGTTCGCGCGATCGAAGGCGGCGCGGTAGAGGGCGACGGTGGCGATGTGCGAGCGGTCGCATTCGTGGAGCGCGATCGCCGCATCGCCGCGGAGCAGGGCCCGCACGATCTGCTCGTGCAGCTCCCGGGCCTTGGTGGCAAAGCCGCGCAGGAAGAGCGCCCGCTCGACGCCGATGATCACCGCCGCGATCGACCCGGCGAGGATGATCAGCTTGGTGGCGACCATCACGCCGCCGCCGGACTTCAGCATCTCGAGCAGTTCGTGCATGGGACCTGTTTAACACGCGGATTGTCGGCCGCCTTCCGGCCGCCGTGGTAGAGGACGGCCGATGGCTACCAGGACCGGGCTGGCGCTCGATTGCGCCAGGATCGCGCGGCAGGCGCTCGGCCTGCCGGAGGCGGAGTCGCCCATCGCGGTGGTGCTCGGGTCGGGCCTCGGCGAGCTGGCCGAGGCGCTGGAGGGGAGTCTCTCGGTCCCCTTCACCGCGCTGCCCGGGTTCCCTCCGGCCACCGTCCCGGGCCACAAGGGCCGGCTGGTGTATGGAAAGCTCGCACAGACTCCCGTCCTGGCCTTGCAGGGGCGGATCCACGGGTATGAGGGGCACGACGCCGCGACAGTCGCCTTTCCCGCCCGCGTCCTGGGGACGCTCGGCGCGCGCGCACTCGTCCTGACCAACGCCGCCGGCGGCTGCAATCCCTCGTTCGTGCCCGGCGACCTGATGCGGATCACCGATCACATCAATTTCACGGGCCGCAATCCGCTGACGGGACCCAACGAGGAGCAGCTCGGCCCGCGCTTCCCCGACCTCACCCACGCCTATGACGCGCGCCTGGCCACCTCCCTGGAGGAGGCGGCGCGCAGCGTGGGACAGACCCTTCGCGCCGGCGTGTACATCCAGATGAGCGGCCCGAGCTACGAGACGCCCGCCGAGATCCGCATGGCCCGCGGGCTCGGGGCGGACGCGGTGGGCATGAGCACAGTCCCGGAGGTGATCGCCGCCGCGCACATGGGCGTGCCGGTGGTGGGGATCTCCTGCATCACCAACCTCGCCGCCGGCATCTCGCAGCACCCGCTCACCCACCAGGAGGTGGTGGAGGTGGCCCGCGCCGTGGAGGGAAGGTTCCTCGACCTGCTGCGCGCCTTCATCCCCCGGGCGTTCGCCGCCGTCCCGCCCCGCGCCGCGCTCGCATAAACTGGCCGCGCCCGCGGCGTCCGCTATCCTCCGGCAGGTGAGACCGCCGCTTTCCCGGCTGCCGGCGCTGCTCCGCGCTGCCACCCGCGCCCGCGCGCGGGCCTATGCGCCGTACTCCGGGTTCCAGGTGGGCGCAGCCGTGCTCGCCGGCGGCCGCATCTTCGCGGCAGGAAACATGGAGAACAGCGCCTATCCCCTCTCCGTCTGCGCGGAGCGCAACGCCGTCAGCATGGCGGTCGCCGCCGGACACAGGCGCATCGACGCCGTCGCCATCGTGGGTGGCGAAGGCCGGCCCGCAGCGCCCTGCGGCGGGTGCCGCCAGGTGCTCGCGGAGTTCTGCGCCGGCGACGCGCCCGTCCTCTACGCGGCCAGCGGAGGCCGCAGCGTGACCACCGACGTCGCCGCGCTCCTGCCCGACGCGTTCGGTCCGGCAGACCTGCACAGGGCGGCCGAGGCGGGGTCCAGGGGAAGCGCGCGGGATCCTGCCGGCATCCGCCGGAGCGCGGCTCGCGTCCGCGGCTCCCGAAGCCGCCGCCGGAGGAGCAGCACGGCGGTTTGACGCGGCATCGGCACTCCTCTATCAAGCAACGCCGATGCGCATCCACGACGGCCTCCCCGCTGCAGTCCGGGCGCTGACGGGCGGGGCCGTGGCCATCGGCAACTTCGACGGCGTCCACCTCGGCCACCAGGCCCTCTTCGCCGCGGCGCGGCGCGACGCGCAAGGCCCCGCCTGCGCGCTCACGTTCGAGCCGCATCCCGCCCGGCTCCTCGCTCCGCAGTACGCTCCTCCGCTGATCTGCGAGAAGCCGCGCAAGCGCGAGCTGATCGCCGCCTGCGGCATCACCGATCTGATCGAGCAGCCCTTCGACCTGGCATTCGCCGCCAGCGATCCGATGCGGTTCGTGGAGATGGTGGTCGCGACCGGGGTGGCCGAAGTGGTGGTCGGCCAGGACTTCACCTACGGAAAAGGCCGCGCCGGCACGGTGGAAACCCTGCGCGACGCGCTCGGCGAGCGCGCGGTCCGGCTGCACGTGGTCCCGCCGGTCGCGGTCAACGGGCTGGTCTGCTCCAGCACCAAGGTCCGGGAGTTCGTGCTCGAAGGCCGGGTCGAGGCGGCGAACATGCTCCTCGGGCGGCCCTTCGACCTGGACGGCGAGGTCGTGCGGGGTGCGGGGCGGGGGCGCAGGCTGGGCTGGCCCACCGCCAACATCCGCACCCGGAACGAGCTACTTCCGGCGGTGGGCGTCTACGCGGTACGCGCCCGCCTGCTTCCGGGCGGTCCGCCCATCGGTGGAGCAGCGAATCTAGGGCTGAATCCGACCTTCAGGCCGGAGGTGGCCCTCGCCGGGGCCGCCGGGCGGCCTCCGCTTTCGCTGGAGGTCTATCTGATGGAGTTCGACCAGGACATCTATGGGCGGGCGGTGCGGGTGGAGTTCGTCCATCGCCTCCGGGAAGAGCGCCGCTTTCCCGGCGTCGACGCCTTGAAGGTCCAGATCGAGCACGACGTCGCGCAGGCGCGCCGGCTGCTCGGGATGTAGGGCCGCGCCGCACCTCCGACCCGAAATTCCTTCAAGGACTTCGCCTGCTTTCTCGCGTTGCGGCCGGGCTCTCGCCTATACTCGGACCCCTCAACCTCCGGGGTGCAAGGCATGGCGGGACGTCTCGGCGAGCTGCTGGTCCGCGAGAACCTGATCTCTCTGCAGCAATTGCAGAAAGCGCAGGACGAGCAGAAGAAGGCGGGCGGCCGGATCGGCTACCACCTCACCAAGCTCGGGTTCATCGAGGAGTCCGAGCTCACCAACTTCCTCTCCAAGCAGTACGGCGTTCCTTCGATCAACCTGAAGGAATTCGACATCGACGGCGAGGTGGTGAAGCTGGTCCCCAAGGAGGTCGCGGAGAAGCACCAGTGCATCCCGGTGAACCGCGCCGGCGCCTCGCTGATCCTGGCGATGAGCGACCCCTCGAACATCTACGCCATCGACGACATCAAGTTCCTCACCGGCTACAACATCGAGGTCGTCGTCGCCAGCGAGCAGGCCATCAAGGAGGCGCTGGAGAAGTACTACTCCGAGAAGGGCCCTTCCTACGAAGAGGTGATGGAGGGGTTCGACGAGAACGAGATCGCCGTCGGTCACGACGAGGACGGCATCGCGGACATCAACGACCTGGAGAAGAGCGCCGCCGACGCGCCGGTGGTGAAGCTGGTCAACCTCATCCTCCTCGACGCCATCAAGAAGGGCGCCTCCGACATCCACGTCGAGCCGTACGAGCGCGACTTCCGCGTCCGCTACCGCGTGGACGGCGTGCTCTACGAGGTGATGAAGCCGCCGATGAAGCTGAAGATGGCGATCATCTCCCGCCTGAAGATCATGGCGGAGCTGGACATCGCCGAGCGGCGCCTGCCGCAGGACGGCCGCATCAAGCTGAAGCTGGGCAAGGGGCGCGAGATGGACTTCCGCGTCTCCGTATGCCCGACGCTGTTCGGCGAGAAGGTGGTGCTCCGGCTCCTCGACAAGGCCAACCTCCAGCTGGACATGACCAAGCTGGGCTTCGACCCGGATCCGCTCAAGGCCTTCAAGGACGCCATCGACCGTCCGTACGGCATGGTCCTGGTGACCGGACCCACCGGTTCCGGGAAGACCACCACGCTCTACTCGGCGCTCTCCGAGCTGAACAAGACCACCGACAACATCAGCACCGCGGAGGATCCCGTCGAGTTCAACTTCTCCGGGATCAACCAGGTGCAGATGCACGAGGACATCGGCCTCAACTTCGCGGCCGCCCTGCGCAGCTTCCTCCGGCAGGACCCCGACATCATCATGGTGGGCGAGATCCGCGACTTCGAGACGGCGGAGATCGGGATCAAGGCCGCGCTCACCGGCCACCTGGTGCTCTCCACCCTCCACACCAACGACGCGCCGGGCACCGTCTCCCGCCTCCTCAACATGGGAATCGAGCCGTTCCTCGTCACCAGCTCGGTGAACCTGATCCTCGCCCAGCGCCTCGCCCGCAAGCTCTGCCAGGAGTGCAAGAAGCCCGTGGACGTGCC
>JBGQLA010000012.1:0-29483 GCA_041499865.1 Deltaproteobacteria bacterium
CCTGCGCGCGGAAGGTCTCTCCAAGCGGTTCGGCGGCCTCAAGGCCAACGACGACGTCTCCATCGCCCTCCAGGAAGGCCAGATCCTCGGGCTGATCGGCCCCAACGGCGCGGGCAAGAGCACCTGCTTCGCGATGCTGGCTGGCTCCATCCCGCCCACCTCGGGCCGGATCTTCGTCGGGGATCGCGAAGTGACCGGGTTGCCGGGTTTCAAGATCGCGCGTGCCGGCGTGGTGCGGACGCACCAGATCGTCCGCCCGTTCACCAATCTCACCCTGGTGGAGAACTGCACGGTGGCGGCGGCGCAGTGCTCCGGCCATGCCGAAGCCGGATCGCGGGAGCTGGCGCGCGAGATGCTGCAGTTCGTCGGCCTCGACAAGCGCCGGCACGAATATCCCGGCGGACTGACGCTCGCGGGGCGCAAGAAGCTGGAGATGGCGCGCGCCCTCTCCTGCATGCCCAAGGCGCTCCTGCTCGACGAGGTGATCGCCGGCGTCAACCCGGTGGAGTCGCGCGACATGGTGGCGCTGATCCGGCGCATCCGGGACGAGCGGAAGATCTCGATCTTGATGACCGAGCACGTGATGGCCGCGGTGATGAGTCTCTGCGAGCACGTCGCGGTCCTGGAGGCCGGGAAGCTGATCGCCTCCGGCTCGCCGAAGGAAGTGGTGGAGAACCCGGCGGTGGTCGAGGCGTACCTGGGGAAGAAGCATGCTTGAGGTGCGCGAAATCGACGCCGGGTATGGCGACGTGCAGGTGCTCTTCGGCCTCTCCCTCAACGTGCAGGAGAAGGAGATCGTCACCCTTCTGGGCAGCAACGGCGCGGGCAAGACCACCACCCTGCGCTGCGTCGGCGGCGTGGTGCCGCCGCGCAAGGGCGAGGTCTTCTTCAAGGGGCAATCGCTGGCGCGGACGCCGCCGGCGGATCGCGCCGGCCTGGGGATCGCCCAGGTGCCGGAGGGGCGCGAGCTGTGGCCCCAGCTCACCGTCCGCGAGAACCTCGAGCTTGGCGCCTACCACGCGCGCGCGCGCGCCCGGGTGAAGCAGAACCTCGACCGCGTGCAGGCGCTCTTTCCCCGGCTGCTGGAGCGCAAGTCGCAGATGGCCGGCAGCCTCTCCGGAGGCGAGCAGCAGATGTGCGCCATCGGCCGCGCCCTGATGTCGGAGCCGAGCCTGCTGCTGCTCGACGAGCCTTCGCTGGGCCTCGCGCCCATCGTGGTGGATCAGGTGTTCGAGGTCATCCGCCAGCTCCACGCCACCGGGATCACCATCCTGCTGGTCGAGCAGAACCTGGCCGCGGCGCTGGAGATCGCCACCCGCGGTTACGTGATCGAGACCGGCCAGGTGAAGCTGCAGGGAACGGCGGAGGAGCTGCGCAACGACCCGAAGATCCGCAGCGCGTACCTCGGGCTCTAGCAGGCTTCGAGAAAGCCGTCCGGCCCCCCTGGTTTGCTCCTTGCAGTGGCGAGTGAACCGGCTGTGTGCAATACGACCACCGCATCGCGAGGGCTGCCCAAATCAACATGGTCTTGCGAGGCGCTCGGGTTCCGCGCGAAGAACGGCCGTTGCTGTTCACGCCCCAGGCGCTCACTGCGGGACGTCGCCCAGCTCGCGCGCCAGCCGGCGCGCTTCCGGCTCCTCCGCGAACGCGCGCCCCGACTTGAGCGCCTCGCCCAGCTCCTTCCGCGCGAGCGCGGTCTCGCCCGACCGCGCGTACGCGAGCGCGAGCTGGTAGCGGACCCCGGGCTCCTGCGGCGCCGCCTGCCGCGCCGCTTCCAGCCAGAGGCGCGCGCGCGGCGCGTCCCCGCCGGCGCCGAGGAGGACGGCGCCCATCGCGGCGAGCACCTCGGAATCCGCAGGCTGGTCGAACTCCAGCTCGCGGACGAGCTGGAGGGCGCGCGCGCGGGAGGCCGGATCCTTGCGCGCGGTGGCGAGCAGCCGCGCCAGCTGGGCCGCGGCGATCTGGCTGTCCGGGCGCGCCGCGAGCGCATCCTCGTACGCGCCGATCGCCCGCTCCCGATCGCCGAGCTGCAGGGCGGCGCGGGCCAGCAGGAGCTGGAGATCGGCGTCGCCCGGGAACTTCGCCAGTCCTTGATCGCAGGTGGCAATGGCGTCGCTCGCGCGATCGACGGCGAGGAAGAAGTCCGCGGTCTCGCGGAAGGGCACCGGCGAGGCGGGGAGCAGTGCGAAGAGGCGCCGGACGGTCGCCTCGGCCTTGGCGGGCTGCGCCGCCTCCAGATAGGCGTGGGCGGCGATGGGAAGCGTGTACGTGAAGCCCGGGTCCTGCTCCGCCAGCGCGACCAGCCGGTCGCCGGTGTACTGCGCCCCGCGCTGCCGCGACCAGAGCGAGATCAGGTTGGTGACGGCGCGGTGCGAGCGGGGAGAGACGGCGAGCGCCTCGAGCAGCGCCTGCTCCGCCTTCTCCGGCTGTCGTTCGCCGAGGGCGGCGATGCCCGCGAGCCACGGGCCGAGCAGGGTATCCGGATAACGTTCGCGCGCGGAGCGGGCCAGCGCGGCGGCTCCGCTCCAGTTCCCTTGCTGGGCCAACGAGCGGAACTCGCGCGCCTTGACCCCCAGATCGCCGGGCCAGCTCTCGGTCTGACCGACCGCGCGGGGATTGACCGCGGGCCGCGGCGGCTCGCCCGGCGCCGCCCGGCGCGAGAGCGCCACCAGCCGGGAGTCCCCGGAGGTGGCGGCGATCGCCTTGCGCACCGCTTCGTCGCCCGCGCCCGGGCCGCGCATCGTCGCCACCGCCCTGCAGAGGACGATCCAGGCCTCGACGTCGGACGGATCGCGGCGCACCGCGACCTCCGCGTCGGCGAGGGCGCTGCGGAAGCGGCCGAGGCGAAGGCGCAACTCCGCCCGTCTTCGCCGCAGGCGCTCTCGTCCGGGGTCGGCCTCCAGCGCGCGGGTCAGCGCCGCTTCCGCCTCCGCGGCCTGCGCGAGGCTCGCCTGCAGGTCCGCCAGCCGGATCCAGCCGTCCGCGTCTTCCGGGGCGAGCTCGGTGTACGCCATCAGATCCAGGAACGCGTGCTCGATCCGTCCCTGCCGCCGCTCCAGGTCGGCCAGCGCACGGCGCGCCTCGCGGTGCGAGGGGTCGCGCCGGAGCACGACGGCGAGCTCCGCGGCGGCCGCCGAGTCCTGCCCCGAGGAGATCATCTGCTGCGCTCGCGCGAAGTGGCGCCCTGTCCACCAGCGCTGCAAAGGCGCCTTGGCCGCGAACCCGGCGGCTCCCAGCACCAGCGCGCCGGCGAGGGCGAGCGCGACGCGCCGCCACGGCACCGACCGGCGCGCGCGGATCTCCGGCGTCCCGGCCGGCTGCGGCGCGACGCCAGGGCCCCGCCTTTCCCGCCGGCGGCGGACTGCAGTCATGCGCGATCAGTCCGCCTTCGCCGAGCCGGCGACCGGCTGCGGCCGCGGCGCCCGCACCAGGCGATAGCGGCCCGGCTCGAACGGCCCCTTCAGCTCGCTCTGCTCGCCGTCCGGCCAGCGCACCGTCATCGAGGCCACCGTGCCCCAATCGCCGAGGCCGAACCGCGCCACCAGCAGATCGTGCGACTGGTTTCCGCCGCTGGCCTTGATCTCGCGCATCTGCCGTCGCCCGTCCGCCGCGCGGAGGTCGACCCGGCCGCCCACCGCGAACCGGTTGGCCGTGCGCCGATCTTCGAGACGCACCTCGAACGCAGGCGCCGCCGCCGCGTCGTTGCGCCAGACCACGGGCGTGAGCTGGAAGGGATAGGTGATCACGTCCACCCGCCCGTCGAGGTCGTAGTCGATGAACAGCGAGGCGGCGGTGGGCAGGTGGTCCTCGAAGCCGGCCTCTTTCGTCTGCTCCTCGAAGCTGCTGCCGCCCTTGTTGCGGTAGTAGACGTTCGAGGGGTTGTAGAGGCGCAGCCGGGTGCCCTGGGCGATGAAGAGGTCCTGCCACCCGTCGTTGTCGAGGTCGGCGAACTTCGCGTTCCAGGTCCAGCCGCCGTATCCCACGCCCCACTGCTTGGTCACCTCGCGGAAGCTCCCCTTGGCGTCGCGGGCGAAGAGCAGGTTCGCGTGTCCGACCGAAGGGATCTCGTCGGTGAACACCTTGTGCGACGAGTTGCCGTCGATGGGGCTGTCCGCCATCGCCGTGCACACGTCGTGCATGGTGGTGAAGTCGGCCGGGATCTTCTCGCACTCGGCGAGCACCGTCGCCTTGTCGGCGCCGGTCGCCGGCAGCCGGAGCAGGATGCGGGTCCAGTAGTGCGCGGCCACCGCGCAGTCCCGCTGCTCCACCGGATCGGTCAGCTCCTTGCACAGCTCGATGCTCCAGGTGTCGCGGCCACGCGTCACCGCCGCCTGGAAGCGGGCCAGCGCGTCGCAGCGGGCCAGATCCGCCACCTCGGTGTAGACACCGCAGCTCCGCACCGGCGGCGCCAGCCTGCGGGGAAGATCGTTCATCCGGCCCATGGCGATCTGCCCGATGTACAGCTCGGCTTTGCCGTCGTTGTCGATGTCCGCGGTGTCGAACGACATGGTGGTCATCGTCGAGTACGGCAGCGGGCTGTCCTTGCGCGTGACCGGGCGGAGGCGGCCGCCCCGGTTGAGGAAGACGCGGTCGGGCTCGTCGAAGTCGTTCCCCACCAGCAGATCCAGCTTCCCGTCGCCGTCCAGGTCGGTGAAGAGCAGGCTGAGCGTGTCGCCCTCGGGCCCCGGGAGCGCCTCCGCGGTGAAGCGTCCGCCGCCCTCGTTGTGCCAGAGCCGGTTCACCGCCGGCGCCGGATAGAAGAACCAGGACTCGAACGTCGCCGCGCCGGTGACCACGTCGAGCAGGCCGTCGCCGTCGACGTCCGCGAACGCGGTGGAGGCGGCGCACATCTCCCCCGAGCCGGGCAGCTCCGCGTGGGCCGCGGAGGAGAACTCGCCGCCCCGGTTGAAGAGGACGTGTCCGCCGTGCTTCCAGGCGGAGAAGTACAGGTCGAGCGCGCCGTCGCCGTCGAGGTCCACCAGGGCGACGTCGCAGATGATCCAGTCGCGCATGGCGGGAAAGTCGACCTGCTGCAGGGCGAACTTGCCGCCGATGTTCGCGTAGAGGAACACGCCCTGCGAGGTGCCGGCCGCGACGTCGGGCCAGCCGTCGCCGTTGAAGTCGCCGGCCGCGAGCGAGCTGAAGTGCATGGGGCCGGGCTGCATCGTCTGGTACGGGCGCGGCAGCGGCAGGCGCTTGAACCCGAGCGTGGCGCCGTCGATGCGGGTGAACTTCGCGCCGTGCGCTCCGGCGCTCTCGAACGGCGCGTACCACAGCTCCAGATCGGCCGCGGACGCCTTGCGCTGCGCCGCCGGGAGCGGCCGCGCCATCCCGCGCAGCTCGGCGCCGGAGAGACCGATGGGCAGCGCCGGGCGCTGCGGCGAAGGAGGCGCCAGCGCGGCGAGCTGGGCCGTCTCGCGCGCCTGCCCGATGTCGTGCCAGTTCTCCAGCACCGCCGCCGCCCCGCCCGCGCCGATGCCGACCACGAATACCGCCGCCGCGGCCGCGGTCGCCACCTTCCACGAGAGCGTCGCCCCGAGGAGGCTCCAGGCGTAGATGCTGTAGATGCCGAGCGTGGCGAGGAGCGCCGCCACGATGGGGACCGGCAGCCCCGAGTTGAGCAGCACCGAGCAGACGATCACGTCGAAGGCGATGGGGACGGGCAGCAGCACGCCGAAGGCGGTGGCGACGATGAGCAGCCCCACGAAGGGCAGCCAGCCGTGGACGTGCGAGACGCGGGTGAGCATGTCCCAAGGGAGGATCTCCACCATCACCGCGCCGAGGAAACCCGCGAGCAGCATCAAGGGAAGCGCGATCACCGTCACCCGCCAGAGGTTGCGCGGGTAGTGCAAGAGCACCCAGCCCAGGGAGCGGAAGAAGCCCTTCGGCTGCGCCGTCGCGGCGCCCTCGCCGAGGGACGGCGCGCCGAGGAACGACTCGACGCGCTGGAACCAGCCCACGCCCGGCAGCTTCGCCGGAGCGGGCGCGGGCTTCGTCCAGCCCGGCCGCTCCGCGAGGCGCGCCAGCCAGGGAGCGCCGATCAGCACCATCACCACTCCGGCGGCGATCTTCAGCGCCGCCAGGTACCAGGGGAAGATCGCCAGCACGATCCCGAGGACGATCACGTTGAAGCTCGGCGAGCTGAACAGGGTGGCGAGCGCGATCTCCACCCGGCTGCCGCCCTTCAGCATCCCCTGCGCGATCGGCGCGGCGCAGTTGACGCAAACCCCCATGGGCGTGCCCACCAGCATGCCCTGGATTGCCCCCGCGAACTTCCCTCCGCGGGCGCGGCGCAGCAGGGGAAGGATGGTGAGCATGGCCGCGGCGAGGAGGAGCCCGAAGGTCATGCCCTGGCGGTTGGTCAGCGCCCATTCCACCGAGGTCCACCAGAGATGGCGGAAGAACTGGTCGTGCGACGGCTCGGGGAAGTAGCGCTCGAACCCGAGCGGGGTGGAGAGCGCCTCGTTGGGATCCGCGCTGGCCTTTCCCTGCAGCGACGGATAGCGCGACCCGATCCAGAACATCCCGCAGAGCACGGCGATGAGCGCGCCGGTGATCAGGATCCGGAAATCGAACCGCCGTGCTTCCGGCGCGCGCGGAACGGGTTCGAGTTGGACGTTCGACATGGGAAACCTCGCGGGGCGTGCGAGCATACGACACGCCCTCGCGTTCCTACAAAGGGCTTGTTCGGGAGATCAGAGGCTGCCGAGAAAGGCGAGCAGGATGTCCTGCTCGCCTTGGTCGAGCGCCAGGAACCGGTCGCGCGCCGCCTTGCCCTGGCCGTCGTGAGCGACGATCGCGGCGCGCACCGTCAGCGCCCGGCCATCGTGCAGAAGCCGCGTCTGCTTCGACAGCCCCCAGAGCGGCGCGGTGCGCATCTCGTTCCCGCCGGCGTCCCCCTGGTCGATGCCGTCGCCGAGCGCTCCCATGTCGTGGAGGAGGAAATCGGAGAAGGGATGATAGGCGACGCGATCGAGGGCGGAGATCGGGTTCGCCGCGGTGACGAGCGTCTGCACGTGGCAGAAGGAGCAGCCGAGAAAAGCGAACGTTCCCGAGCCGTCTCCGGAGTACGGGTTCCGCGGCGGCGGGCCGAGGAAGCGGACGAAGCCGTTGGCCTGCTCGAGGGCGCTGCCGTCCGGATCGTTCACCCCCGGCGACGGGTTTTGCGCGAGCAGAGCGCAATTGCCCTGCGGACAGTTCTCGTCGGGGAAGATGGGGGTGGTGATCCCCATCTCGTTGAGGAACGCGTCGGCGTTGAACTGGAGCAACGTCGGCTGGGCCGCCTTCCAACCGAGCTTGCCAACCCGCAACCCCGGGGCGCCGACCTCGGGCACCATCGCCGGACGCCCTGCGGTGCCGGGGTCGTGCGCGCGCTGCCAGGCGGCGATGGCGACGAAGGTCGCGTCGGCGGTGGCGTCGACGAGGCCGAGTCCGAAGAGCGGAATGGTCCTCCGCTGGGCGACGACGTTCGCCTCCGGCGGCACCTTCTCCGGCACCCAGTTGACGCCGTTCACGTTCCCGATTCCCTGGTCCTGCAGCAGGGGTCCGCCGAGCGAGAGGAGAGGATCGAAGACGCCGTCCGCGCCCCGGCGCCCGAAGCGCATCTCCAGCCGCTGGTTGGTTCCGCCCTCGGCGGGGGGCCCGTCGTGGCAGCCTTGGCAGCCGCTGCCCGTCATCACCGGGCCGAGCCCGCTCGCAGGGTTGCGGTTGCGGACGAATTCCGCCCGGCCGTCGATCTGCCGCTGCTTCTGCTCCGGCGCCAGCTCCGGCAACGGGTCGCCGTACTTGCGGCCGACCACCTCGCGTTTGCCAGTGTTTCCGGCAATGTCGGTGAGATCGGCAGCAGACCCGCCGCAGGCGGCGGCTGCCAAGGCGATGGCGACGGCTGCGCGGGGACGCATGCGAAGCGCGCAAGGTACCCTACGAGCTCAGCCCGATCCAAGCGACACCGGCAAACGCGCCCGCTACAGCACTCGATGGATCCAGGCTGTCAGCGATGACGGCGCGCACACGTTCAGGACCACTCGTGCAGAGGTAGCGCCGCGCACTCGGCGTGCGGGATTGCAGCGGAGTCGCATTGCACACGCGTCCTGCTTGGACGCGACGGTTCTTGAGTTGTCCCGTCTTCGCGCTGCGCAAAAATGCGAAACATCGGGGCGGATTCTGTCGGGAATCCACGGACTGACTTCGCCTTGGGTGCGACGATCTGACGCACCGCGACTTGAAATCGATCATGACGCATTGAGACGGTTCGCGCACTTGCGGCTTTCCCGATTCGGAAGAGGGGCACATGACTCTGACGACGCCGGCTCGCAGTGGACTCGCGCTGCTCATCCTGCTGCCCGCCGCTTCGGCCTATGCAGCAGTGCCTCTCGCGCACTGCCGCCAGGGCGACAAGACGGAGAGCGGCGTCCAGGGACTGACCATGCCGTCCGAGATCGCCAGCGGCGCGTCGGACAAGGGATTCAACTGCAACGCCGACGTCGTCGGGCAGTACCAGGGCGAAGGCGCCAGCTGGCAGCTCACGGCGTGGAAAAACTGCGCCTACTTCGATCAGACGCTGAATGCCAACGAGGCGCACCCGGGCACCGTGGTGATGGACGTCTCGGATCCGGCGAATCCCAAGCCGACGGCTTGGCTGAACGACAACGCGATGCTCGACCCGTGGGAGTCGCTGAAGGTCAACCCGAAGCGGCTGTTGCTGGCCGGAGCCCAGAAGTCGGGCCCCGGATTCACCATCTACGACATCTCGACGGACTGTCTCCACCCGACCAAGACCGGAGAGATCAACATCCCCGGTGAGTTCGGGCATACGGGCCAGTGGGCGCCGGACGGGAACACCTATTACATCACGCCCCTTCTGACCACGCAGACCATCGTCGCCGTCGACACCAAGGACCCGGCGCACCCCGCGCTCATTCCCTGCGCGGCGGGATCGTACGGATGCGGGTCGAACGGGTTCTTCACTGCTCCCCCCCCCGGCTCGTCCCAAAGCCCCACGTTCGGGACGGCCCGGTGGCATGACCTGGAGTTCTCCAAGGACGGAAACACTGCCTACATCAGCATGCTCGCCACCGGCGATCCCGCGGTGGGAAACGGACTGGTGATCCTCGACGTCAGCGACTTCCAGTCGCGCAAGGCGAACCCGGCGTATCGGGTGCTTGGCTTCCTCACCTGGGACGACGGCAGTGTCGGCGCGCAGAACGCGCTCCCGATCACGGTCAAGGGCAAGCCGTACGTTCTCTTCACGGACGAATCCGGAGGGCCGCTGAGCGCGTGCTCGAAGGGAAAGTCCGCTGCCGGTTTCCCAAGGCTGATCGACGTCAGCAATCCGTCGAAACCCACCACGGTTTCCAAGCTGCAGCTCGACATCCACGATCCCGTGAACTGCAACGCGGCGGCGACCACCTCGATCACCACCGCGGGGACGTCCTCGCCATTCGGCTTCTCCTGCCATTACTGCAACGTCGACGACGTCGACGACGCCAAGATCGCGGCGTGCGAGTGCTTCGCTTCCGGATTGCGCATCTTCGACATCAGCGACCCCACCGCGCCGAGGGAGATCGCATATCTCAAGCCGCCCGCGCAGGGGACCAAGTCCCTTCCCGCGTCGCAGTACGCGGGCAGGGCCGGCTCGTTCAAGAGGAACTTCGACTGGGCGACCTCCAAGCCGAGCTTCCCCAAGGACCGCGGCATGACCAGCGGCGACCTCTGGACCACGTTCCAGGACAACGGGTTCGTGGTGGTGAAGATCGCCCCGAACGCAACGGCCGCCATCGGAGGCGGATGCGCCAGCGTGGACGCGTCGCTCGGCGGCCTCGTCATCTTCGGTTTGGTGGAAATGATGCGGCGGCGAAGGGCGCGCCGGAGCTGAACGAAATCGGGAGAAACACACATGAACCAGAGGATCTCTCCGCGCCACGTGATGGCGTTGCTGATGCTCTTGCCCGGAGCTGCGGCGTTCGCCGCCGTGCCGATCGCGCACTGCCGCCAGGGTGACAAGACCGAAAGCGGGCTGCAGGGATTCACCACCCCCGCCGAGATCGCCAGCGGAGCGGCGGCGAAGGGCTTCAACTGCAACGCCGACGTGGTCGGCCAGTACCAGGGCGAGGGCGCCAGCTGGCAGCTCACCGCCTGGAAGAACTGCGCCTACTTCGATCAGCGGCTCAACGCGGCGGAGGCACACCCCGGCACGGTGGTGATGGACGTCACCGACCCGGCGAATCCGAAGCCGACGGTGTGGCTGAACGACAACGCGATGCTCGATCCCTGGGAGTCGCTGAAGGTGAACCCGGCGCGGCAACTGCTCGCGGGAGACCAGAAGTCGGGCGTCGGCTTCACCATCTACGACATTTCAACGGACTGTCTGCACCCAACCAAGACGGGGCAGGTCAACATCACCGGCATGCTCGGCCATACGGGCCAGTGGGCGCCGGACGGGAACACCTACTACGTCACGCCTTTGCTGGCTACCCAGAGCATCATTGCGATCGACACCACGGACAAGACCGCGCCCAAGCTTATTCCCTGCGGTGCGGGAACGCCTGGATGCAACTCCAACGGCTTCTTCGTCGCGACTTCCGACTTCCCCCTGCCGACATGGCACGACATCGAGTTCTCCAAGGACGGGAAGACCGCGTACGGCACCATGTTCGGCGTTGGAGGCTCTGTCGGAAAGAACGGTCTGTTCATCCTCGACGTCAGCGACTTCCAGACGCGCAAACCGAACCCTGCCTACCGCCTGATCAGCTCGCTCACCTGGGATGACGGCAGCGTCGGCGCGCAGAACGCGCTCCCGATCACCATCAAGGGCAAGCCGTACATCCTCTTCAGCGACGAGGCCGGCGGCGGGGCCACGGCCTGTGCGCAGGGCAAGTCCGGCAGCGGCCTGCCCAGGCTGATCGACATCAGCGATCCGACGAAGCCCGCGACGGCGGCGAAGATCTCCCTCGACATCCACGATCCCGCCAACTGCACGACCGCCGTGACCGCGCCGGTCACCGGTGCGACGACTTCCGGGTTCTTCGCGTTCTCCTGCCACTACTGCAACGTCGACGACGTCGACAACGCCAAGATTGCGGCGTGCAATTGCTTCGCCGCGGGCTTGCGCTTCTTCGACATCAGCGACATCGGCAACATCCACGAGATCGCGTACCTCAAGCCGCCGGCGCAGGGCACCAAGCCGCTTCCCGGATCGCAGTACGCCAACTCGGTTGCCGCCACCTTCGCCAGGAACTTCGACTGGGCCACCTCCAAGCCGAGCTTCCCGAAGGACCGCGGCACAACCTCCGGCGACCTCTGGACCACCAGCCAGGACAACGGCTTCATGGTGGTGAAGCTCGCCCCGAACGCGACGGCCAGCATCGGAGGCGGGTGCGCCAGCGTCGACGCATCGCTCGGCGGCCTGGTCGTCTTCGGCCTCGTGGAGATGCTGCGGCGGCGGAGGGCCCTCCGGGTGTGATCGCGAGCGCCTGACCGGCTGCCTGCCATGGCGCTCGCGCCGTGGCGACAGGACGGTCGCTGCGAAGGGGGTACAGGAGGCGTAGATCCTCATCATGGCGCGTTCAGCCTGGCTCCCTTCCCGCTCGCGCCTCGTGGCGGCGGCGGCGCTTCTGTTCGCCGCCGCGGGACCGGTGCGCGCGAACGGCGCGTTTCCGGACGAGTTCAGCGTCCATTTCCCCGTCAACGCTCCCCACCGCATCTACATGGGAGCGAACTTCGGGATGCTGGTGTCCGAGGACGACGGCGCGACCTGGCGCTACAGCTGCGAGCCGTGGGTGGTGTCCGGATCGAATGCCGCGCTGTCGAACGAGAACGTGAGCTTCTACCAGCTCACCGCCGACGGGGCCCTGCTCGCGACCTCGGTGACCATCACCCGCTCCGCCGACGACGCCTGCACCTGGCCGACCTCGGGCGGCTCCGTCACCGGGCAGGCGGTGGACGATCTCTTTCCCGATCCGAACGACGCCAGCTTCGTGCTGGCGGCGGTCGCGACCTCGACCGGCTACTACATCCTCGCTTCTCACGACGGCGGCAACACGTTCGCTGCGACTCATCTCTACGATACTCCCGACATCATCACCGGGATCGAGATCGCGCGGTCGAAGCCCGGCGTGGTCTACGCCACCACGGTGTCCACCAACGGCGTTTCGAACTTCATCGCCAGCACCAACTCCGGCGCAGCGTGGACCGTGACGCCCCTCAACGTCAGCAACTCGACGCAGCCGCGCATCCTGGCCATCGATCCCGCCGACGAGAAGAAGGTGTACCTGCGCCTGCTCAACGGCCCCTCGGACGCAATGTCCATGACCGCCGACGGTGGGCAGACCTTCCAGCCGCTGCTGAGCATCCCTGGACAGTTTTCCTCCTTCCTCCGGGCGGGCGACGGCGCGATCTACGCCGGGACGCGGGACGGAAAGCTCTACGTCAAGCCGGCGGGCGCCACGACCTTTGACGCTGGACGGGATGCGCCGCACCTGCGCTGCCTGGGCCAGCGGCCCGGAACGACGCGCATCTACGCCTGCGGCGACATGATCGTGGACGGGTTCAGCCTCGCGTACAGCGACGACAATGCCGCCACGTTCCACCCCATGATGAGCTTCACCCAGCTTCTCGGTCCCCTCGCCTGCGCGCCGGTGCAGACGAACTGCGCCGCGCACTGGGAACGGATCCAGGGCGTGCTGGGCATCGGGACCGTTCCGGATGCCGGCCAGGGCGGAGGGGGAGGAGGCGGGGGAGGCGGAACGCCCTCCGGCGGTTCGCATTGCGGCAGCGTAGGGGCCGGCGCTACCACCTTGTTGCTCCTGCTCGCTTTTACGCTGCGGAGGGGGTCGCACTCATGATCCGATTCGTGTTCGCCTGTGGGGTCGCAATCCTGGTCGTCGCCGCCTGCTCCGGCTCGGATGGGCCGACCGGCGGTCCGGTGGCCGGCGCCGCCGATACCCACTGCACCCTGCCCGACGGAGGGACGCAGGCACAGCCGATCAGCCTCGCTTCGTGCACCCCGACTGGCGGCGACGCCGGCGTCATCGACTATGGCGCGACGGAGTTCAACGCCGAAGGCGACGACGACGACTGCAAGTACCACGTTCGCTTCACCAGCAGCCCCGTGCGCCAGAACACGGACGTGAACTTCAACGTGGTGGCGACGCAGAAGGCGGGCGGAGCCGTAGCGGGCGGTGCGAAGATCGACGCCGAGGTGTTCCTCAATGACACGCACCCGGCGCCGAACTCCAGTCAGCACGTAACCGAAAGCCCGGCCGGAACGTACAACCTGGGTCCGGTCCGCTTCGACGCCGCGGGCCGGTGGACCGTCCGTTTCCACCTGCACGAAGACTGCGCCGATGTAGCTCCGGACTCTCCTCACGGGCATATCGCCTTCTTCATCAATGTCCCATGACGCTCAGCGGACAGGGGGTCGGAGGTGAGCAGCGTGCTTCTCGGCGCGGTCCTGCTGATCTCCTGCGGCGGCTCGGTGGCGGATTGTCCGAACGATCTGCCGGCTGCATGTCCGTCGCCGGTGCCGAGCCACGCGACCGACGTGAAGCCGATCATCACCGCGCACTGCCTGAAGTGCCACGCGCCGGGCGGACAGGAATCGTCGAAGGACCTCACCACGTACGCGAACGCATCTACACAGAAACAGGCGGTCCTCACCCAGTCCTACTCGTGCAGGATGCCTCCGCAAGGCGAGCCGCGGCCGACGGCAGGGGAACGCGCGCTGCTCCTCGGCTGGCTGGTCTGCGGATCGCCCAACAACTGAAGGAGCAAGCCATGCAGCCCCGTCCTGGTCCGTTCGGTCTTCCGGCATTCTTCCTTGCCCTGGCGCTCGCCGCCTGCGGAGGAGGCGGCTCGTCCACTCCGGATGCGGGCGACGTGGTCAACTGCGCGAGCGATCCGCGCGTATCCACCTACGCGCCCAACATGACGATCACCTCGAAGGCAAGCGGGATCAAGGTGACGCTCGTGAAGTCCGATCCCTCGCCCCCGGCCAAGGCGGTCAACACCTGGACGCTGCACGTGACCGACGGCTCGGGCAACCCGCTGCCCAGCCTTTCGCTCGGCGTCGACACGCTGATGCCGGACCATGGCCACAAGAGCACGACCATCCCGCAGGTCTCCAACAAGGGGGGCGGGGACTACACGGTGACGCTGCTCGACCTCTTCATGCCGGGCGTCTGGCACGTCTGGTTCTTCTCCAATGCCGCGGCCACCGACACCGCGGACTTCTGGTTCTGCGTCCAGGGCTGAGGATTCCATGCGACTTCCCGCGCTGGCGCTCGCCGTGCTCATCTGCGCCTGCAGCTCCTCGCAGCAGACGACCATGACCCGCGAGCAGCTGCTCGATCCGCAGTCCTGCCAGGGGTGCCATCCGGACCAGTTCTCCGAGTGGCAAGGCAGCATGCACGCGTACGCCTCGAACGACCCCGTCTTCCTGGCGATGAACCGCCGTGGCCAGCGCGAGACCTCGGGAGCGCTGGGGAAGTTCTGCGTCAACTGCCACGCTCCGCTGGCGGTGCGGGAGGGCCTGACCACCGACGGCCTCAACCTCGAGCAGTTGCCGCAGAACATGAAGGGCATCACCTGCTTCTTCTGCCACACGGTGCAGAGCGTCGAGGGGACGCACGACAACCCGCTCACGCTGGCGACCGACAACGTGCTTCGCGGCGCGATCGCCAACCCCTCCCCGAACAACCGGCCTCACGCCTCGGCGTATTCGCCGCTGCTCGATCGCGACCGCATCGAGTCGTCGACGACTTGTGGCGCCTGCCACGACATCGTCAACGGCCACGGCGCCGCCATCGAGCGCACCTTCAGCGAATGGAAGACCTCCGCGTTCGCGCTGATCAGCGGGACCACCTGCGGCCAGTGCCACATGCCGCAGAGCCTGACCGAGAAGCCGATCGCGGCGGTGCAGGGGGCGCCGCTGCGCCGCACGCACGGGCACACCTTCCCCGGCGTGGATCTGTCGCTGACGGACTTCCCCGACAAGGCGCGCCAGAAGGAGCAGGTGCAGGCGCTACTGGACACCACCCTGCAGACGGCGATCTGCGTGCAGCAGTTCGGCAGCCAGGCGCAGATGAGCGTGATCATGGACAACGTCGCCGCGGGGCACTCGTTCCCCAGCGGCGCGGAGCAGGACCGGCGCGCGTACGTGGAGCTCATCGCCTATGACTCGGGCAACAACGTCCTGTACCAGTCCGGCTCCATCGCCGACGGCGTGGGCTCGGTGACCTCCACCGACCCGGACCTGTGGATGATGCGCGACTGCATGTTCGACGGCGCCGACAAGGAAGTGCACATGTTCTGGGAGGCGGCGAGCTTCGAGAACAACGGGCTGCCCGCCCTGACCACCTTCGACGTCACCTCGCCCGAGTTCTACAAGGGGCACAAGATCAAGATGTTCCCCAAGACCGGCCAGACCATTCCCATGCCCGCACGGATCACCCTGCGCATGCGCGTGGAGGCCGTCGGCTACGACGTGATCGACAACCTGATCGCCAGCGGCGACCTCGACCTGGCAGTGCGCAACGTCTTCACGGTGCTCGAGGTCGGAGCGCCGCTGGAGTGGACGCCGGCGACGGCGACGCATACGTACCTCGATCGGGTCACCGGCAACTTCGTGTTGTGCGCCACCGACACGAACATCAATGTCACCGCGGACAAGTTCCCTGCGGCGGTCCGCTCGAAGTGCAGCCCCTGAGCAAATGAAGAGGGCCGCTCGCTTGCGCAGGCGGCCCTCCGAAGAGCTTCGCTGCCCGTTCCCTAGAAGATCACGTTCCAGTGCGCCAGGAACGACTTCTGCGTCGGGGTGCGCAGGTTCGTGGTGATCCCCGCGGGCACGTAGCCGGCGTTGGCGACCGTGATGTTCTGGGGTCCGAATGCCGACTGGCCGTGGTTCAGCTGGAACTCCAGGTTGAGGTGGTTCAGGTTCTTGTTGAAGAAGAAGTTCAGGCCGGCCTTCCAGTTGCGGCTGTTCGCGCTCGCCACGCTTGCGTTGCAGGTGTTGGTCTGCGCCGTGGTGAGGAGCAGCCCGCTGCAGTCTTGAGACTGGAAGTAGTTGAAGGCGGCGTAGGGGGCGATGAACCCGAACCGGTAGCCCGCCATCACCAAAAGGCCCTTGCCGGTGTTCGGGTTGCCGCTGCCATATCCGTTCAGGTACCCCTCGGCCTCGACCACCAGCTCGGCCGCCTCGGTCTGCGGGAGGTTGAGGTAGATGTCGGCCGAGGCCAGCCTCTGGTTGGTGATGTTGCCAGTCGCGTTGACGCCGGTGTTCCGGATGGCGTCCGCCTGGTAGATGCCCGACACGCCGACGCTGAGGATGGGATCCTTGCCCCACTTGTACGCGCCGTACAGCCAGCCGCCTTCCTCGGACCCGATGATGTTGAAGTTCACGAACCCGGCGAACTGCGGATAGCGCTTGGGCGTGATGCAGCCGGCGCCGGTGGCGGTGCAGGTTCCGGCCGGCTGGGTGATCGGGGCGTACCCCTCGTACACGCCGCCGCGGAAGCCGAGCCGCTTGTCGAACCACCAGCCGCGGAGCTGGACGCCGGTCTCGCGCAGACCCTGGAACCCGTTGCCCGGGAACCGGAACTCGTCCGTGTTCACGTCCGCGGTGATGAAGTTCGTCGTGCTCTCCAGCAGATGGTGCGAGATGGGGATCAGCAGCAGCCCCGCGTCGATGTACAGGACGTTCCCGCCGGTCTGGCCCATCGGGGCCCAACCCACCCAGGCGTCCTGCACGATGGCGCGGCCGGTGAAGTTTCCGTACTTGCCGAAGTTCGCGTTGTCGACCTGGATCAAGTACGTGAAATTCGGGCTGATGTCGCCGTTCGCCAGAATGCGCGTGCGGCGTACGTACATGTCGTAGCTCGGATCGCTCCCGTTCGGCGCGCCGCTCTCGTTGATCAGGACCTGCGTCTGCACTTGCACGCTGACGTTCAATGTCGCGCCTTCGACCGGGATTGGAACCTTGGTCGCAAACGCTGCCGGCGCGAGTAGGAGTGAAGTTGCAAGAACAGCTTTCAGGGTGGCCTTCATTCGGCGATCCTTTCCGTCAGATGCGCTGCGCAACGAGGAGGGCAGGTGCGGCGTGTGACGAAAGCTGCGACTGTCTCCTGCGGCACTCTACGAAAAATGAACACACACATGCAAATCCATGGACTGCGAGATCAATGTCAAGCCGCAGCGCGGCTACTCCATGTGCCAGCCGTGGCTCACGATCACCGACTGACCGGTCAGAGCATTGGACGGAAACGCGGCGAAGAACAGTGCCAACTCGGCAACGTCTGCCAGCGTGGTGAACTCGCCGTCCACGGTGTTCTTCAACATCACGTTCTTGATCACTTCCGCTTCGCTGATCCCGAATTCCCGCGCCTGTTCAGGGATTTGCCTCTCGACCAGCGGAGTGCGCACGAACCCTGGACAGATGGTGTTCGCGCGCACGCCGAAGGCCGCGCCCTCCTTGGCGACCGACTTGCAAAGGCCGATCAGCCCGTGTTTCGCCGTGACGTACGGCGCTTTCAGGGGCGAGGCCTCCTTGGAGTGGACGGAACCCATGTAGATGATCGCGCCGCCGCGGCCCTGGTCGCGCATCCGCCGCAGGCAGGCGCGGGTGGTGAGGAACGCGCCGTCCAGGTGGATGGCCAGCATCCGGCGCCAGTCGGACAGTTGGAGGTCGATCAGCGCCGAGATGTGCTGCACCCCGGCGTTGGAGACGAGCACGTCGACGCCGCCGAGCTTCGCCGCCACCTGCGCGACGCCGTCGTCGACCTGCTTCTCGTCGGTGACGTCCATCTGCACGCCGATCGCCTCGCTCCCGAAAGCGCGCGCCGTCTCCTGTGCGCCGCGGACGTCCGCGATGGCGACGCGGGCGCCTTCCTTGAGGAACCGCTCGGCGATGGCGCGGCCCAGCCCGCTGGCTGAGCCGGTGACCAAAGCCACCTTCCCGGAAAGTCTGCTCATAGAGGCCTCTTCAGGAGCCGCGACAGCTCTCCCATCATGCCACGGCGGAAGGCGAGCACGGAGACGACGAAGATGGCGCCCTCGGCGACCAGCACCCAGGACCCCGTCTGCGAGAGGTAGTTCTCGATGGTGGTGAAGAAGACCGCGCCCGCCACCGGTCCGAAGATGGTGCCCATCCCGCCGATCAGCGTCATGAGGATCACCTCGCCGCTCATCCCCCAGTGCACGTCGGTGAGCGAGGCGAGCTGGAAGACGATGGCCTTGGTCCCTCCGGCGAGCGCGGCCAGCGAGGCCGAGAGGACGAAGGCGAGCACCTTGTAGCGGTCGGCCTTGTACCCGAGCGAGATCGCGCGCGGCTCGTTCTCGCGGATGGCCTTGAGCACCTGGCCGAATGGGGAGTGGATGATCCGGTAGATGAAGAGGAAGCCGGCGAGGAACACCGCCGCGACGAAGTAGTACATCACGTACCGGTTCTCGAGGTGCCCGCGGGGAACCGCCTGGATGCCGTTCTCGCCGCCGGTGAACTCCGCGCGCAGGCAGTAGAAGTAGAACATCTGCGCCAGCGCGAGGGTGATCATGGCGAAGTAGATGCCCTGCCGCCGGATGGCGATCAGCCCCACCACCAAGCCGAGGGCGGCGCCCACTGCCATGGAGAAGAGGATCGCCAGCTCCGGCGGCCAGCCCCAGACCAGCGCGGCGTGCGCGCTGGCGTAGCTGGCCCCTCCGAAGAAGAGCGCGTGGCCGAAGGAGAGCAGGCCCACGTATCCGAGGAGAAGGTTGAAAGCGCAGGCGAAGAGCGCGAAGCAGAGCGCCTTCATGGCGAAGACGGGGTAGACCACCCAGGGCGCCGCCAAGACCACCAGCACGAGGATGGCGATGGGGACGCGCTGCGAAACCGCGACCGTCTCGATGCGCTGGACCGAGGCCTCGGTCATGTCTGCTTCCCGAACAGTCCCGCCGGCCGGACCAGCAATACGATGGCCATCACCACGAAGATCACCGTGTTCGAAGCCTCCGGGTAGAAGACCTTGGTCAAGCCCTCGAGGATGCCGAGGACGAATCCGGTGATGATCGAGCCGAGGATCGAGCCCATCCCGCCGATCACCACCACCGCGAACACCACGATGATCAGGTCGGCGCCCATCAGCGGACCGACGCGGTAGATGGGCGCCGCCAGCACGCCGGCGAACGCCGCGAGCCCGACACCCAGCCCGTAGGTGATGGTGATCATCCGCGGCACGTTGATGCCGAACGCGCTCACCAAGGGCGCGTTCTCGGTGGCTGCGCGCAGCCAGGATCCCAGGCGGGTCCCTTCGGTGATCGCCCAGGTGCCCAGGCAGAGGAGCAGCGAGACGCCGATCACCCACACCCGGTAGTTGGGCAGGAACATGAACGGCAGCGCCTGACCTCCCTGCAGCTGCGCCGGCATCCCGTACGGCAGGCCGCTGGAGCCGAAGTAGTTGAGGAACAGGCCCTGGAGGATCAGGGCAAGGCCGTACGTGAGCAAAAGGCCGTAGAGCGGATCGAGGCCGGCGAGCCTGCGCAGCATCGTCCGCTCGATCACGGCGCCCAGAAGCCCGACCGCGAGCGGGGCGATCAGGAGCGCCGGCCAGTATCCGATCCCCGCCTTCTCGAGCAGGAACCAGGCCACGAACGCCCCCAGCATGTAGAGGGCGCCGTGGGCGAAGTTCACGACGTTCAAGAGCCCGAAGATGATGGCCAGGCCCAGGGAGAGCAGCGCGTAGAACGAGCCGTTGATCAGCCCGATCAGGAGCTGCCCGAACAGGGCCTGGATGGGGACCGCGAGCATGGCCTACTTCTTGGCTTCGGAGACGAGCGGGCAGTTGCCCTGGTCCAGCGGGCGGAAGGCCTGGTCGCCCGGGATTTCCTTCACCAGGTTGTAGTAGTCCCAGGGCCCCTTCGACTCCGACGGCTTCTTCACCTCGTACAGGTACATGGAGTGGATCTTGCGGCCGTCGACGCGGATCTTGCCTTTGCCGAAGAGGGGATCGTCGGTGGGCATCTTCTTCATCTCGTCGACTACCGCCTTGCCGTCGGCGTCGCTCTTCAGCGCCTTCACCGCCTTCAGGTAGTGCAGCACGCCGGCATAGACGCCGGCGTGAATCATGGTCGGCATCATGCCGCCGTGGCGCTCGGCGAACTTCTTCGACCAGGCGCGGGTCTTCGCGTCCCTGTCCCAGTAGAAGCTCTCGGAGAGCAGCAAGCCCTGCGCGGTCTGCAGGCCCAGCGCGTGGATGTCGGTGGAGAACACCAGCAGGCCGGCGAGCTTCTGCCCGCCCTTGATGATGCCGAACTCCGCGGCCGCCTTGATGGCGTTGATGGTGTCGCCGCCCGCGTTCGCAAGCCCGATCACCTGCGCCTTCGAGGCCTGCGCCTGGAGGAGGAAGCTGGAGAAGTCGGTGGTGTTCAGCGGGTGCTTCACCGATCCCAGCACTTCGCCGCCCGAGGCCTTCACCACCGCGGTGGTGTCGCGCTCCAGCGCCGCGCCGAAGGCGTAGTCGGCGGTGAGAAAGAACCAGGTCTTGCCGCCGGCCTGCACCTCGGCCTTCCCGGTGGTCTGGGCGAGCGCGTAGGTGTCGTAGGTCCAGTGCACCGTGTTCGGCGAGCAGGACTTGCCGGTGAGATCGCTGGTGCCGGGCCCGGAGCCGATGAAGACCTTGTTCTTCTCCTTGGTGAGCTGGCTCACGGCCAGCGCCACCGAGGAGGTGGGCACGTCCACGATCAGGTCGACGCCGTCCACGTCGTACCACTGGCGGGCGATGTTCGAGCCGACGTCGGGCTTGTTCTGGTGATCGGCGAAGACCACCTCCACCTTGGTGTCGGGGATCTTGCCGAAGTCCTCCACCGCCATCTTCGCGGCGGTCACCGATCCCTGGCCGGCGAGGTCGGCGTAGAGGCCGGACTGGTCGTTGAGGACGCCGATCTTGATCACCTTGCCGGTGATCTCCGCGCGGGCCGCGAGCGGCAGCGCGAGGGCGAAGAGCAGTGCGATGCGTGCGTTCATGTGTCGGGCTCCTTGAGGTTCAAACTTGAAGATACTGGCTGACGCGTTCCATGTTGCCCTGCAGCGCGGCGTTGGGGATCTCGTCGACGATCTTGCCGCGTTCCATCACGTAGTGCCGGTCGGCCACGGTGCCGGCGAAGCGGAGGTTCTGCTCGACGAGGAGAATGGTGAAGCCGTCCGCCTTCAGCTTGCGGATCACGCTGCCGATCTGCTGCACGATCACCGGGGCCAGCCCTTCGGTGGGCTCGTCGAGGAGCAAGAGGCGCGCGCCGGTGCGGAGGATGCGGCCGATGGCCAGCATCTGCTGCTCTCCCCCGGAGAGGCGGGTCCCCTGGCTGCGCAGCCGCTCCTTGAGGTTGGGGAAGAGCTCGAACACCTGGGCGGTGCTCAGGCCGCCGTCCCGGATCTTGGGCGGCAGCAGCAGGTTCTCCTCGACGTTGAGGCTGGCGAAGATGCCGCGCTCCTCCGGGCAGAAGGCGATCCCGTGGCGGGCGATCCGGTAGGGCTGCAGGCGGATGGTCTCGTCGCCGGCGATCTTCACGGACCCGCTGCGCTTCGGCGTCAGCCCCATGATCGACTTGAGGGTGGTGGTCTTGCCGGCGCCGTTGCGCCCGACCAGGGTGACCAGCTCGCCTTTGCGCACCTCGAGGTCCACGCCGTGGAGCACGTGCGACTCGCCGTACCAGGCCTGCAGCCCTTTGAGCGAAAGCAGCGCCTCAGCCATGCTCCGTCCCCAGGTAGGCGGCGACCACCGCCGGGTTCTTCGCCACGGTCTGGTAGTCGCCCTCGGCGAGCACCTCGCCGCGGGCGAGCACGGTGATGCGGTGCGAGAGCTTGGCGACCACCCCGAGGTTGTGCTCCACCATCAGCACCGTCCGGTCCTTCGCCACCCGCTGGATCAGGGCGGCGATCCGCTCCACGTCCTCGTGGCCCATGCCCGCGGTCGGCTCGTCGAGCAGCATCAGCTCGGGGTCGAGGGCGAGGGTGGTGGCGATCTCCAGCGCCCGCTTGCGGCCGTAGGAGAGCTCGGCGGCGAGGATGTTGCGGAACTCCCGCAGGCCCACCGCTTCGAGGAGGTCGGTGGCGCGCGCGTCCAAATCGCGGAGCACCGCGTCGCTGCGCCAGAAGTCGAAGGAGCCGCCGCGCTTGCGCTGCAGCGCAACCCGCACGTTCTCCAGCGCGGTGAGATATGGGAAAACGGCGCTGATCTGGAAGGAGCGCACCAGTCCCATCCTGGCGACGTCGGCGGGCGCGGCGCCCGTGATGTCGTGCCCCTTGTACGTGATGGTCCCGCTGGTCGCGGGGAGGAAGCGGGTGAGCAGGTTGAAGCAGGTGGTCTTGCCCGCGCCGTTGGGCCCGATCAGCGCGTGGATGGTCCCGCGGACGACCCGCAGATCGACGCGTTTCACCGCGATGAACCCGCGGAACTCTTTCGACAGCCCGCGGGTCTCGAGGATCACCTCGGGGTCGGGCACGCGCGCTACTTAGTCGAATCCGGGTGGCGGAGGCAAGCCGGGTTTGCCGTCGGAGCCCTCTGGGGCGGCACTTTCGCAGTGGCAGACCTGGCACCCTCGCGCCCGATCCATCGCGCAGGCGACCCGGGTGGCGCAGCGGAGATCGGACACCGCAGTAATTATTTTGCACCCCAACTACTGTAGATAGTTGCCAACTCCGTCGCCCTGTGCTCTTGTCCGCCCCCGCAGCGCGTCTGTGTTGCTTCGCTTGTTTCCCCTCTAGGTGAAGGAGCGGACTGCGATGACCATCTCCCGGCGCAAACTGATCCAGGTAGCAGGCGCAGGCGCGGCTGCGCTCGCGCTGCCGAACAAATCCCGCGCGGCCAGCAAGACGCTGCGCATCCTCCAGTGGAACCACTTCGTTCCCGGCTACGACAAGTGGTTCAACGGCGAGTACATCAAGGAGTGGGGACAGAAGAACGACACCGAGGTGATCGTCGACAACGTCGGCATCCCGGCCATCAACCCCACCGCAGCCGCGGAAGTCTCGGCCAAGAAGGGCCACGATCTATTCATGTTCCTCTGGCCGCGGCCGGCCTACGAAGAGGACGTGATCGATCACAAGGAGATCTACCAGGAGTGCGAGAAGAAGTACGGGAAGCCGATCGACCTCGCCATCAAGAGCACCTACAACCCGAAGACCAAGAAGTACTTCGGCTTCTCGGACATGTTCGTCCCCGATCCGGTCAACTACCGTATCGACCTGTTCGAGCAGGTGGGCGGCAACGTCGACAGCTGGGAGAACATCCACAAGTACGGAAAGATGATCAAGGACAAGACCGGAATCGCGGTGGGGATCGGCCAGGCCGCCGAGATCGACACCGCGATGGCCATGCGCGCGCTGCTCTACGCTTTCGGCGGCGGCGAACAGGACGAGCAGGGCAACATCGTCCTCAACTCCAAGAACACCGTGGAGGCGGTGAAGTTCTGCAAGGCGCTCTACCAGGAGACGATGTCGCCGGAAGTGCTCTCCTGGGATCCGTCCTCCAACAACCGCGCCATGCTCGCCGGCAAGGCCTCGGTCGTCCTCAACGCCATCTCCGTCACCCGCTCCGGCGAGAACGACAAGATGATTGTCGACGGCAAGCCCATCGCCGACCGCATCGGCCTCGCCAAGGCGGCCAAGGGCCCGGTCCGCCGCATGGGCCTCGAGCACGTGATGTCGAACTTCGTGATCTGGAAGTTCGCCGCCAACATCGAGGGCGCGAAGAAGTTCCTCGTCGACCTGATCGGGAACTTCCACCGGGCGTACGATGCCAGCGAGTACTACAACTTCCCTTGCTTCCCCAAGCAGGTCCCCGACCTCAAGGACACGCTGGCCAACGACGCCAAAGGCATCCCCAAGGGCAAGTACAGCGTGCTGGCGGACGCCCAGCAATGGGCCACCAACGTCGGCTATCCCGGCTACTGCAACGCGGCGATCGACGAGATCTACTCGACCTGGGTCCTGAACACGATGTTCGGCCAGGCCTCCACCGGCGCCATGTCGCCGGAGGACGCGGTGAAGGAAGCGGACGCCAAGTGCCGCAAGATCTGGCAGAAGTGGAAGGAGCGGAAACTGCTGTAGCCCCGACTGCCGCAGGCTGCCCGGGCGCTCTGCACGTTCCTCTCCATGGCCATCGTCGAGACGAAGCAGATCCGTAAAGTCTTCGCCGATCACACAGCAGTCGATGGCGTCGATCTGGCGACCGGGGAGGGCGAGTTCCTCGTCCTCCTCGGGCCCAGCGGGTGTGGCAAGACCACCCTCTTGCGGATGATCGCCGGCCTGGAGAAGCAGACCAGCGGGGACATCGTCATCGGCGGCAAGGTGGTGAACGATCTGCCACCGCGCGAGCGCAAGATCGCGATGGTGTTCCAGAGCTACGCCCTCTACCCGCACCTGACGGTGGCCAAGAACATCGCCTTTCCCCTCAAGGCGGCGAAGACGCCCTCCGACCAGATCCAAGCCAAGGTGCAGACGGCCGCCTCCATGTTCGGCATCGAGCGCCTCCTGCACCGGAAGCCGCGGCAGCTCTCGGGCGGCGAGCGGCAGCGGGTGGCGCTGGCCCGGGCGATGGTGCGCGAGCCGGCCGTGTTCCTGCTCGACGAGCCGCTCTCGAACCTGGACGCCAAGCTCCGCACCAGCGCGCGCGACGAGTTGCAGCACTTCCAGCGGCGGCTCGGGACCACCACCATCTACGTCACCCACGACCAGGTGGAGGCGATGGGGCTCGGCCACCGCATCGCGGTGATGAACAAGGGAAAGGTCCGGCAGCTCGGGCCGCCGCAGGAGGTCTACAACGATCCGGCGGACACCTTCGTGGCGGGTTTCCTCGGGTCGCCGCCGATGAACTTCTTCGAGCGCGGCGGCGCCATCGTCGGCTTTCGCCCCGAGCAGATGCTGCCGAAGGCCGCGTACTCGACGCAGGAGCCGCTGGTGCACGCCTGGTTCCGCGTCGACCGGGTGGAGAACCTCGGCTCCGACCGGCTGCTCTACGGGTCGCTCCGCGACCTCGCTCCGGACGTGAAGATGATCGTCAACCTGCCCTTCACCGTGCACCTCCCGATCACCGAGGGGCAGGCCTACGAGTTCTCCGTCAAGCAGAAGGACCTCAAGTTCTTCGACAAAGAGAGCGGAGTGCGGATCGCGCCGAGGCCGCTGTGAGGATCGCGGACAGCCCGAACGCGCTGGCGAGGATCCTGATCGCCCCGGCGCTGATCTACATCGGCGCGGTGATCGGCCTGCCCTTCATCCTCTCGCTCTGGTTCGCGGTCAGCGACGTGACCGTCAGCTCCGCGGCCGGCCACTACGTCGGGCTGGAGAACTTCCGCTCTGCGCTCGACGATCCCTCGTTCAGACGGGCGCTGGGGAACACCTTCCTCTTCGCCATCCTCTCGCAGTTGATCGTCATCGTCCTCGCCACCACGTTGGCGGTGGCCCTGCGGAAGGACTTCCGCGGCAAGTGGATGGTGCGCCTCTTGATCTTGCTTCCCTGGGTGGCCCCGGTGTCGCTGGGGAGCATCGGCTGGCTGTGGATCTTCGATTCCATCTACAGCTTGATCAACTACGGGCTCTACCACTGGTTGCGCGTCTGCGGGCCGCTGCCGGGAATGACGCCGTGTCCGGTGTGGCTGGGACAGCCGAGGCTGGCGATGGCTTCCATCATCATCGTCCAGGTGTGGCGCACGCTGCCTCTCGCTACCGTGATCAACCTGGGCGGGCTCAGCTCCATCCCCCAGGACATCCACGACGCCGCCAGCATCGATGGGGCAGGGTTCTTCCGCACCCTCTTCCAGATCACCATTCCGCTGGTGCTGCCGATCCTGCTGGTGGCGGTCCTCTTCGGCTTCGTCTTCGCTTTCACCGACATGATCGTCGTCTGGGTGCTCACCCGCGGCGGCCCCTACGACATGACGCAGGTGCTGGCCTCCATGGCGTTCTTCAAGGGCATCGACGGAGGCGATCTGGCCGGGGCATCGGCGATCGCGCTGTTCCTCTTCCCGGTGCTGGCGGCCGCGGCGATCCTGCTCCTCCGCCTGGCACGCCGCGCGGAGGTCGTATGAACGCGCGGGAAGCCTCTGCCAAGGTGGCGCACCGGACCCTGATCGTGCTCTTCAGCCTCTTCGCGGCGTTTCCCTTCGCCTGGATGCTGATCACCGCATTCAAGAAGACCAACGACCTGCTCGACCCGAACAGCTTCCCCTTCGGCTACCCGAGGGGCATGACGCTGGAGAACCTCCGCGTGCTGTTCGAGGAGACGCTGTTCCTGCGCTGGATCGGCAACACGGTCTTCGTCGGGGTGGTCGTGGTGATCATCACCCTGCTCCTGGCGGTGCCCGCGGGCTACGCGCTCGCCCGGCTCTCCGGGACCTTCGGCGAGCAGCTCGGCATCGGCATCTTCCTCACCTATCTGGTCCCGCCCACCATCCTCTTCATCCCTTTGGCAAAGGTGGTGAGCACGCTGCACCTCCAGGACACGCTCTGGAGCCTGGTGCTCACCTATCCCAGCTTCACCATCCCCTTCTGCACCTGGCTGATGATGGGGTTCTTCAAGGCCATCCCCAAGGACATCGAGGAAGCGGCGATGGTGGACGGGCTGAGCCGGCTTGGGGCGTTTACCAAGGTGATCCTCCCCATGTCGGTGGCCGGCATCCTCACCGTGGTGATCTTCACCTTCACCCTGGTGATGCAGGAGTTCGTCTACGGGCTCACCTTCATCAACAGCGGCCGCAACTTCACCGTCAGCGTCGGCGTGCCCTCGTTCCTGGTCCGCGGCGACGTCTACTTCTGGGGCTCCCTGATGGGCGCCTGCTTCATCGCCAGCGTGCCCATCGCTTTCCTCTACAACCTGTTCGTCGACCGGTTCATCGCCGGCTTCACCGTCGGCGCGGTGAAAGGATGATCTTTCGATAAGACCCTAGTCCGAGGCGGGGACCCGCGCCGTTTCGCCCTGCGGCATATTGACAACTCGACCCGTAACGGAGCAGTCTTCCGCCGTTTTCCCACGACAAGGAGCCCCCCCGTGAGGCGCAGGACCTTCCTGAAGGGTTCGGCAGCAGCGGTCGGCGGAGCAGTCGCACTCGGGTTCGATCTGAAGAGCGCCCGCGCGGAGATGCGCGAGTTGAAGATCGCCCGGACCACGGAGACGCGAAGCACTTGTCCTTATTGCGCGGTTTCCTGCGGCGTGATCATCCACACGCTCGGCGACAAGTCGAAAAACGTGAAGCCTGCGGTGGTCCACGTCGAGGGCGACCCCGATCACCCCATCAACCGCGGCACGCTCTGCCCCAAGGGCGCGACGCTGCGCGACGACATCAACAACCCCAACCGGCTGACGGTCCCCAAGGTCCGGCGTCCGGGCTCGGACAAGTGGGAGGAGATCTCCTGGGACGACGCGATCGCGCAGATCGCCAAGCACATCAAGGACACGCGCGATCGCACCTTCGTTCACAAGAACGCGAAGGGCCAGGTGGTGAACCGCACGCCGGGAATGGCGATGATCGGCGGCTGCACCGACACCAACGAGTTCAACTGGCTGCAGTGGAAGTTCATCACCGCGATGGGGATTCCGTACCGGGATTCCCAAGCGAGAGTTTGACACGGTCCCACGGTGGCCAGTTTGGCCGCCACGTTCGGCCGCGGGGCGATGACCAACGGCTGGGTCGACATCAAGAACGCCGATGTCGTCCTGATCATGGGGTCCAACGCCGCCGAGAACCACCCCTGCGGATTCAAGTGGGCGATCGAGGCGAAGAAGAACCGCAACGCGAAGCTGGTCTCCGTCGATCCGCGGTACACCCGCACCTCGGCGGTGTCCGATCTCTATGCCACGCTTCGCCCGGGCACCGACATCGCCTTCCTCAACGGCATCATCCGGTACGCGCTCACCACCGGCCGCTTCCACGAGGAGTACGTCCGGATCCACACCAACGGGCCCTACGTCATCAACGAGAAGTACGACTTCAAGGACGGCCTGTTCAGCGGCTTCGACGCCTCGAAGGGCGAGTACGACAAGGCCGCGTGGCAATACGAGGCCGACCCGAAGACCAACGCGTACATGGTCGACATGGAGATGAAGCATCCCCGCTGCGTTCTCCAGTTGATGAAGAAACACGTCGACCGCTACACGCCGGAGATGGTGGAGAGGATCTGCGGCACGCCCAAGGACCAGTTCCTCAAGGTGGCCGACATCGTCACCTCCACGGGCAACGCGCAGAAGGCCGGCACCATCATGTACGCGCTGGGGTGGACCCAGCACTCGACTGGCGTGCAGATCATCCGCGCGGCCGCCACGTTGCAGCTCGTGCTCGGGAACGTCGGCCGTCCGGGTGGGGGAGTGAACGCGCTCCGCGGCCACTCCAACATCCAGGGCGCCACCGACATGGCCGGGACGTTCGAGATCCTGCCCGGGTATCTCAAGACCCCCGCCGGCTCGCTGGCGACGCTCGCTGAATATCTGGAGAAGGGTCCGCCGACCACGCTGAACAAGCAGGCGTGGACCTCGATGAACTATTGGTCGAACTATCCGAAGTTCATGGTTTCGCTGCTCAAGGCCACCTGGGGGGCCAAGGCGACCAAGGAGAACGACTGGGGCTACGAGTGGCTGCCCAAGGTCGATGGCAACTACTCCTGGATGTACATCTTCGACGACATGTACCGCGGCACCTCGCAGCGCGCGGGCGGGACCGAGCCGGGGCCGGAGGGCTTCATCACTTTCGGCATGAACCCGGTGGGCATCGGGCCCAACAGCTCGAAGATGATCAATGCGCTCTCCAAGTTGAAGTGGATGGTGGTGGGCGAGAACTACGAGATCGAGACCGCCACCTTCTGGAAGGCGCCCAAGCAGTACGGTGGGCCGGAGACGTCGCAGATCAAGACCGAGGTGTTCCAGCTTCCCTGCTCCGGATTCGCGGAGAAGGACGGCACCTTCACCAACTCCGCGCGGTGGATGCAGTGGAAGTGGAAGGCGATCGATCCGCCGGGGTTGGCGAAGACGGACCAGGAGGTGCTCGCGCGCATCCTGCTGGCGGTCCGCGCCCTGTACCAGAAGGAGGGCGGGGCGAATCCGGAGCCGGTGCTCAACCTCGACTGGGGCTACACCAACCCGTACGCGCCCGACCTGGCCGAAGCGTTGAAGGAGATCAACGGGAAGGCGCTGGCCGACATCCACGACCCCAAGGACCCGACGAAGATCATCAAGAAGAAGGGCGACCAGCTCGACGGGTTCGGTCAGATGATGGACGACGGCAGCACCATGGGCGGCAACTGGCTGCACTCCGGCGTCTACAGCAGCGCGGGCAACCTGGCACAGCGGCGCAACAACGCCGATCCGTTGGGGCTCGGCATGTTCCACGAGTGGGGCTTCAGCTGGCCCGCCAACCGGCGCATCATGTACAACCGCGCCTCGGCCGACGCGGAAGGCAAGCCCTGGGATCCCAAGCGCCCCGGCATCGTCTGGAACGGCGAGAAGTGGATCGGCGACGTGCCCGACATGAAGCCC
>JBGQLA010000013.1:0-29313 GCA_041499865.1 Deltaproteobacteria bacterium
CCGTCCCTTGTCGAAGCTGATCGCACTGCTCCCGGCAGCCGAGCCTCCGCCCACATTCGAGGAGCTCGAGCGCAACCTTTCGCGGTCCTGCCTCCCGGTGACGCTGCGACAGAACGCGAGCGGGAGCCGCATCCGCGCGCTGCTCCAGGAAGGAAGCGCCACGCGCGCGTTCGACGTCGAGATGAACGCGACAGACTCCGTGCCTCGCTTTCTCGACTTCGCACGCCTCCCCGGCGGCGCCTTCGACGCAGCGCTCGCCAGCCTCTTCTTCGTGTCCGTCAGCTGCAAGTTCGGGCGCGATGTGCTCGACTCCTTGCACGCCCAGGTCCGCCTGCTCGCTGCGCTCGCGCCCGACGCAGTCGTGATGCTCGATGTGAATGCTTTCCACGCGAGGACCGGCGACTGGATGCGGGATGTCGCATGCGCGAGCGTCCCTCCCGCCCCGACGAGCTTCTTCAGCATCCATTCCGTCTTCGGCGAGGGCCCGAAGCGCCGCGAGACGTGGTTGCACACTCATGGCCTGCACCGGATGGGCAGCATCGAGCTGGACATCGTCGGCGTCCGGCGCCGCGATGCGCCTGCACTGACCGAGCTGATCAACAACGTCGCCAGGTTCTTCCTCGACCGCGGAGTGCCGCTCCCGAATACGCGCTTCGATGCGGGTACCGGACTTCCGCTCGTCTGGCTCCCGTGGGAGGCTGCGCTGCCGCACGTGGATGGGACTCTGGGCGGCGCGGGTGGCCGGGATGCCGACCACAGCGGCGAGAGAGGAATCCTCCTGGCGCCGGCGGAGGAGGCGCCCGAGCGGCTGGAACCGCCGCGCTGCTACGTCCCCCTGATCGAGGCAGACCCGATCTTCTACGTTTCGCCTGCGGAGACCGAGCGGATGCAGAAGCTCGCGCGCGAGCGGCTTCCCTCGTTTCTGGCTCTGCAGGGCAGATTCGCGAAGAACCGGAAGTGGGACTTCCACGTCAAGCTTGGCATTGCCAGCGACGGCAACGACCACGGCAATGCCGCCGACGGTGCGGAACACCTGTGGTTCGACGTCCACGAGGCCACCGCAAAGAGCGTGGACGCCACCCTCCTCAATCAACCGTACTTCGTCACGGGCTTGCGCGAGGGTCAGCGCAGCACCTTCGATCTCCGTTTGCTCACCGACTGGAGCATCGACTCACCGCGCGGGCGGTACACGCCCGAGACAGTCCTTCAACTCGAGCGGGCGCTGATCAACGACCGCGTTCCTGCGCGAACGTTGCTCAACTGAGCTCAAGCAGGTGCCTGATCCGACTCACCACAATCGAGGCTGGCAGCTGCTGCGAGGAATTTAGCGTCTTGACCGGCGGCGTGGCTTGCGGAAGGCGCGGACCCGGCCGCTCCCGCCACCGCATGCGCGCAGGCGAGCGCTTCGAATCCGTCCCACATCCGCCGGCATCCAAAGCGCCGTTCGCCCTGCCGAATGGAGGACCTCATGTTCACGGTATTCGGAGCCAACGGACACACGGGTTCGGTCGTCGCCACGCACCTGCTCGACGCCGGCAAGAAGGTGCGCCTGGTCGTGCGCGATCCGAACAAGATCGCGGCGCTCCGCTCCCGCGGGGCCGAGGTGGTCAAAGGCGACGTCCTGGACGCGAACGCCGCCCAGTCGGCGCTGACCGGAGCAGAGGGCGCGTACCTCCTGATCCCGCCCGACAACCAGTCGAAGGATCTCGTCGGCCGCGGCCGCAAGATCGTCGACAACTACGTCGCCGCCCTGAACGCCACGAAAGTGCCGCACGCGGTGATGCTGTCGTCCGTCGGCGCCCAGCAGCCTTCGAACACCGGGCCGATCGTCACCGTCCACTACGCCGAGACGGCGCTCCCGAAAGCGGCCGCCACCCGGCTCACCTTCGTGCGCGCCGCATACTTCATGGAGAACATCCTCGCCTTTGCATACCCGATGAAGCAGGACAGTGTGCTGCCGGTCCTCGGCGGCGGCGAGAATCATCCATTCCCGATGGTGGCGACGCACGACATCGGCAACGTCGCCGCCGACGCGCTGCTCGCGCCGCCCACTGCGACGCAGTGGATCGAATTGTCGGGACCGAAGGAGTACAGCTTCGCCGACGCGGCGGCGGTCGCATCGAAGATCCTCGGCCGCACCGTGCAAGCCGTTCCGGTGCCGCTCGACGCGGTGGTGCCCACGCTGACGAACGTGGGGTTCTCGGAAAACGTGGCGAGTCTCTATCGCGAGATGATCGCGGCGTTCGGCAGCGGCCTCGGGTTCGAGGGCAAAGGACGGGCGGTGCGCGGGAAGGTCTCGCTCGAAGAGGTGTTCCGCACTGGTCTCGCGTAGATCCGGCGCTGCGGATGGCGCGCGGGGAGCACCACGCAGCCTCTGCCAGCGCGCTCTGTGGTTGAGCTCCCTCGTGGGCCGCTCCTCGCTCGGCCGGAGCCGCGCCGCCCGCATGCACGAGCACGCCGGTATGTCAGAGGGTGCTGCTACCGTGGCGGCATGGATGGGCACGCCGGTCCGGGACATGTCGGAGGGGGCTGCTACGTCGGCGTCATGGACGAGCACGCCGGTCCGGGACATGTCGGAGGGGCCTGCTACGGTGGCGCCATGGACGGACGCGTCGGTCCAGGACATGTCGGAGGGGGCTGCTACGCTCCGGCCATGGGAGAAGCAGGCACCCACAGCCTGACGGCCGATCACCCCGCGCACCGCGGGCGGGGCTGCTACCGGCTCGACACCGGCGAGCCGATCCACCTGACCACCGTCGCGGCGGCGCTGGTCGCCGCGCTCGCGGGAGCGGGGCCTCGTGGAGCCGCGCCGGCCTCGTACCCGGACCGCACCAGCGAAGCATGGCTCGAGCTGGAAAGGCGGCTCGAGCTGGTGACGAAGGCAGCGGCCACGCTCGGCTCGAGGATCCCGCGGCTGCGCAATCCGCGCTTCGCCCGGCGGATCGCGCAATCGAGGAGAGTGGCCGGCATCCTCCTCGGGCCCGCCGGTATGAAGGACGGTTCGCAAGCGTGGTCTTGTTCCATTCGCGGAACGCGAAGAGCCGCAAGAAGTGACGCAGCGTGTTGGCTTCCAAGACATAGCGTTGACGCTATGGCACAGAAGCTATATGCTACCCGTCATGGCCAAAGACTTCGTCGCGGAGATCATTGCGGAGCGCACCCGGAACAACCCGGAGTTTCCGCACCTTGTCGCCGAGGCGGAAGCGCGTCGGAAGCTCGCCCGTCGACTTGCAGCCATTCGCGAGAGGCGGGCTCTTTCTCAGACCGTCGTCGCCGCACGAATGGGGACCTCGGCATCGGTCGTGAGCAAGCTCGAGGCTGGCGGCGACATCAAGATGTCCACGCTCCAGCGTTACTGTGCGGCCATCGGTGAAACCGTGAGACTCGTTGCCGCACCAGCCCGCCGTATCGCTCGCTGACCACTTTCTCGTTCACCTCGACCGGCTGCTCTCGATGATCACGCCGTTTCTCGATGCACGGACGGAAGCGCGCCGGCTGCCCTGGTTCACCAACCAGATCGCCAGAATCGCCAGGGCCATCGACAGGAGGATCGAGCCGGTGAGCTTTTCTCCGGCGAACGCCCATCCCAACAGCACCGCCACGATCGGGTTCACGTACGTATGCGTCGCGACCAGCGTCGGCTCATAGTGCTTGAGCAGCCAGGCGTACGCGCTGAACGCCGTCAGCGAGCCGAAGAAGATCAAGAACAGCAGCCCGAGAAGCGACGGAGTCGAGACCTGGCTGAGCTGGAACGCGTGATGCTCGCCGCGCAGGAGCCCGCCGATCAGCAACATCAGGGAACCACACACCAGCGGCAAGGCCGCGTTGAGCGTCGAGCCCTTCGCCGGCTGCAGCTTGCGCGAGTACACGATGCCCAACGACCAGGCAATGGCGCTGACCAGCACCGCGACCAGCCCCACCGAGACGCCCTCCCCGGCAGAGACATCCGGCCGAAAGAGCAGCGCCACGCTGGCCGCCCCCAACGCCAGGCCGGCCCAGGTCGCGCCCCGCGGTCCAGGGCCCATCCTCAGCAGCGGCAACAGGAGCGCCACGATCGCCGGCTCGACGGCGATCACCAGCGCGGCCACTCCGGAGGGCACTTCCAGCTCCGCCCAGTGCAGCAGTCCGTGGCTGACGAAGAAGAAGAGAAAGCCGAGCACGAGCCCGGCGCGCCATCCCTGACGCGTCGGCCGCTCTCCTCTCCACAATGCCCATCCCAGCAGGATGGAACCTGCGACCAGGTGCCGGGTCGCGGCAGTGAGCAAGGGCGGGATCGAGTCGACGGCGAAGCGGATGGCGAGGAAGGTCGAGCCCCAGATCAAGTAGATGGCCAGGAACGCGGAGACCGCCTCGATGCGGCCAGGCCGGGCCGCCGGCAAAGCAGAAATCTCGGACACGGTGGAGCTCTCCCTGATTCTGAAACAAGATCAGACTTCAAGGGCGCGGGGTCTAATCGACATCCTCCAAACGAGTGCCGCGACCGGCGCGCAGGTTCTCGCGGGCCTTCTCGATACGGGCGAGGAACCGCGGGTCGCTCTCCAGTCGGTAGTCGAACCAGTCGTCCTCCGATGCGAACCCGATGAGAACGCCTGCGGGCTTGCCGTGGCGGGTGATGACGACCTCCTGGTCCTCAGCTTCTCTGAGGTACCGGGACAGATCGTCCTTGACCTGAGAGAGCGGAACCTTCTTCACTCGGGCCTTCCGAACTGGGCGAGCCATGACTCTGCCTCCGACTTGGCGACGATGGCCAGCACCTCGACGGTGTCGCCGGTGACGTCGTAGAAAACGCGAATCTCGCCGACGCGGAGCCGGTACTGCGGCTTGGATAGACCGCGCAGGCGCTTGATACGGCTCTTGCTCACCCTCCTCGGCTCGTGCCGCAAGTGCTCCTCGAGCGCCCGACGCACCTCGGTCCTGAGGTTCGCCTTCAGTGATCGGAGGTCTTCGACTGCCTCCGGAGCGAGGAGGATGGAGAGCCTCAATCTAGCTAGAGTCTAGCCAGATTTGTCGCGGCGCGCAACCCTCGGCGGCTGGGCGGAGTCCTGCTCGCGGCCCGTAGTCGGCCACCAACTCACAAGGTCCTACCAGGGTAGACGTTTCAGAAGACCATCGTGAACAGCCGGACCGGCGGAACGTGAGCACCAGGATCGGCATCGTGAGCACCAGGATCGGCATGGTGAACAGGAACTGGCCGGCCGGGCTCGCGAGGATGGTTTGCCGCCCGGATCGAGTCGCTGGGAAAGCAAGCGACGCTGGACGGTGCGCGAAGGCGCGACGGGGCGTGAGGGTCCGGCACGGCCATTGCTTCGCTTGGCCGCCGTGCTCCTCAAATTCAATCGTGGGACCGTGCTGCTCCTCGAACCGCCGTCTGGCTTCGATGTGGCGGCGCTTCCCGGCGTCCTCTGGGATGCGCGGGTCCAAGCGCATCGAGCGCCGGGGTGTGCCCATGCGGCGGTGCGGTCGCAGTTGAAACGCCAAGGGGTATCATTCTCGGACCAGGTCCCAGAACGAGATCCCCATCCGGCTCCCTGGCCCGCGGTGGAGCTGCGGCCCTACCAGGACGCGGCGCTGTGCGCCTGGGAGCTGGCCGGCCGCCGCGGCGTCGTCGTGCTGCCGACGGGCAGCGGGAAGACGCGTGTCGCTCTCGCGGTCATGGCGCGGACCCGGCTGCGCACGTTGTGCCTGGTCCCCACGCGCGTACTGCTCGATCAGTGGCTTCGCGAGATCGGAAGGCTTTACCCCGGTGCTGTCGGCTGTCTGGGCGACGGTGTTCATACCGTCGCGCCGGTCACGGTGGCGACCTTCGAGAGCGGCCTGCGGCACATGGACCGCCTGGGAAACCGGTTCGACCTGCTCATCGTGGACGAGGTACATCACTTCGGCGGTGGCCAACGCGACGAGGCGATGGAGATGTCGATCGCCTCCGCCCGGCTCGGTCTCACGGCCACGCCGGTCCGGCCTGACCACCCCTCGGCGAGGCGGCTCGCCGAACTGGTCGGGCCGACGGTGTTCGAGCTGGCTGTCGCAGACCTTGCCGGCCGTTTCCTGGCGAGCTTCGATCTCATCGCGCTCCATCTCGATTTGAGCGAGACCGAGCGCAAGGCCTACAGCGAAAGAGTGTCGATCTATCGCGAAGCGATGGCGCAGTTCCGGCGGCAGGTGCCCGAGGCGTCCTGGGAAGATTTCGCCCGCATCGCCGTCCGGACGGACCAGGGCCGGCGTGCGCTCCTCGCGTTCCGGCAGGCCCGAGCGCTGCTCGGCTTCACGGAAGCGAAGCGCAAGGCGCTTGGGTCGCTTCTCGTCCGCCACGCGGATGCGCGCCTGCTGGTCTTCACCGCCGACAACCAGACCGCCTATGCCATCTCCCGGGAACACCTGATCATGCCGCTCACCTGCGACATTGGCCGCCACGAGCGAGAAGAGGCGCTGACCCGGTTTCGCGAGGGCGCGCTGCGGGCCTTGGTCTCGGCACGGGTGCTCAACGAAGGCATGGACGTGCCTGACGCCGGCGTCGCCGTAGTGGTGGGCGGCTCGCAGGGCGAACGCGAGCATGTCCAGCGGGTCGGACGGATTCTTCGGCCCCGCCCTGGAAAGCGGGCAGTCATCTACGAGCTCATCACGCGCGGGACCATGGAGGTCCGGCAGGCGCGCAGGAGGCGAGAGGCCCTTGCTCCCAGAGTCTCTCCTTGCCTGTAGTCCCCTCGGCGATGAGATCTCGCCGCACTTCCTGCGCGAGAGTGACCACGTCTGGCTCCGCGCGCTGATCGAGGCATGCGACCGCTGCATCGGGAGGCCTCAACGCGAGCTTGCGGAGCGGCTGCGCCAGCCCCTCGTTTCGCCGGCGCCGGAAGGAAAGAGGCGGATGGCGGCGCACGTGCTGTCGCGGCTCTGGTTCCCCAAGAACACCGCCGGCGGCCTCGCCAGGCGCGCCCGCGCCGCGGTTTTCCTCGAGTCGGCGAAGGGGGAGGCGCCTCCCGGCGAGGTGCTCGCCATCGTTGGGGGCCGGCTCGGGATCTCGCCTGAAGATCTGGCGCGGGCGCTCTTCGCCGACCTTCCTGGAGAGCGTCTGGTCGCGCCGCTTCCCGACGCACAGTCTCCAGGTGAGCTCGCGCTGCGCGTGAACCTTGCGCTGGCGCAGGGTCTTCTCTTTCGCGCCACGTCGGTGCGCATCGAGGTCGTGGGAAACGCGCGCGCGCTGGTCCGGCAAGCGAAGCTCCTGGGATTGCTCTGTGCCATCGCGGCGCGGCCGGGCCAAGCGAGCGCGCTCGAGGTCTCCGGCCCATTGGCGCTCTTCCGCCGGACCCTACTGTACGGCCGCGCGCTCGCGAACCTGATCCCGATCCTCGCCACTTGCCCTCGTTTCGAACTGCGAGCGGAGTGCGTGTTGCGCGGCAAGTCGCGCCAACTCCGACTCGTGTCCGGCGACCCTATCTTCCCGGCGCCTGTCGCCAGCCGAACGTCCTACGACAGCCGGATCGAGGAGCGCTTCGCTTCCGATTTCGGGCTCATCGCTCCCGACTGGGACATCGTACGCGAGCCGCAAGCAGTGGCCTCTGGCGCGTCTCTGCTCTTCCCCGATTTCCTGTTGCAGCACCGCCTCGATCCATCGCGTCGCTGGCTGCTCGAGATCGTCGGCTTCTGGACTCCCGACTACCTCGCGCGCAAGATGGCCGCGTACCGCGCAGCCCGAATTCCAAATCTCATTTTCTGCGTCGACGAGCTGCGGAGCTGCGCCCGAGGCGATCTGCCGGCAGGAGCGCGAATCGTTCGCTTCCGCCGGCGCGTCCGGGCCGGCGATGTGCTCGCCGTCCTCGAGGATGGCGGCGCGGGAGAAGCGCCAAGAAGCAGTGAGAAAGGTGCCCTTGAAGCCTGATGCTGAACCAGCAACACCTACTCTTTGGGGGCGGCGCTTGACAGCCACATACCCATTTGGGTATACAACACATGCTCGAACTGAGGTACTACGAGACCGCTTCTGGCCGCAGCGAGCCCGCGGAGTACATCTCTCGATTGCCCGAACGCATGCGCGCTCATGTGCTGGCCGACATCGAGGCCTACCGGCTGTACGGCGCGAAGGCGCCGATCTCCTGGAAACCGATTTCCGGCTCCAGGCCGATGATGGAGATTCGCGTAGGGTCGCAACGCATCTACTGCGTCGTTCACGCGAATGTCGTGTGGGTACTTCAAGCCGGACCGAAAGCACGCCAATCCCGCGACATCGCGAAGGCAACAGCGCGAATGAAGCTCGTCCGAGGAGGGTGAACCCCATGAGCAAGAAGAAGAGAGCCAGGGGAATCGATGGCGATGCCTTCCTCGCTGCGCAGCTCTCCGACCCGCGGGTGCGCCACCATTTCGAACAGCGACGCATCGTTCACGAGGTTGCCGTCGCGGTCCGGGGCATGCGCATGGGCGCCGGCCTCACCCAGGCCCAGCTGGCGACTCGGATCGGGACAAGCCAACCCACCATCGCGCGCCTTGAAAAAGGGCTCGACGTCCGCACGCCGCGTTGGGACACGCTCCAACGCATCGCCAGGGCACTCGGCCGCCAGCTCAAGTTGAAGTTCGCCGCGCCGAGCGATGACGATGAGCTCGTCGAAGTCGAGCAGCCACTCCGCCTGCACCGAAAGAACCGCGCCGCTGCCAGCGGGACAGCTCTCTCGCGCACCCATCGTCCAGGTGGTTCGGGTCGCCGCGCCTGAAGCTCACAGCGACGTGACTGTGGGCGGCCTGCTGCGCTGGTGGCTCGACACCTACGTCGCTGGGAAGACGTGGGCGAAGAAGGAAGAGAATCGCTTCCGTCTCTACTTTGCCGGCTCCGAACTGGCGGCGTTGCCGGTCGCCGGGCTGACTGCGGGGGAGCTCGAGGTGTTCTTGCAGGAGTGGGCGCAAAAGGGTCGCGCGCCCGCTTCGGTGAACAAGCTCCGCGCGATGGTGCGCACCTCGTGGAACCGTGCGCGCAAGGCGGGCAAGGTGACCGGCACCAACCCTGCCGCAGACGTGGACGCGCGCAAGGTGCCGAAGCGCGCACCGGCGTTTCTCGAGTCGCACGAGGTGCCCCGCGTGCTTGCCCAGCTCTCCACCAGTGATCGCCCTCTTGTTGCCACGGCGCTCTATGCGGGTCTGCGTAAGGGCGAGCTATACGGGCTGCGGAAGACCGATGTCGATCTCGGCCGCCGGCAGATCATGGTGCGGCGCTCTTACGATCACGAGACCACGAAAGCAGGACGCGAAGAGGCGGTGCCGATCGCTTCTGCGCTCGTGCCGCACCTCGAGGCGGCGTTCGCCAGCACGCCAGGTGAGCTGCTCTTTCCGAAGCGCGACGGCTCGATGCGGACCGACGGCGATGCCCTGGGAGAGCGGCTCCGCCGTGCCCTGGGCCGTGCAGGAGTGGTGACCGGCTACCGGCACAGCTGCCGCCGCTGCCAGCGCAACGGGCATCCGCACGTCGAACAACACCCGGACTGCGCCCGGCGCTACTGCCCGCGCTGTAAGGCCCTGCTGTGGGCTAAGCCGCTCCCCAAGCCCTTCCGCCTTCACGACACCCGGCACACGACGGCGACGCTGCTCCTGGCGGCCGGCGTGGACCTGTACGCGGTGGCGCGCATCCTCCGGCACTCCGACCCCAAATTGACCTTCGCAACCTACGCGCACCTCGTTCCCGGCTACCTGCACGAGCAGATCGATCGGCTCTCGGACTCGGTGCCGGGGACTTTTGTCCCGAAGTCGCCCGGGTCAGAAACCAATGACTGTCGAGGGGAACCTTATTCTGTCCCTTCTGTCCCTTCTGTCCTTAGGACAGGTTCCGATGATTCTGTACTTTCTGCCGTGTCTGCCCCGCCCGTGCCCGGAACAGTCATCAGAAGCGTCACGGCGCAGGTGAGCGCGTCGGAAGTCTCCTCTGGGGACGAGTGGCGCGCCTGGCAGGAGTCGAACCTGCGGCCCGCGGCTTCGAAGGCCGCTGCTCTATCCAGCTGAGCTACAGGCGCGTGTCGCTGCTTCTGCCGCCGCGTCGCCTGCGCGTCAAGTGCAGGAGCCCAGGCGCATCCGTCCTTGACGCCCGAGGGACCGCGATCTAGAACACCGCGCTTCCGCGGGCCGGATCGCTCGGGGGAAAGCGGGTTTACGAGTTCAGGGAGAGGTGGCCGAGAGGCTGAAGGCGCTGGTTTGCTAAACCAGTATACGGCCCAAAGCTGTATCGAGGGTTCGAATCCCTCCCTCTCCGCCACTGTCGCACGAAGGGCCCTTAGCTCAGTTGGATAGAGCGTCGGACTACGAATCCGAAGGCCGCAGGTTCGAATCCTGCAGGGCCCGCCAGCTTGTTCCCCGACTCCGGAGCGGTTCGTGCGCGATGCAACCGCCGCGCCAGACGGAGTGCAATTTTCTGCATCGGACGGCAAGAGAAAGGAGACGCGTGCGGGCGCAAGGTGTAGACAGGGCCTCCGTGGGGTTGAACCACCGACGCGAGATCCTCATCGTCGACGACGACCCGGACATCCGCGATGCCCTGGGCGAGTGCCTGCGCTATGAGGGTTACGACGTGCACGCCGCCGCCGACGGGCGCGACGCGCTCGACCGGCTGGAGTTCGGGCTGAAGCCCGACGTCATCCTCCTCGATCTGATGATGCCGGTGCTCAACGGCTTCGATGTGCTCGAGGCGCTGAAGAAGCGGCCGGAGTGGAGGACCATCCCGGTGGTGGTGGTGAGCGCGAACCGCGGCTACCAGGCCGAGGATCTGGACGGCGCGGTGGGAATCCTGCGCAAGCCGGTGAACGTCGATCGCCTGATCGCGGTGGTGGAGCAGGCCGTCACCAGCCACTAGACCAGCGCCGGCTCTTCAGGCGCCCAGCCCGCCGAGATACGTGCTCAGCCGGGTCCGGAACTCGTCCGAGCCGCCGACGAGTTGCAGGCCGACCCCCTTCGGCTGTTCCGCCACCCGCACCACTTCGGCCTCGAACTCCTGCGGGTCCCGATCGCCGGGGAGTTGAATCTCGCCGCGCACGCGCGCGCCGACGTCGCGGGGCAGATCCGTTTGCACGAAGAGTCCGCTCGCGCTCAGGTTCATCACCACGCCGCCGCCGGCGGTGAAGGCGTCGCGCAGGAGGACGGGCAGGTTCACCTCGAACCTCCCGCAGGCGCGGCGCCCCTTGATGCCGTCGAGGAACCCGGCGATCTGGGCGCGGCACTGGTCCGGCACCTCGCCGAACTCGGCGCTGAAATACGCATTCGTCCCGAATGATGCGTCGCGAACCACTCCTTCGATCGCCAGCGGCGCCGTCAGCCTGGGAAGATAGAGCTGCATCCCGACCGTCAGTCCCGTGCTCGGCGGGCTGGAGGATCGCACGCGGATGAACTCGCCGCTCAGGTGCGTCGAGGTGGTCTGCACCACGCGACCTCTCGCCACGTAGCGGACGGGAATGACCACGCTGGCGTTGCTCTCGGCCGGGCCCACGGTTCGGAAGCGATGAATATCACGCAGTTGCTTCGCCGCCAGATCGCCGCCCGCGGTTGCGGGGCGCGGGGCGAAGTGCTACACCCCGCGCCCCGCTCTTTGGCAATCATGGACGAAACCTTCATGGCGGAAGCCCTCGCGGAGGCGCGCCGCGCCGAGTCCGAAGGCGAGGTGCCCATCGGGGCGGTGGTGGTGGTCGAGGGCAAGATCGCCGGCCGCGGGCGCAACGCGCGCGAGCGCCTGCGCGATCCGACGGCGCACGCGGAGATCCTGGCGTTGCAGGAAGCCTCGCGCACCCTGGGCCGCTGGCGCCTGACCGGGGCCACCGTGTACGCCACCCTCGAGCCCTGCCCGATGTGCGCGGGTGCGCTGGTGAATGCGCGCGTCGATCGGCTGGTCTACGGCGTGCCCGACCCGAAGGCCGGCGCGGTGGACACGCTGTTCGATCTGGCGCGCGATGCGCGGCTGAACCATCGCCTGCAGGTGGTGAACGGCGTGCTGGCGCGGGAGTGCGGCGAGCTCTTGCGCGGGTTCTTCCGGAAACGAAGGGAGCAGGCCTGATCTGGAGAGGTGGCCGAGCGGCCGAAGGCGCACGCTTGGAAAGCGTGTATACGGCAACGTATCGTGGGTTCGAATCCCACCCTCTCCGCCAACTATGTTAGAGCGTCGTCCGCACTTTGGAGAGCTGGCCGAGCGGCTGAAGGCACCTGATTCGAAATCAGGAGTACCCGCAAGGGTATCGGGGGTTCGAATCCCTCGCTCTCCGCCAACTGACCGAACGCCTGCAGGGCCGCCGGAATGCGTTGCGGGCCTGGGCGTGCGCCGCTAGCTTCCCGGGCCCCGAATCGGCTGCGATTCGTGGTACACGGTTCCGCTTCCAACGTCCGCGGGGCGCTGGACCGGGGATCGGGCGACGGCGGGTCGTGAACCCGCCAGGCCCGGAAGGGAGCAACGGTAGCGTCTTTAGCCGTGTGCCCGGTCTCCGGTCGAGCGCCTTCCTGACCACCGCAAGGCGCCGATGACAACCCCCTACCTCGTCCTCGCTCGCAAGTACCGGCCCCAGCGCTTCTCCGACCTCACCGGCCAGGAGCACGTCGTGCGCACGCTGGTGAGCGCGCTGAAGACGGGCCGGGTGGCGCACGCGTTCCTCTTCACCGGCCCGCGCGGGTGCGGCAAGACCACCTCCGCCCGGATCCTGGCCCGCGCCCTGAACTGCGAGAAGGGCCCGACGCCGGAGCCGTGCGGCGTCTGCGGCCCGTGCGTGGACATCGCCGCCGGCACCGACGTCGACGTGCAGGAGATCGACGCCGCCTCCAACAACGGCGTCGACGACGTGCGCGCGCTGCGCGAGGCGGCCAAGTACGTGCCGGCCCGCGGCCGCTACAAGATCTACATCGTCGACGAAGTGCACATGCTCTCGGGGGCGGCCTTCAACGCGCTGCTCAAGACGCTCGAGGAGCCTCCCGGCCACATCAAGTTCCTGCTGGCCACCACCGATCCGCAGAAGCTGCCCGCCACCATCCTCTCCCGGGTGCAGCGGCACAACATCCAGCTCGTTCCGCTGGGGAAGATCGTCGCCCGGCTGCGCGAGATCGCGCAGGCGGAGAAGGTGCAGGCTTCCGACGGCGCGCTCACCCTGGTGGGCCGGCAGGCGCAGGGATCGATGCGCGATGCGCTCTCGCTGCTCGATCAGCTCTTCTCGGCGCACGATCCGGCCGCAGGCGAGATCACCGACCAGCAGGCGGCGGAGACGCTCGGCGCGCTCGACGCCTCGGTGGTGCGCGACACCGTCGCGGCGGTGCTGGCGCGCGACGCCGCCGGCGCGCTCTCGGGAGTGGTGCGCGCGCACGAGCAAGGCGCGGACATGAAGCGCCTCGCCGAGGAGCTCGCCGGACACGCCCGCAACCTGGTGCTCGCCTCGCTCGCCGGCGTCCGCCAGGACCTGCCCGATCACGAGGTCCGCGCGCTGGCGCAGGAGGCCGCCGGGCACGACTCCGCGCAGCTCGCGCGCGTCTTCGAGCTGCTCCAGCTCGCGCAGGACGAGGTGGCGAAAGCCGCCAACCCGCGGCACGCGCTGGAAGTGGCGCTGCTGCGCGCCGTGCATCTCTCGCCTGCGGGCTCGCTGCCGGAGCTGGTGGCGAGGATCGAAGCGCTCGGGTCCGGCGCGCCGGCTGCGAAGCCCGCCGCGGCCGAGCCGCGCAAGGCCCCGCCGGGCTGGGGCTCGCGCGTGCTCACCCCGGACGCCGCGCCGCTGCGCGCCAGCGCCACTCCGCCGCGGGAGGTGCCGACGCCGCCACCGCCCGATCCGGACGGAGACGAGGAGGATCGCACCCCGGCGCCGCTGGACCTGGCGAGCCGCTGGCGTCTGTTGATCGAATCGGTCCGCGCGGCCCGCAAGGCGGGCGCGGCGGCGGCGCTCGAGCATGCGGTGCCGCTCCGGATCGACCGCACCGGCGTCCAGATCGCCTTCCGCAAGGGCGCAGGCCAGGCCGCGATCGTGCAGGAAGCGCGCGCCGCGCTGGAGGCTGCCTTCGAGAAGTCGCTCGGGTTCCGGGCGCCGCTGCAGATCGTCGAGCAGGATGCCCCGGCGGAAGCGTCCGTCGCCGGGCAGAAGCAGAAGCAGCGGGTGGCCGCCTCCGAGAGCCGGATCGCGCTCGCCCGCGAGCACCCCGCAGTGCGCGCGGCGGTCGAGGTGCTGGGCGGCGAGATCGAGGACGTCCGCGACCTGGGAGAGGAGTAGAGACGATGGCCGACTTCGACCTGAACGCGCTGTTCCAGCAGGCGCAGCAGATCCAGGAGCAGATGCGCGAGGCGCAGGAGCGCCTGGCGCAGAAGACCGTCACCGGGTCGGCCGGCGGGGGCATGGTGGTGGTCACCGCCAACGGCAAGGGCGAGATCCAGAGCGTGCAGATCGACAAGCAGGCGGTCGACCCGCGCGACGTGCCGATGCTGGAGGACCTGGTCCTGGCCGCGGTGAACTCCGCCCTGAAGTCCGCGCAGGAAGCGGCGGCGGCGGAGAACCCGCTCTCCTCCATGGCCGGCGGCCTGGGCGGCATGATCCCGGGCTTTCCGAAGTGACCGATCCGATCGCGCGCCTCACCGCGCTCCTGGCGCGGCTTCCCGGCGTCGGGGAGAAGACGGCGCAGCGGCTCGCGTTCCATGTGCTGAAGAGCCCGCCGGAGTACGCGCGGGATCTGGCGGAGGCGCTCCTGGCGCTGCGCCAGGAGGTCCGCCTCTGTTCGAGCTGCTGCAACCTGACCGCGCAGGATCCCTGCGCGATCTGCCGCGACGGGCAGCGGGACGCACGGGTGATCTGCGTGGTCGAGACGGTCCCCGACCTGCTCGCCGTCGAGCGCACGCGCGAGTTCCGCGGCCGCTACCACGTCCTGCACGGCGCGCTCTCGCCGCTCGACGGCATCGGCCCCGACCAGCTCAAGCTGAAGGAGCTGCTCGGCCGCCTCGACCACGGCGTCGAGGAAGTGATCGTCGCCACCGATCCCACCGTGGAAGGGGAGGCGACCGCGCTGTACATCACGCGCCTGGTGAAGCCGCTCGGCGTGCGGGTGACGCGGATCGCGCAGGGCCTGCCGATGGGAGGCGACCTGGAATACGCCGACCAGGTCACGCTCGCGCGGGCGCTGCAGGGCCGCCGCGAGCTCTGAGCGGCGGCGCCGCCGAGGGCGCAAGATCTCGCGCCAACATCGCGAAATGTAGGCGGAACCGTGCCCCCGGACTTTCTAGACCAAAGCGCCCGCCTCTGTTAGCGTCCGCGCCAGCGACTCCAACGCAGGGAAGAGGTCTCGCGAATGCAGCCGCAGATGGTGATGTACGACGAGGAGTTCCAGCAGATCAGCGGCGTCTGCGAGCGACTGTCGCGGGAAGCCAACGCGAAGATCGTCTTTCTCGTCGACAAGAACGGCCAGCTGATCGCCTCGGTGGGCGCCACCGAGAACCTCGACACCACCTCGCTCGCCTCGCTCACCGCCGGCAACATCGCCGCCACCGGCGGGCTCGCCAAGCTGATCGGCGAGAAGGAATTCTCCATCCTTTTTCACGAAGGAGAGAAGGACAACCTGCACATCAGCATCATCGGCGGGCGCGTGATCCTGGTGGTGATCTTCGACGCGCGCTCCTCGCTGGGCCTGGTGCGCCTGCGGGTGAAGAAGGCCTCCGACGAGCTGAACCGGATCTTCGACGGACTGATGAAGAAGGTGCAAGTGCCCGGCGCGGGGTCGCCGTTCGCCGAAATCACCGACGACGACATCGACAACCTCTTCAGCGATTAAGGAAGGCGCCGCCGGAATGAGCTTCATCAACTACAGCTCGCGCGAGATCAACTGCAAGATCGTCTATTACGGCCCGGGCCTCTGCGGGAAGACGACGAACCTGCAGTACATCTACGCGAACACCAACCAGCAGGCGAAGGGGAAGATGATCTCCCTCGCCACCGAGACCGAGCGCACCCTCTTCTTCGACTTCCTTCCCCTCTCGCTGGGCGAGATCCGGGGCTTCAAGACCCGCTTCCACCTCTATACGGTGCCCGGGCAGGTGTTCTACGACGCCAGCCGCAAGCTGATCCTCAAGGGAGTCGACGGCGTGGTCTTCGTGGCCGACTCGCAGATCGAGCGGACCGAGGCGAACGTGGAGTCGGTGGAGAACCTGCGCACGAACCTGGGCGAGCAGGGGTACGACCTGGACAGGATCCCCTACGTGATCCAGTACAACAAGCGCGACCTCCCCAACGCCGCGCCGATGGACGAGCTGCAGAACCTGCTCAACCCGCGGGGCGTCCCGCACTTCGAGGCGGTGGCGCCCAAGGGCGACGGCGTCTACGAGACGCTGAAGGCGATCGCCAAGCTGATCCTGACCGAGCTGAAGAAGGGCACCTAGCGCCCGCGTTCAGGCGGTCTTCGCTTTGACCCGCTTCTCGAATGCCGACGTGCACGCGTCCACGATCTGCTGCAGATCGTAGGGCTTGCAGAGCAGCTCCACCAAGTCGTTCGGGCCGATCAGCTCTTCCAGGGCCCGCTTGTTGGTGGTGGTGACGACGAAGCCGCGCCCCTGCATCACCTTGGAGTTTCGCATCAGGCGGAGGAACGTCCAGTTGGTGTCGTAGGGCGGAGCGACGTCGTAGACGATCACGTCGGGCTTGTGCTCCTCGACGAACTGGGATCATGTCCAGCCGCCCGCGCTTGAGGTCGTCGATGTGCGCGATCACGGCCTGGAACCCGGCCTGCTGGAGCGATTCCCGCACCAGCTCGAGCACTTCCGGGTTGGTATTGAAGATGGCGATGATGCGGGACTTCCCGTCCAAAGAGCCCTCCGGGGCAACCGGAAGGCTGCGCAGGCTTCGGCGCGCAAGCAAGCTGTGCCCTTGTTCACTGGTGCTCGGCCCGAGGGAGCGCCAGGTGGAACTCGCAGCCCTCGTCCCGCCGCATGCGCGCGCTGAGCGAGCCGCCGTTCGCCTTCGCGGCGCGGCGCGCGAGCGAAAGCGCCGGGAGATCGGGCAGGCGGCTGCCGTGCAGCTTGCGGCAGTGGCTGACAAAGAAGGCGACGCGCGCGGTCTCCCGTCTCGCATCCGTGCCGAGGTGGATGGTGGCGCCGGAACGCGCGACCTGCAGCGCCGCCCGGAGGACGCCGCGGACGGCGGGACGCACCAGCCGCGGGTCGGCCTTGACCGTGAGCCGGGTCGCAGGCTTCGCAATCACGACGCGGATGTTCCTGTCCGCCGCGCCCAGCTCCAGCGCCGAAGACCGCGCCTGCTGGAGCATCGGCGCGAGGCGGATGCTCGAGGTGCGCAACCCGCCCGCGCTGAGCGCCTCGTCGAGGAGGATGTCCTCGATCCCCTCGCGCAGCGCCGAAAGGCTGGCTTCGAGAAGCCGCCCGGCGCGCGACTCCGGGATCGCGCCGCGGCGGCGCAGCAGATCCATCGCCAGGCGCGCGGCGGTCGCCGAATTGCGCAGCTCGTGGGCGAGGCGCGCCAGCCGCCCCATCTCCCGGCGCCGGCGCGCATGCTCGCGGTCGAGCGCCGTTCGCACCAGGACCTCGACGGCGGCGTGCGCCAGGGCATCGCCCAGCATCCGCTGCTCGCCCGGGGACATCTCGGGCGCCGCCTCCAGCATCGCGTCGGAGACGAAGTCGCGGAGCAGGCTGCACTGCACCGCCGCGCGCTGCGCGTCCGCCGCCGCGGCGGAAGTCCCGGGGCTCACCGCGCGGAAGCGCCGGTGCAGGGCCCGATCCGCCGCCTCGAGCAGCAGCGGCAGCACGTCCGCGGTGGCTCCGTCGAGGGCGAATCCCGCTTCCGCGGCGGCGCGAAGCTGCCGGCCCCAGCGGTCGAGCAGCTGCGCCTTCTGCCGCGCGAGGGCGTCGCGCATCCGATCCATGGGAATGCTCCCGACAATCGCGATCCGCTGCAGTTTCGCGGAACGTACCATCTCGGCGACGCACGTCGCACAGTGATGCGCGCGCGCGAGCAGCAGCCGGCGCGACTGCCGCTCGTCCTCCATCCAGAGGAACGTGCAGCAGTTCCGCACGCGCGTGAGCCCGAGCACGTCCAGATCGCCTCCCTCGCCGCCGCCCGACTAAGAGCGTGTTGCCGTATTCACGGCAACACGCAGCAACGACGTAGCGGCATACTCCGCCTTCGGCGGAGAGCCGCTAGCCCGGCGCAATCCGCGTGAACTTCCGCGGTAGCGGACACTGCGCGCCGGCGTGCGCGGCCCGCCGTGCTGGAGTACGTTCACTTCCGTGGAAGAGAAGGTCCACGAGCTCGTGCAGGATGCGTTCTCCGAAGTGGCTGCGCGCGACGCGAACACCGCGATCTCGCGGGTGCGGAGGGAGCGCGCGGGCGGCGATCCGGCCGACGACCAGGCGCCCACGCTGCGATCGTACGAGATCATCCTCACCGGGTTCGACGCGTTCGCCAGGGAGCTCCTGCCCAAGCTCGTCTACCACCTGGAATCGATCGGTGCGCACCTGCCGGACTGCCGCGGCGTGGTGATTTCCGCCTTCGCCGGCGAGCGGCTGTACTTCATCGAAGCGGACAAGTTCCTCTCCCGCGCCTGCCGCTTGCTGGGAGTCAGCGCGGACGAGCTGGTGCGCCGCCACGGCACCGGTGAACGGCGGACGGCGGTGCGCTCCGAGCCGCTGCTGCTGCCCGGCCCGAAGGGGGACGCTTGATCGCTCTTTCACGATCGGTGCACACTGTCGGTTCCTGTCGGATGACGCAATGCGCCGAATCGCTCTCGCCTCGCTGCTGCTCGCCGTGCCCGCGCTCGCCGCGGCGCCGTCGCGCGAGCCGTTCGGAAACGCGCACCTCACCCTGATGGTCCGCGTGCAGGCCGGAGCAGCGGAGCCGCGCCTGGCGGATGTCGACCTCTGGGCGGACGGAACGCGCCTGCGCGCGCGGGTGCGTGGCGAGCCGGAAACGGGTGAGGTCTGGATCGACGGGCTGGACTCGGCCGCGCTGTGGATCGTGAATGGCAAGGTCGAGGCGCCCAAGCGCCGGACCCTGCCGCACGCCCTGCAGCTCTCTCTCGCCGCGGCGCCAACTCCGGCCCACGGCAACACCGACCGCATCGCCGGGCGCCCGTGCAAGGTCGTGACGGAGGCGCTCTCCGCGTCGGTGACGATGACCCGCTGCATCTGGCGTGGCTTGCCGCTTTCCGTGGAGCTGCAGGCGAAGGGGTTCTCTTTCAACGCCGGGGCCATGCTGGTCGAGGAAGGCGCGGTCGCGCCCGCCGACCTGCAGCCATCGCCGGGGGCGCCCGCCGCGCCGGAATCGATGAGCGCAGGGCGCTGAAGGGGGGCCTGGCAGCCAGGCGCGCGCCTGCCGCCGGGACTGATGGGATTGCGCCAGCTCGCTTCCGGGCCATACTAAGGTCTTGGTTGCCGAAAAGGACCCGGACCTTGCGCCAAACCTGCATCGCCGTCGCCCTCTCCGCACTCGCGGCCGGGTGCGAGCTCGCGGGCGCCCGGGCCGATCAGGCGCGCGAGATCCCGCCCGTCATTCTCTTCGTCCGCCAGCCCGGCGCGGCGCAGCCGTCGGCGCCGCCGCCCGACGGCTCCGAGGCGCGTCCATTTCCTTCGCTCCACGCCGCGCTCGCGGCAGCGCCCGCCGGCGCGCTGCTGCGCATCGACGACGGGGTCTTTCGCGAGACCGTGGTGATCACCCGTCCGGTGGTCCTGCTCGGCCGCGGCGCGGGGCGCACCCGCATCCTTGCCCCCGGCCCGGGCGGGGCGGTGGTGGAAGTTCGCGGGACCGATCACGTGCAGATCCACGGCATTTCCATCGAAGGCGGCGCCGCCTGCGCGGTGTTCGCCGGCGGATCGCACAAGCTGCACAGGGTCGAGCTGCGCGGCTGCAAGGAAGCGGGTCTGGTCGGGCGCGGCGCGCAGATCGAGTTGCTCTCGAGCGCCATCTCGGACGTGAGCGGCGGAGCCGCCGGCCGCGGGATCGACCTCGACGGAGGGACGCTCGAGGCCCGCAACGTCACCCTCCACACCGCGGGGCGCCGGGCGATCGTGCTGCACCACGCGCGCGGCACTCTCGAGAACGTGGAGGTGCGCTGGTCGGCGCTTTCCGCCTTGCAGGCCACCGCCGGCGCCGACGCCAGGGTGATCGGCGGGTTCTACGAGGGGTTCGGCGGCGCCGCCCTGTATGCCGGCAGGTCCAGGCTGCGGATCGAGAATGCGCAGGTGCGGCGCGGCGAGTACGCCGTGCTCGGGTACCGAGGTGCGGAGCTCTCCATCGTCGGGGGCGAGTTCACCGACTACGCGGTCGCCGGGGTGGCGATGGTCATGGCGCACGGCTCGGTGCGCGGGGCGACCATCTCTCGCGGAGGCACCGACGCCGCGATCTCGGTGACGCAGGCGGACGGCAAGAGACCGGTGCTGCTGACGGACAACCGCATCTCCAGCCCGGGCACGATGGGCGTCCACGTCACAGAGTCGTCGGTGATCGCGCGGGGAAACACCATCACCGGCGCCCGGGTCGATGCCGAGCGGGACATGGGCGACGCATTCTACGCCGTCGACTCCACCCTCGTCGTCGAGCAGAACGTCATGCGCGGCAACGCGGGAAGCGGGGTGGCCGTGCTCCGTTCGCAAGTGCGCCTCGCCGAGAACGGCTTCATCGAGAACGGCAGGGCGGGACTTCTGCTCATGGACCAGTCGCGCGCGAGCGCGACGGGGAACACCTTCGAGCGGAACGTCAAGGCCGGGGTGGAGCTCGGCGAGTGGTCGCGGGCGACGCTGGCGCAGAACCGCTTTCGGGGAAACCTGCGCCTCGATGTCGATGCGGGATGCGGAAAAGGGCTGGCCGGAACGGCCGACTTCGGTGGAGGCAACCTGGCGATTCCGGGGGCGCTGCGGCAGCGGAGCTGCGCGGCGGAAGCCACCCGGGCGGCCTCGTCCGCGCCGCAGCAGTAAACCGGCGGAATCACAAGCGTAGCGACGGTACGATCGGCGTGCTAGCGTCGCGATCCGAGATGCCCGGTCTGCCTCAGCCGCCCGGAGAGAGGCGACATACGCGCCGTCCTCGCGTGAACTTGCGCAAGCTGATGTTCGTGCTCCCCAACCTCTTCACGGTGAGCAGCATCTTCTGCGGCGTCTACTCCATCACGCTGTCGGCCGGGGAGCCGACCGGCGACAATTTCTACCGGGCGGCGGTGGCGATCTTCTTCGGCAGCTTCTTCGACGCTTTCGACGGCCGGGTGGCGCGGCTGACGCGCACGCAGAGCGAGTTCGGGGTGGAGCTGGACTCGCTCGCCGACGTGATCACCTTCGGGGTTGCCCCGGCGATCCTCGTCTACAAGTGGGCGCTGGCGGGGATGGGGATTCCCGGGATCGCCATCTGCGCGATCTACGCGGCGTGCGGCGCGATCCGGCTGGCGCGCTTCAACGTCATCGCGCACGCGGAGGGCGGCACGCAGCGGTTCTTCGTCGGGCTGCCCATCCCGCTCGCGGCGGGGATGCTCGTCTCGCTGGTGATCGCGCTCAACAACCTCGAGGCGCCGGTCGCCGAAGCCGTCGGGCTCTGGCCCATCGCCACCCTGGTCCTGGTGCTGGCATTCCTGATGGTCTCGACGATCCGGTACCGCACCTTCAAGGAAGCGGGCCTCAATTCCCGGACCGTCCTCGTCTTCCTGCTCGTCACCGCGGTCGGCGTCGGCGTGGCGATCCGCGGGCGGCCTTCGCTGGTCCTCCTGGTGTACTTCTCCTTCTACATCCTGCTCGGCCTCGCCGAGGAAGCGCTGTTCGGCCGGCGCCGTCGGGCGGCGGCACGGGCCGCGGCGCTCGCTGTCCAGCTGCCCGAGGCGGAGGAACCCTTGCTGCCGGCGGAGGAGGACGAGGTGCCGATGGAGGACGCGGCCACCGCCGGCGACGACGGCGAGCAGGACGCGTGAGCATCCCGCCTCCATTGTCTCCGGGCGCGGCGCGGACCTCTCCCGCTCCGGTCGTGCGGGTGAAGCCGCGCCGGTTGCCCGGCGAGCGCGGTCCGGCGCCGCTCCTGGCGCTCGCGTGGTCCAGCTTCTTCGGGGCAGGGTACGTTCCGGTCGCCCCGGGGACGGCCGGCACCGCTGCCGCGATCCCGCTCTGGTGGGCGCTCTCGTACGCGCCAGGATGGGCCTACGTTGCCGCGACCGCCGCGATCGCGCTCACCGGGATCGCCGCCGCGCAGCGCGCCGGCCAGTACTATGGGGTCGCCGATTCGGGGCACATCGTCGTCGACGAGGTGGCCGGGTACCTCGTCACCATGGCGTTCCTTCCCCGCACGCTCTTCGCCGCGCTCGCGGGGTTCGTGCTTTTTCGCGCCTGCGACGTGCTCAAGCCCTGGCCGGCGCGCGTGTTCGACCGCGACCCGCGCTGGAAGAACGGCGCCGGCGTGGTGCTCGACGACCTGTTCGCCGGCCTCTGGGCGCTGGCGTTCACCTGGGCCGCGGTGCTCCTGAAAGAGCGCTTCTTCGGAACATGACTGCTCCCATCGTCGAGTTCCTCGTCACCGGCGACGAGGTGATGCGCGGGCTGATCGCGGACACCAACACGCAGATCACCGCCACCAAGCTGTACCCTCTCGGCCTCGCGCTGCGCCGCACCACGGTGGTGGCGGATCGCGGCGAGGACATCCGCCGGGCGCTGTTGGAGATCAGCGTCCGCGCGGACTTCTGCGTGGTGAGCGGAGGCCTGGGACCGACGGCGGACGATCTCACCGCCGCCTGCGCCGCGCAGGCGGCCGGCGTCCCGATGCGCACGCACGAGCCCTGGTTGCAGCATCTGCAGCAGCGCTGGGCGAAGATCCGGCCCAACGAAAAGATGCCGGAGAACAACCTCCGCCAGGCGGAGGTGCCGCAATCGGCGGAGGTGCTCGGCAATGCGGACGGGAGCGCACCCGCGTTCGCGCTCCGGATCGATCGCTGCCAGTTCTTCTTCCTCCCCGGCGTTCCCCGCGAATACCACCGCATCGTGGACGAGATGGTGATCCCGCGGATGGTGCAGGCGACCGGCAACGCCGTCCTGCGCTCGCGGATCCTGCAATGCTTCGGCGTCACCGAGAGCAAGCTCGACGCTCTCGTGTCGGGCATCCGCGAGGCGCACCCGGAAGTGCGCTTCGGATTCCGCACCAGGTTCCCCGAGAACCATCTCTCGCTCGCGGCGCTGGCGCGCGACGCGGGAACCGCGGAGACGAACCTCGCCCACGTGGAGCGCGAGTGCCGCGAGGTGCTGGGAGCGCTCGTCTACGGCCAGGACGGCGTCACCTTCGCGCAGGCGGTCGGGGAGGAGCTGGCGCGGAGGGGCGAGACCATTTGCTGCGCCGAGAGCTGCACCGGCGGGCTCTTGGCGCAGCTGCTCACCGAGGTCTCCGGCAGCTCGAGATGGATGGCCGGCGGATTCGTCACCTATTCGAACGAGATGAAGCAGAGCGCGCTCGGCGTTCCGCGCGAGCTCTCGCAGCAGCACGGCGCCGTGAGCGAACCGGTGGTGCGGGCGATGGCGGAGGGCGCGCGGCAGAGATCCGGCGCCACCTGGGCCGCGGCGATCACCGGCATCGCGGGGCCGGATGGCGGCACGCCCGAGAAGCCGGTCGGGACCGTCTGGTTGGGCCTTGCGGGTGCGAACGGCACGTCCGCGAAGCTCGCCAAGTACCGCGGCGACCGTGGCCAGGTGCGCGTCCAATCGGCATTCGGCGTGCTGCAGATGCTTCGCGAGGCGATCGGTCACTCGAGGGCGCCCTGAACGCGGGATGGCGCGAGGTCGCGGCGCGCTACCGCGCCGATCTGGTCCTCTTTCTCGTTTCGCTCGCCATCTACGCGCTCGCGAGCGACGGGCTGCTCGCGCACCAATCGCTGGCGCCGCACTTCGTGTACCAGGCGGACGCATTCCTCCACGGCCAGCTCTCGCTCAGCGTCGCCCAGCCTCCGAACCTCAACGATTGGGTGCTCTGGAACGGCCGCTGGTACGTGTCGTTCCCGCCGTTCCCCGCGGTGCTGATGATGCCGTTCGTCGCCCTTTGGGGGCTGTCGCTCAACGACGTCGCGTTCACGCTCTTCTTCGCGGCGGCGAACGTGGCGCTCCTCTACCGGCTGCTGCGGCGCCTGCGGCCGGAGCGTGCGGAATGGGAGCACGTCGCCCTGGCGCTGATCTTCGGCTTCGGCACCTTGGCCTTTTCCTGCGGCATCCGCGGCGAGGTCTGGTACACCGCCGAGACCACTGGCGTCACCCTGACGCTGCTGTTCCTGCACGCCTCGCTCGGCGCCCGGCACCCGGTGCTGGCGGGTCTGGCGGTCGCGTGCGGCGCGATCACCCGGACGCCCCTCGCGTTCTCCGCCGTCTTCTTCGTCTGCGAAGCCCTCAGCCCGGACGGGCCGCTGGAATGGAGCAAGCTGCGCGATCCCGGCCGCTGGCGGAGCGCATTGCCGCGCCTCGTTCCGTACGCCCTGGCCATCGTCGCCGTGGCGATCCCGATGGCGTACATGAACTACGCACGGTTCGGCAGCCTGGGCGAGTTCGGCCACTCGCACCTGTACGCGAACCGCGTCAACGCCCAGATCCGGCAGTACGGGCTGTTCCACTACGCGTTCCTCGAGCGCAACCTCCACGACGCGTTCACCCGGCTGCCCGAGATCCGCTTCCACCCGCTGCGGGTCGGCTTCAACGGGGAGGGGATGAGCCTCTTCGTCACCACTCCGCTGTTCCTCTTCCTGCTCTGGCCGAAGGAGAGGCCGCGCCTGTACCGCGCGCTCTGGCTGACGGTCGCGCTGGTGGCGATCCCCGGGTTCTTCTACCAGAACAGCGGCTACTACCAGTTCGGCTTCCGCTTCTCCCTCGACTACACGCCTTATCTCATCGTTCTGCTCGCGCTCGGCGGCCGCCGCTTCACCAGCACGTTCTGGCTGGCAGCCCTGGGGGGCATCGCCGTGAACACCTGGGGCGCCGCGGTCTTCAACCGGCTGTACTGAGCGCGACTTCGGAGAACGAGCAGAGCCGGAGCAGAGGCGCGGCCGGCGCGCCCCCGCTCCAGTCCCCCCTCACGCCGCGGCTGGAACCGCCGCGTCCGCCACCAGCAGCTGCCCCGCCCAACGCCACGCTTCCTGCCACGTAGCCTGCTGGCCCGGCCCCACCGACGCCCACCCGATGCGCACGTCCATCTCCGGCATGTGCCGCGCGACCGCCGCCCTCACCCGCGCCAATGGGACTTGCACGCCGTCGCCCACCGACTCGACCAGCACCACCCCGACCTCCCGCTCCCGGACGCGGCGCACGGCGTCCGTCCGGCGCAGGTGTGAACGCACCGTCGCCTCCAGCGCCTGGACCTCCGAGTCGAGCGCCAACCATGCCGCCGGCGCGATCCGGAGCAGGGAAAACCAGCGGTCGCTGCGGATCGCCCGCTGCGCTTCGAGCATCGCGATCTCCTGCAAGGACGGAGAGGTCATGCCACCGCCTCGGCCTGCGTGGCGCCGGGCACCGCCTTCGGGTCCGCCCCCGCTTCGCGGAGCTTGCGCTCGAGGTCCTCGGCCGCCGCCGGGTTGCCCCGCAGCGCCTCCGCCGCCTTCTCCCGGCCCGGTCCGATGCGCTCGCCTGCGATCTCGAACCATGCCCCGCTCTTGCCCACCAGGCCGCGCTCGACGCCGAGATCGATCAGCTCGTGCGGCCGCGAGATGCCGGCGCCGTAGAGGATGTCGAACTCCGCCTCCCGGAACGGAGGCGCCATCTTGTTCTTCACCACCTTCACCCGGGTCCGGTTGCCGATCATCTGGTCGCCGTCCTTCAGCGCCCCGATCCGCCGGATGTCCAGCCGGACACTGGAGTAGAACTTCAGCGCATTGCCGCCGGTGGTGGTCTCGGGCGACCCGAAGACGACCCCGATCTTCATCCGGATCTGGTTGATGAAGATGACTGTCGCGCTGTTGCGGCTCACCACCGCCGTGAGCTTGCGCAGCGCCTGTGACATCAGCCGCGCCTGCAGCCCCATGTGCGAGTCGCCCATCTCGCCCTCGATCTCCGCCTTGGGCACCAGCGCGGCGACGGAGTCGATCACCACCAGGTCCACCGCGCCGGAGCGAACCAGGGTCTCCGTAATTTCCAGAGCCTGCTCGCCGGTATCGGGCTGCGAGATGAGCAGGTCCTCCACCTTGACGGCGAGCTTGCGCGCGTAGGTCACGTCGAGCGCGTGCTCCGCGTCGATGAAGGCCGCGACCCCGCCCTGCGCCTGCACCTGCGCGATGGCGTGTAGCGTCAGGGTGGTCTTTCCCGAGCTCTCCGGCCCGAAGATCTCGATCACCCGGCCGCGCGGGTACCCGCCGCAGCCGAGGGCGATGTCGAGTCCCAGCGATCCGCTGGGAATCACCGCAACCGGTTGGGCTACCTCGCCCTCGCCGAGGCGCATCACCGCGCCCTTGCCGAACTGCTTCTCGATGGCGCCGATGGCCGCGAGCACGGCCTTCAGCTTCTCCGTAATCCTGCTCATGTCCCCTCCCTGGAAATGGCTGCGCCGGGCGGGGCGCCCGGTGAGCGACGGAGCGCGACCTTGCGCGCGATCTCCAGCGGCGAGCAGCGGAAGCCGCCCAGGCCGGCCTCCAGGGGCCGGTCGAGGCAGCGCAGCTGGAATGCCTGGCCGATGTGGGTCTCGGCGACGCGCTCGTCGCCCTGCAGATCCGCGATGGTGCGCGCCAGCTTGAGAATGCGGTCGTGCGCGCGCGCCGAGAGCTGCTTGTCGTCGATGCACCGGCCCAGCAGCGACCAGGCCGCGTCCGTCGCCTGCACCAGGCGCCGCAGCGTGCGGCTGCTCAGCTGGGCATTGCAGTAGATCCCCGGAAGATGCGCGTAGCGCTTGCGCTGGAGCTCGCGCGCGCGCTCGACCCGCTCGCGGACCGTCGCGGACGCCTCGCCCTGGGGAGACCCGAGGAAATCGCCGGAGCGCAGCGCCGCGACCTCGATGTGCAGGTCGAACCGGTCGAGGATGGGACCGGAGATGCGCCGGCGATATCGCTCCTTGACCGGCACCGTGCAGCTGCACCGGCCGGGATCGGCGTCCATCGCGTGCCCGCAGGGGCAGGGATTCATCGCTCCGACGACCATGAATCGCGCCGGCACCGTGGCGCGCTCCTTCGCGCGCACCAGCGAGACCTCGCCGTCTTCGAGCGGCTGCCGCAGCGCCTCCAGCGCCGCATGCCCGAACTCCGGCAACTCATCCATGAACAGCACGCCTCGGTGGGCCAGCGAGATCTCGCCGGGCCGCAACGGCGAACCCCCGCCGATCAGCCCTGCCACCGAGATGGTGTGGTGAGGCGCCCGGAACGGCCGCGCCGCGAGCAGCCCCTGCCCCGGCTTCAGCCGGCCCGCGACCGACCAGATGCAAGTGGCCTCGACCGCCTCCTCGAAACAGAGCGCGGGAAGCAGCCCCGGCATCCGCCGCGCCAGCATGGTCTTTCCGGCGCCGGGGGGACCGATCATCAGGGCGTTGTGTCCGCCGGCGGCGGCGACTTCGAGCGCCCACTTCGCGGCGCTTTGCCCCCGCACGTCCGCGAGATCCGGGGCTGCTGCCGGCGGCGCTGGCGGCGGTGGGGCCGCGGGCGAACGCGTGCTCATCCCGGAGAAGATCTCCGCCGCTTCCGTCAGCGACCGCGCGCCGAAGACGCGCACCCCCTGCACCAGGGCCCCCTCGGGCGCGTTGTCCTCGGGCACGATCAGGCTCTGCCAGCCGAGCCTGTGCGCCTCGAGCGCGATGGGCAGGACCCCGCGCACGGGCAGCAGGTCGCCCGAGAGCGCCAACTCGCCGACGATCAGCGGCGGCCGCTCGGGCAGCTTCACCAGATCGGCGGCGACGAGGATTCCCAGCGCGATGGGCAGATCGAACGCCGGCCCCTGCTTGCGCACATCTGCGGGCGCGAGATTGACGGTGATCTTCTTTTGCGGAAGCTCGTACCCGCTGTTGCGCAGCGCGGTGAGCACCCGAGTCCGCGCCTCGTTGCAGGCATGATCGGGCATCCCGGCGAGGTGGAACCCGGGCAGGCCCATCGCCAGGTCGACCTGGACCTCGATGCGCCGCGCGCCCGCGCCGGCGATGGTCGCGCTCTGCAGGGATGACTGCACGGCGCACACGCATTGCGAGCGGCGTGCCGGGCACGCGCCAGAGGGAACGGAAACCGCCTCGTCTCAGAACAGGACTTCCATTCCGGAACGAACGCTCCGAAATCGAGACGTCGTCGCGCGCATCCACTCGTACCGAGCCGGCGTTGGCACGACGAGTTGCGTAGGGTGTCCCGTAACTCCGATGGCCGTCCTACCACCACCACCGGCGGCGGCGCGGCACGTTCGGCGTAAACAGCACCAGAAGCAAGAGCCCGACGATGAACCCCGTCGCCTGCAGCCGCGGATGACCGCGCGCCCCGAGCGCTGCGCCCGCCGCTCCCACGAACGTGATCGCCGCGAGCGCGCCGGCGACGATGCGGGCCTGGGTGCTCGGCAAGAGCGAGAGCAGCCGGAACCCGATCGGCGTCGGATCCTGGTACCCGTTCCCCCACCACCAGGACATCCGAGACCGCTCGCGCTCGCCGACCTCGCGCGCCAGCGCCTCGCCCAGGCGCCGGTTCTGCTCCGCCAGATCCGGCGCCGCCCGCGCCTGCCGCAACGCGGCCTCGTCCTGCGCTTTCCGCTCCGCCCAGAGCCGCTCGTTCCAGGCCCGCACCTCCTCGCCGGTCAGCGGAGCGCGGCAGTTCGTGCAGCGCTCCGCGTACCGCGAGTTGTCCGCCTCGCAGCGCGGGCAGCGCAGGAAGGGCTGCTCGCCGAAATCCGGCTCCAGCACCATCCCGGAGGGATCGCCGGTGAAGCGCCCGGTGGTGGCCACCTGATGTTGCTGCGGCGGCTTCTCGCCGGGCGCATGCGGCTGCTCCAGGTTCAGGAAGCGCGTGAGCCGCCCAGCCATCAGCTGACCACCGAGAGCCGCTGCTCCGCCGAGGCCGGCCGGGTCCGGTTCTTCGCCCACTCGCGCAGCCGGGTGATGTCCTCGCCCATGGTGGAGGAGAGCGGAAACGCTTCCTGCACCGCCTTCATCACGTGCGCCTGGCGCAGCTCGGTCCCCTCGGCGAAGGCGTAGTAGAGCCCCGCGATCACCGCCTGCTCGATCTCCGAGCCGGAGTACCCCGCCGACGCCGTCGAGAGCGCGTCGAGGTCGAACGCCGCCGGATCGCGCTTCCTCCGCGAGATGTGGATGCGGAAGATGTCGTGCCGCTCCGCCGCGCTGGGCAGATCGATGAAGAAGATCTCGTCGAACCGCCCCTTGCGCAGCAGCTCCGGCGGCAGCGCGTCGATGCGGTTGGCCGTCGCCACCACGAACACCGGCGCGGTCTTCTCCTGCAGCCAGGTGA
>JBGQLA010000014.1:0-29112 GCA_041499865.1 Deltaproteobacteria bacterium
GCGAGCCGCTGGCCGGACGACGACGAGCGCAACCGCCACCGCTACCTGCGCGACGGGCGCACGCACGAGATCGTCCGGGCGCCGGACGGCTCGCCGCTGCCGTACGATCCGGCGACCCTGGACTTCGGGAGCCTGAGCGGCACCACCAGCCAGGGGCACGCGCACTACGGGCTGGTCGACGGACCGCTCAGCGACGATCCGGAAGTGCTGAAGAAGGAGCCGTGGCGCTTCGCGGTGCCTCCCACGGCGCACGCTTACGGACCGGAGTTCGTGCGGCTCTACACCGACCTGGCGGCGCTCGCCGCGGAGAGCAACCTCCCCTCGGCGGTCTGGCTGCAGGCGGCATTCGCGGGGGCCGCGTTCCACCACCTGCAGGATCTCTGCAACCAGATCCACACCGTCCAGGTCGGCATCTACGAGTTCTTCCAGGCCGCGTTCGTGCAGTCGAAGCTGCGCGATCTGAAGACGCTCGGCGGCGTCTTCGGGGAGCGGCATTCGCTGGCGCAGGCGGGGCTGCGGCTGATCGCCAACCACCACCTCCTCTCCGAGGACCTTCTGGCGAAGCACCTCGACGAACTGCATCTGGCCATCGACGTGCGCGATCCGGAGATCGCCGCGGCGCCGGACCTGGCGCGCGCGATCATCGATCGATCGAGCCGGGAGGCGCCGGAGGTGTACCGGCTGGCCTGGCGCTTCTCGGCGGAGAGCTTGCGCGACGGCGTGTATGGGCACGAGTATGACGGCGCGAACGGCGACGATCCCGACGCGTACGTGGCGCACACGCCCGAGGCGGAGCAGGCGATCCGCGAGTTCTACGCCATCCAGGAGCGCGGATTGCGCCGCGCCGTCACCTCGGTGCGCGCGTGGCAGCGCCGCTTTCCCGGCAAGCCGCACGATCCGGTGCCGGACTTGCTCGCCTACCACGACGCCGCGGCGCAACGGCGGGCGGCGTACAAGCCGCCGGCGGCGGGCCGCGCCGGCATCGCCTGGGGCTACCCCGGCGCCGTCGTGGCCTTGCTCGCCGGGGTGGCGCTGATCTGGTCGAGGCGATCGAAGCGCTCGTAGGGGTGCTCGAACCAGTCGCGCACCACGCGCGAGAGCACGCTGGCGTGGAAGCCGTCGATGAAGCGGTGATCGAACGTCGCGTTCACCCGCATCACGTTCGCCACCGCGACGGCGCCTCCCTGGACCACCGGGATCTCGCGCACCGCGCCGAGCGCGAGGAGGATGGGCACCCGCGAATACGGCACCAGGGGAACGTACGCGGTATCCAGCCCGAGCGATCCGACGTTGGTGATCATCATGCTCCCGAACGGATCGTTCGGGATCCCGGCCCAGCGAAGGTCCAGGTTGAGGGTGAAGGCGAAGAAGGAGATGAGCCGCAGCAGCGGGTTCAAGGCGAAGTACGGCACCGCCAGGAACGTCTTGCGCGTGCCCTCCAGCGCGGGGTCCTGGCGCCGCCGCACCTGCTCTACCTTGGCGTTGAACTCGTCGCAGATCTCCAGCAGCGACTTCTGCTCCAGGTCGTAGAGGGTGGCGCCGGAGAGATCGGTCCTGCCGTCGCCCTCGTCGGTCATCACCACCTGGAAGAAGATGCCGATCCGCTTGCGCAGGTAGATCCGGTTCCAGCGCAGGACCGCGTTGGCGTCGGGGACCTCCTTGAGCGCCATCGCCGCGACCTTCGCCATCATGTGCGAGACGGTCAGCTTGCGCCCGGTGCGCGCGCGGAAGTCGGCGAGGTAGCGCAGGGCCTCGTCCATCCGGACCTCCAGGCTTCCGTAGACGGAGGGGTCATAGGCGGTAGCCCAGGTCCCGATGGCGATCTTGCGGAACGACGACAGGTGCTTCTTCGGCGTCAGCTCCAGGTTGGGCATTCTCCCCCCTGCAGCCGAGCTTACTACCGGCGCCGGTTCTTCTTCTTGTTCTGGCGCTCTTTCTTGCGCTTCTCCCGAAGCCGCCGCTTCTCGTCGTCGCTCATCTGCCGCGCGGGCTGCGCGCCCATCCCCATCAGGCGGGCCCGCGCCATCGCCGCGGAATGCGATCCCTTGCCGCCCGCCGCCGGCAGCGCGCCGGCCCCCATGTCCGCGGGGAGCCCGAACATCTTCGCCATGTCCTCCGGCGCCATGCCCTTGAGCTGGTTGAGCTGCGCCAGCTGCCGGAACCCCGGGAGGCGCTGCAGGAGGTTCATCCCCGGCGCGCCGGGCCCGCCGCCCAGCTGGCGCATCACCTTCTGCATCGCGAAGAACCGGTCGAGCAGCCCGCGGACGTGCTCCTTCTTCTGCCCCGAGCCGCGGGCGATCCGCTCGATGCGCTCGTCGCCGATGACGGAGGGGTTCTTGCGCTCGATCCTCGTCATCGAGGAGATGATCGCCTCGACCCGGTGCAGCTCCTTGTCGTCGAACGTGACCCCTTCCGGCAGCTCCCCGAAGAGCGGGAACTTCTCCAGCAGGTCGTTCACGCTGCCCATCTTCTTGACCAGCTTGATCTGCTCGACGAAGTCGTGGAGGTCGAAGTTGCCGGTGAGGATCTTCTCCGCGTCCTCCTCGGCCTTCTTCTCGTCGACCACGCCCTCGAAGTCCTTCATCAGGCCGACGATGTCGCCGAACCCGAGGATCCTGGAGGCCAGCCCCTCGGGCCGGAACTCCTCGAGCTTGTCCATCGCCTCGCCCATGCCGATGAACTTGATGGGCTTGCCGGTGACCTCCTTGATGGAGAGCGCCGCGCCGCCGCGGGCGTCGCCGTCCAGCTTGGTGAGCACGAATCCGGAGAGGTCGAGGCGGCGATCGAACTCGGCCGCGGTGCGGACCGCGTCCTGGCCGATCATCGCGTCGGCCACCAGCAGGATGTTCTCAGGCTCGACGCGCGCCTTGAGCTGCTCCAGCTCGCCCATCATCTCCTCGTCGATGGCGAGGCGGCCGGCGGTGTCGTAGAGGACGACGTCGCGGTCCTTCTGGCCGGCATACGCGAGCGCGTGCTGCGCCATCTCCGGCGGCTTGACGTTCTCCTCGTAGAAGACGGGGATGTCGAGCTTCGCGCCGAGCTGCTTGAGCTGCTCCACCGCGGCGGGCCGATAGATGTCCGCGGCGACCAGCAGCGGCTTCTTCCCGCGCTTCAGCAGGAGGTTGCCGAGCTTGGCGACGGTGGTCGTCTTTCCCGAGCCCTGCAGACCCACCATCATGATGCCCGCCGGCCGCTCGCCCTTCTCCGTCAGCGCCAGCGAGGTATCGACGGGCCCCATGAGCGCTTCGAGCTCGTCGTGGCAAATCTTGATGAAGTGATCTCCGGGGGCGACCTGCAGCTTCTTGCCTTTCTTGTCGGTGACGGCGGTGGCCACCACCTCGCCCAGAGCCTTCTCCTTCACCCGGGCAAGGAAGCGCTTGGCGACGTTGAACTCGACGTCCGCCTCCAGCAGCGCCACGCGGATGTCGCGCAGGGCGTCGTCGATGTTCGCTTCCGTCAGCTCCGCCTTGCCGGTCAGCTTGTGCTTGGCGGCGCGGAAGCCCTTGGTCACTGCGTCCAGCATCGTCGGAAACCTCCGGATCGGCCGGGCTTTCTAACACACCGCGGCGCCCAGCGGTCGCCGTCTCTGGAGGTCTTCGACGCCGCGCGTTCAGGCGACGTCGCTGGCAGGGGTCAGGGCGGGGCGGAGGCCGGGAGGCAGCCGCTTGCCTTCCGCCGAAAGGCGGCGCGGATGCGAGAGGCCGAGCTTCGCCAGCCGGTACTCGAATGCGGTCGCCAGCACGCCGAGCCCGTACTTCACGCTGCGGCGGAACCCGATCGACGAAGCTTCGGCGAAATACCGGGTGGGGCAGGAGATCTCGCCGATGTCGAACCCGAACCAGAGCGTCTGCGCCAACATCTGGTTGTCGAAGACGAAGTCTTCCGAGTTCTCGTCGAGCGGCAGGGTGTGCAGAAGCTTCCGCGAGAACGCCCGGTATCCGGTGTGGTATTCGGCCAGCTTGTAGCCGAGGAGCAGGTTCTCGAAGAACGTCAGCGCCCGGTTGGCGATGTACTTCCAGATCGGCATTCCGCCGCGGAGCGCGCCGATGCCGAGAATGCGCGATCCGAGCGCGCAGTCGAAATGGCCGCTCGCGACCATTCCCACCATCGCCGGGAGCAGGCGGGGCGAATACTGGTAGTCGGGGTGCAGCATGACCACGATGTCCGCGCCTCGGGCCAGCGCCGCCGTGTAGCAGGTCTTCTGGTTGCCGCCGTATCCGCGGTTCGTTGCGTGCACGAGCACGTGCCAGCCCGAGCTCCTGCGCCACCCGCAGGGTGTCGTCCTTGCTCGCGTCGTCCACGACGATCACGTCGTCGACGAGCGCGCGATCGATCTCAGCCGCCGTTTGCCGCAGCGTCTTGCCGGCGTTGTAGGCCGGCATCACCACGCAGACGCGATTCCCGAGGATCATCTTTGCGCGCTCCCGACCCCTGATCCGAGGAGCAAGCCCGGTGCCAACCGAGCGCTGGGAACGCCGCCTCACGCAGGAATTGCGCGTCCGGCGGTACGGGACTTTCAAGGGAATGACGACGTTCTCGAAAACGGGCCGCCTCCTCCTTAGGACTTCACCGTGGAACACGCCGTTGCGCACTTCCTCTCGAAGTTCACCTACGTCGCCATCCTCGGGCTGCTCGCGGCGGCGGGGATGGGCGTGCCGATCCCGGAGGACCTCACGCTCCTCCTTGCGGGCGGCCTGGCCGCGCGCGGCGTCACCACATATTGGCCGACACTCGTCACAGGATATCTCGGTGTGGTGCTCGGCGACATGCTGATCCATCGCTGGGGCTGGCGCTTGGGTGCGGCCGCATACGACCATCCGCGCGTCCTCAAGCACCTCTCGGCGGCACGACAGGAGAAGCTGCGCCAGCATTTCGCCCGGCACGGCTTTCTCACCATCGTGGTGGGGCGGCACACGCCGGTGTTGCGGGCGCCCATCTTCTTCCTGGCGGGAGCGTCGAGGCTCCCGGTGTGGAAGTTCTTGTTGGCCGACGCGCTCTCCTCGGCGGTGACGGTGCCGATCGTCGTCACGCTGGGGTTCTATTTCGGGGAGCACCTCGACGACATCCAGGCGAAGATCCACCACGTCCAATGGATTGTCCTGGCCGCCGTGGTCGGAGGCGCCGTCATCTGGTGGCTGCTCCGGCGGCGGCGTTCAAGGCGCGCTGGCAAATCTGGAGATTATGTCGAAGCGCGGCGTTCGCCGGGTCGGCGCGCAGACCCGACGTGAAGGCCGCTTCAGCCTCCTGGAAGCGGCCGAGCCGCATCGACGTCATTCCGAGATTGTTCCACGCGGCCGGATTTCCCGGCTGGAGCCGCGCGAGCTGCGCGTACGCCTCCGCCGCATCCTCGTTCCGGCCCTGGTGCTGCGACGCTTCGCCCAGGTTCTTCCACGCCAGCGCGTATCCGGGGTCGATGGCGAGCGCCCTCTGCAGCGATGCGTGCGCTTCGTCCCAGCTGCCGGTGGTGCGCTGCACCGCCGCAAGGTTGTTCCAGTGCCGTGACCCATGGGGATCGAGATCCACGGAGCGCTGTGCATGCCGCAGCGCCTCATCGAGCTTCCCGTCGTGCAACAGGCCCTCGGAGAGCACCCCCTCCGCCACGGCGTTGTCGGGCGTCACAGCGAGGGCATGCCGGAAGAGCGCTTCGTGAGAAGACCAGTACCCGAGTTGGTGCAGCGTCAGCGCGCAGCACGCCGCAAGGGCGGCGCCCGCCACGGCGGGCCGGCGAATGGTCCATGCCAGCGCGATGAACAGACCCACCAGCGGCAGATACGTGTAGCGGTCAGCCAGCGCCTGCGCGCCCACCTGCACCAAACCGATCACCGGCACGAGCGTTCCCAGGAACCAGAACCAGCCGACCATCAGCCACGGCTTCTGCTTTCGCCGCACGATCGCCAGAGCGCTGATCGCGGCCAACAGCAGGAGCGCCGCGGCGACCTTCCAGGCCGGCAGCGCCGCGCCTTCGTGCGGGTAGAAGATTGCCAGAGGCCAGGGAACGATCGCCTTTCCCAGGTACTGCACGTACGCGACGATCGCATTCTCCAGGCGGACGGAGAGCGGCAGCGCGCTGACCGCGTCCCCCGCCGTCTGCGCGACCATCGTGATCACCGACGACCCGATCGAGAGGGCCAGCAAGGGGGCCTTCTCGGCGAGGCGAAGGCCGCGTCCGAGCGGCCAGAAATCGAGCAACAGGAGGAGGAAGGGAAGGGTCACCCACATCGGCTTCGCCAGCAGGCTGAGGGCGAAGAGCAGGGCGACGAGCCAGATCCGCCGCCGCTCGCGCGCGTATTCGCAGAGCGCGAGCAGGCCGAAGAACGTGCTGAGCAGGTCCTTGCGCTCCGCCACCCAGGCGACCGACTCCACGTGCAGCGGGTGCACGGCGAACAGGGCGGCGACGGCGAGGCTGCGGCCCGGAGCGCCGGTCATCCGGGCGAGCGCGAGGAAGAGCAGGGCGGCGTTGGCGGCGTGCAGCCCGGCGTTCACCAGGTGGTGCGCGCCGGGACTGAGCCCGAAGATCTGTACGTCGAGCATGTGCGAGAGCCAGGTGAGCGGGTGCCAGTTCGCGGCGTGCAAGGTGGTGAAGGCCCACTTGACGCCTGCGAGCGTCAGGCCCGCCTGGACCTGCGCATTCTCGGTGACGTAGCGGTTGTCGTCGAAATGGATGAACGGATGCCAGGCGACGCGCGCGTACAGCGCCAGCGTGGCGAGCGCGAGCAGGCCGGCCCAGCGCCTCAGGGAGGGAGCAGATCCCACGTTGCCACCACCTGGATGCCCGCGCCGCAGTCGATCACGTAGCGTCCCTGCAGATGCGCCGGATCGACGATCGCCGCGCCGTCGTAGCCGCGCGTGCAGCGATGGTTGGTGATCCCCATCGTGTCGAAGTTCGTGGAGACGAACGGGCGGGAGCCGTCGCCGCAGGCCAGCGTCCACTGCGTCATCACGCCGACGCGGAAGTCCGTCCCGTGGATCTCGGCGACGCTCACGGGCAGCGCCGTCGCGGGCTGCGGGTCCGGAACGCAGGCCGGCGCGGAGGGCGCGAGCGATCCCGTGGGCATGTAGTAGATGAACCCGGGCTCCTCGCCGATGTACTGCAGGGTGATGGTTCCGGAAGCGCTGAAGGGGATCTGCTCGGTGGTGGAGTCGATGCGCAGCGAGCCGGTGAGATCGCGCGAAGTGGCGAGCGTCACCGCCGACCAGGCGCCCAGCGCTTTGGTGGTGGTCGAGAGCGACGTCGCGGTGCTGGTCGCCGTGTAGTCGCGCAGCCAATAGCCGGTCGCGTCCTGGTGCGACAGTCCGAGCCCCGCGGAATCGGCGACGGCAAACGTCAGCGTCACGGGCAGAAGCAGCGGCGCCCCCCCCGGTCCGATCAGATAGGCGCTGCCCGTCGCGCCAATGGCGGTGTTGGGCGTCACCTCGTCGATGGTGAACTCCACCGGCGTGGCGACCGCGCCGGGTGGCACAGTCAGGGTCAGCGCTCCGAACGTGAGCGCGTCGCCGGCGGGGCCGATGGAGACCGTCTTTGGCCGTCCGCTCGGCGTCGCGGCCTGGGGCGCCGCGGGTCCTCCCGGCAGGCCGGGTCCAGCGCGCGGCACGACGTCGCACGCCATCCAGGCGAACGACGCCGCGCACGCGAACGAGAAACGGCCGGAGCCACGCATCGGCTACTCCGCCTTGATCTTCGCGTCCTCGACGATCACGTCGTAGTGGTAGCCGGCGCCCAGGTCCTTGTCGGTGTGCACCACGCCCGTCACCAGGACCGTGTCGCCGACGGCAGCCGTCTCGTCGCTGGCGACGGTGAGATCCGCGGAAGCGCCTTCGCCGCTGCCGTCGCGCACGTGCAGCCAGTTCTTGCCCATCACGCCGTTGGTGGCTTTCACCACCTTGCCGCGGACCGCGACCTTCTGGTCCTTCAGCGCGGCGCGCTTCAACCAGATCTCGGCGACCGTGTGCCCGCTCTTGCCGGAGGCCTTGGCGACCTTGATCTTGCCCACGTCGGCGGCGGCGCTGGGCGTCGGATGCTGCGGCTGCCCGTCGTGCGGCGAGGCGGCGGAACCGTGCGGCGAAGCTGCCTGCTGCGCGGACATGCCCTGCGCAGAGTCGGTCGTCGCCGGATGTCCCGCGGGCAGCGCGCCGGAAGGTGCGCCGATAGCAGCGGCTGCGGAAGCGGTGCCGTCATCGAGAGTGCCGAAGGCGATGCGCTCCCAGGTGCGGCCCATGGTGTTGCTCTTGAAGTTCTGCATCCAGACGGCGTTGGTGACGACCACTTCGGCGCCGACGTCCTTGTCCGTCTTGGGGACCGCTGTCCAGGTCTCGCCCTCGGCGGTCTGGAGCTTGAGATAGGTGTACTGCGCGGCGTCGATCTTCTCGGTCACCTTGCCGCGGATGCCGGCGCTGGCGGTCGTGGGGGCCTGTTGCGGCGTCGTCGCCGCGGTGGCGGAAGGCGCGCTCTTGTTGCAGGCGAACAGCGCGAGGGAAATTGCGATCGCAATGAGGGTGTTGCGCATGGCTCGGGGTCTCCGGGGTTTGTCGTGTTCATTGAGCATGAAGCATGCCATCAGCGGCTGGTCTTGAGAGGAAAGCGTGCCACGCCGGGCTTGTCACGCAAGCGACGGACGGGCGCGGCGAAACGGGTCGATGTAGGCGCCTTCGGGAGCTCGGCGCCCTCCACTGTCACAACCGCGACCGCGCTCGGATCCTTCCGGCCTCGCGGCAGCGACCAGAGCAGCCGCTCGCAGGCGAGCGCAGTCGGCTTGGGTGGTCCACGGCGGAAACCGAACGCGGGGGGCGCTGGAGCGTCATCGGCGATCCAGCCCAGCGAGTTGCGCCAAGCCACCTTCTCGCCGCCGGCGAGGAGCGTGGCGGTGACGCCGAAAGCGGGATTGGCGCGCGGCCCGCGGGCGCGTGGCTCGGCATCGAGCACGAAGCGGATGGTGACGGTCAAAACCGATTCGGCGCGAAGCGCGGTCCGCAACTTCTCCAGCGCGCCGGGCGGAAGCGTCCCGCCGGCGTCGCTGCCGACCGTCCGCAGCGCGGCGGCGACCTCGCCCTGCGGGATCACTTCATAGCCTTTGGAAGCGAGCACATCGGAGACCGCCGGCGTCAGCTCCGCCGCCGCTCTCTCGCTCGAGGACCGGTTCTCCACCAGCAGCACGATGCGATCGCGCGTCCAGGCGAGTGAGAGCAGGGCGACGACGGAGAGAAGGGCGCGCATCCAGGGTGGCTGATGGAGCAAGGCGCATGCCCGCAGGATACACAGGCTGCCGCCGTCTCTGAGCGCAATTCGTGCGCGATTACGCACGGCGCAAGAAGGCGTCGTCTGGCGGTCGCCTGCACGCAGAACGTGCGGGATCGCCGAAGCCGTTTCTTTCCCTTAAAGCGCTTGGAATCCCTGCTGAAGCTTTGCGGCCCAAGGGGTGGCTCGGCCGTTGCACAACCGGGCCCGCAAAAGCTTATGAAGGCTCCTCTCCATATCGCTCTCGCCCTCGTCACGGTGACCCTGCCCGCAATCGGTGCGCGGCGAAACGCAGACGCGGTGCAGAGCTCCTTCCTCTACGCCATCGACGATGGCGCGGGCCGGCGCTCGACGGGATGGGCCGCGCTCACCTGGGAGCCGAAGAACAGCGAGCTGTTCCTGGTGGCGAACGGCGTCGTCGACATCTTCAACGACAACGGCCTCGCCACGTATTCCTTCGGCGACGACGCGCAGGTCGGCAGCCCGGTCGCGGTGGCCGCGCTGGAGAACGGCGACCTGATGGTGGTCGCGTCGCGCGAGATGGCGACCCTGCTGCTGCGCTGCAACTTCCGCGGCGAGCCGCAGGCGACGGTGGAGCTGCGCGGGCTTCCCGCGGAGTTCGCCGGATTCTCTCCGAACGCGATCGGCGTGGCGGCTGGGAAGATCTATCTCGCCGACAAGAACGCGATGCGGGTCGTGGTCACCGAGCCTGACGGCGCGGTGGTGAAGACCTACGAGCTGGCGAAGCTGATCGGCCTGGGCCCGAAGGATCCCGCCGAGGCGATGATGCGCGGCTTCAACGTCGACCGCGACGGCAACCTGCTCTTCACCGTCGCCAGCGTCTTCTCCGCTTACGTGGTGTCCCCCGAGGGCAAGGTTCGCGCCTTCGGGCAGAAGGGCAGCTCGCCCGGTAAGTTCAACATCGTCTCCGGCATCGCCGCCGACGAGGACGGGCGCCTGTTCATCACCGACAGCCTGCGGGCCGTGGTGATGGTCTTCGACCCTTCGTTCCAGTTCCTCGGGGAGTTCGGGTACCGCGGTCCGGATCCGGAAAACCTCGTCTCACCTTTCAACCTCGCGGTTGGAAATGGCCGCGTCTACGTCACGCAGAGCAGGGGCGCGGTGAAGGCGTTCGCAGTCCGGTTTGATTGACAGGAGATCCGGCCCTCTCGGCCGGCCAACGGGAGCACTCAAGGGAGCAAGGAGTACACAATGAAGACGACGTTCCGAACAATGCTGTATGGGATCGCCGCCGCGGCGTTCGCGTTGGCCCCGAAGGCCTATGCGTTCCACTCCGGTGGCGTGGCAGAGTGTGAAGGCTGCCACACGATGCACAACACGAGGGGCAGCGGCAAGGCGGTTCCGCTCGCAGCTGGCGTGGGCAATGGGGCGAAGTACCTGCTCCAGGGCAGCGACCAGTCTTCGACCTGCCTGAACTGCCACAATTCGGCGGACGTCGCCCCGAGCAGCTACCACATCTCCACCGATGACTCGATGTTCACGATGGTCGGCGCCGATGCCAACGTGGCGGACAAGTCCCCGGTCGAAATGACGCCAGGCGGCGATTTTGGCTGGGTCAAGGTCACGCGGACCTTCAAGGTTCGCGGCACCCCGACGACGGTCGAGGGCCAGGGCCGTGGTCACAGCATCGTCGCATCGGACTATGGATACGCGGCCGACACCAGCAACACTCTGGCGCCAGGCGGCACGTATCCCGCGACTTCTCTCGCATGCTCGAGTTGCCATGACCCGCACGGCAAGTACCGGCGCTTCGCGGACGGCACGTACGCGACCACCGGCCTGCCGATCTTCGGCAGCGGATCCTATGGCACGAGCGTCGATCCCGTTGCGAACGTCTCCGCCGTCGGCGCCTACCGGATCCTCGGCGGCGTCGGCTACCAGCCGAAGTCGGTGACGGGTAACTTCGCGTTTGCCAACGGCAATCCCACCGCTGTCGCGCCGTCTACCTACAACCGCTCGGAGGCCACGGGCGGCCAGACGCACGTCGCGTACGGCAAGGGCATGTCCGAGTGGTGCGCAAACTGCCACACGGCGATGCTGGAGAACAGCTACGCCAGCGGCGTCTCGGGCCACCGGCACCCGGCTGGCAGCGGCGCAAAGCTCACGGCGGCCATCGTCACGAATTACAACTCGTACGTCTCGTCGGGCATCATGACCAACACCGACCCGAACAGGGCCTACAGCACGCTGGCGCCGTTCGAGCTCGGCACCGCGGACTACACGGTACTGAAGCCTCTCGCGATCAACACAGACACGAAGGACCAGTCCGCCTCGGCGACCGCGAACGTGACATGCCTCTCCTGCCACCGCGCGCATGCGTCCGCGTTCGAGTACGGCACCCGGTTCTTCCTCGAGAACGAGTTCATGACCATCGCCGATGCGAGCAACGCGGCCGTCTACGACTCGTCCACGACCGAGGGCAAGATCAACAACGGCCTGAACGTCGCGGAGCAGACCAACGCGTACTACGGCCGTCCGGCCACCGCTTTCGGCCCGAATGCCCGCAACCTCTGCAACAAGTGCCACGCCAAGGACTGACAGCACCGCAGAGTTGATCGACGAAGGGGGCCGCCTCGTGCGGTCTCCTTCTTCTTTTGTGAGGTGCCTGTAGACTCCCGTCCCACCGCGTCCAGGGTACGGCCCGTGCAGCATCAGTCCCCGGAGACGCTTCTCCGAGGTGTTCTTGCGCAATCTCTGCATACGGATGCAATTCGTGCTGGCGGTCCTCGGCTGCGCTGCCGGACAGCGCGCCGCGCTCCGTGCGCCGCTGGATAGCGAGAGCGAAGTCCGCATCGAACTCCGCCGTCCCGCTCCGGGCCTGAAGCTGGATGTGGATACCGTCGACGTCCTCACGAGCGACGGCGTGGGAATTCCGCTCGAGCTGCGGCAGTCGCGGGTCGGGTCCGATCAGCGCGGAGAACGTCTCCTCGCTTCGGGCCGCATCCCTCCGGGGCACTATTCCGGGTTCACGATCCGCCTGCATGGGCACGACGAGCCGCCGCTTCACGCCGACGCTCCGTTCACGGCGGTCGCCGGAAAGACGACGGTCCTCGCCGCGGAACTCGCCGCAGGTGGCGTGGTTACCGCACAAGTGCCGGCGAAGACGCTCCCACAGCTCACCGGATGGTGCGCCGAAACCGCGCAGCACGATCTCACCATCTTCGACCGACGCGCACGGATCGTCACCGAGGTCTTTCCCACCGGTCGCTGGCCGTCGGGAATCGCCCTCGATCCGGTCCAGAACCGCGCTTTCGTCGCCCTCGAAGGCGAGGACGTCGTGGACGTGATCGACGTCGCGTCGTCCACGGTGCTGGCGCGCATCCGGCTCTCGATCGGCGACGCCCCGCGCGACGTCGCCGTGACGCCGGACCGGCGTGTCCTGATCACGGCGAACGCGGGATCAAAGAGCATCAGCTTCCTCGACGCGACTTCCTGGATCGACATCGGGCGCCTCGCGGTCGGCGAGGAACCGAGTTGGGTTCTGATCGACCGCCGCGGAATCCGCGCGTACGTGTCCAATGCCCGATCGAGCAGCATCACCGTGATCGACATTCCGACGCACGCCGTCGTCGCTACCCTGACCACCGACGACCGCCCGCTTCGCGCGCAGTTCGACCGGAGTGGAGCGCGCCTCTACGTCGCAACGCAAGGCTCGGCGTACCTGAGCGTGTACTCGCTGCCGGACCTGGCGCTCCAGAAACGCGTCTACGTCGGACTTGGTGTGAGCGCGCTGAAGGTCGATTCCGCGACTGACCTAGTTTACGTGGGCCATCGCGACGAATCCCGGCTCGTCGTCTACGACCCGTTCTCGTTCATTCCGGTGGACTCGGTGGACCTGCCCGACGCTGCCGGCGAGATGGCGATCGACGACGCCGAGAACACTCTTTTCGTCATCCTGCCGGAGACGCGGTCGCTTGCGGTGGTCGACCTCAACCGGCGAAGGCTGCTCTCCATCATCGACCTCGGGGACGGGCCGCGCACCTGCGCCCTGATGGGAGAGCGGAACTGAGATGCGCGCTCCGGCGCAAATCCCGGTCGTCGTCGCGCTGGTCGCGGCGGGCGCGTGGGCCGACGGGATCACGGGCTTGATCGAGGAGACGTATTCGCACAACCGTTCGCGCGTCTCCGACCCGAGCGGATTCGATCAGACCAGCGTCGCGGATCAACTGGTGCAACGCTATCGGTTGGCTTTCGATCGTTCGTTCTTTCCCCAGCTCCGGTTCAACGCAGGCGGCACGTTCGAGCAGTTCAATGCGGCCAGCGACACAGGCGGGCTCTCCAGCGACCTGAGCAGCCGCACCGCGAGCGTGTTTGGGAACCTGGTCGTGGGCAACCCGTTCCTGTCCGCGGCCGCGGGCTATAGCCGCCGCGAACAGACGGCCGGGACGACGACCACGCCGTTCGGGTTCGTCAGCGAAGACATCAACCTCCTCTTCTCGTGGCGTCCCACGGACCTGCCATCGTTCTCGCTGCGCCTGGGGCGCCCGTCGCTCTGGGATCGCGACAGGCAAGTCCAGGACATCACCACCAACCAGGCGCTCTTTTCGGTCGTGTTAGACCCGATCCGCCAGCTGGATTTGCGCTACAGCCTCGACTACCAGAATCCGATCGATCGATTGCACCATACCGACTTGACCACGGTCACGCAGGCCGCGCGCGCGACCTTCGACGATCGCTTCTTCAACGGCCGCTCCACCGTGTCGTTCTCCGCCAACATCGTCAACCAGCAACTCGAAGTGGCGCAGTCGAGCGCGGGCGGGACCACCCAGACGTTTCTCTCCCCCGTCGCCGGCTACTCGCTGGTGGAAGCCTTCCCGGCGACTCCGGCGCTGGACACGCTGGTGCAGAACGGCGCGCTGATCAACGGCGACACGACCGCATCTGCCGGGCTCGATCTCGGCCCCGCGCCAAGCCTCGCGGGCGATACCGCGAACCGCGACGTCGGCGTTCAATTCGGCGATACCGTTACCCGGGTGAACACGTTCTGGCTCTGGGTCGACAAGCAACTCCCCCCCGGGCTCGCCGCACAGATCTCCTGGACGGCATGGAGGAGCGACGACAATCTGAACTGGACGCAGATCGGTCTCGCGTCGGCGCCGGTCTTCAACGCCTTCCAGCCGCGGTTCGAGATCGTCATCCCGGAAACGCAGGCGCGCTACCTCAAGCTCGTCGCGCGGCCTCTCGCTGCGGGCGCCACGACGGATCCTGCGTTCCGCAATGTTTTCGTGACCGAGTTGCAGGTTCTGCTGATTGTCGCCGCGCCCGCTGCGCATGGGTGGCAGTCCGCCACCGCCGAGGTGTTCAGCGCGAGCGCGAGGACGCAGCTCACTCCTGCCCCGTTGCTCTCGCACGACATCTCCCTGTTCGTCACCAACGGCGAGCGCGCGGGCTCCCCCGCGCAGACCACCTGGGTGCTCGCGAACGGCTTGTCGCTCTCGAAGAAGCTCACCGACATCCTGTTGCTGTCGGCGCGTGTCGCCCGTCAGGACGCGGATCAGACGCGGGGCCACGAAGGCCAGTGGCTCTACAGCGCCTCGCTCGGGGCCACGCCGCTGCCCACGTTGACCAGCAGCTTCGTCTACAGCGGCAGGGTGGATACGAATGCCCTGGGCACGACCACCACCAACGGCGTCTCGCTCTTCGCGCAAGCCATCCCTTACCGGGGCATCGGACTCCTGGGAAACGCCACCTACGGCATCACCGCGCTTCCAACCGGACAGGACAGCCAGTTCGACTCGCTTACGTTCAGCGCGACGGCCCAGCCCAATGACAAGCTCACGCTGGCCGGCACGTTCGGTCACTCCGCGAGCGTTACGACCGGCGCGGGGCTGCCGCGCTCGTCGTCGGCCAGCAACCGCATCGAGGGCACGGTGTCGTTCACTCCCTTCCGTGCTCTCTACTTGTCGGGCGGCGCATCCCGGACGATTACCCAGCCGCGCCCGGTCACGCTCGCCAATGGCACCGTCAGCTTCTCGCCGTTCCAGGGCGGAGAGCTGCAGTTCAGCCTGACCTACACGCAGTCGCTCGAGGCGGACACGTCCGTGAACCGTATCTTCAGTCCCAGCATCCGCTGGAACCTGCGCCGCGCCACCATTACCGCGAGCTATTCGCTCCTCGAGAGCGAGGGCCCCGTGCAGAACATCCACACCCGCACGTTCGACGCCAATCTGAGGATCCCGCTATGAAACCCACGACCCTTCTCGCCGCCCTGCTGCTCGCCGGATGCGCTTCCGGCCCACGGTACCAGGACAAGAAGATGGATTTCGGCGCGATCAAGACGGTGGGGGTGCTGCCGCTGCAGAACCTCTCCCGCGACAACCTCGCCGGCGAGCGCGTCCGCGACGTCTTCTCCACCATGCTGCTCTCGACCGGCTCGGTATACGTGCTGCCGATCGGCGAGGTGAACCGCGCGCTTGTGCGCGGCAACGTGCAGCAACCCGCCACGCCCTCGCAGGAGGAGGTGGTGGCGCTCGGCAAGCTCCTCTCCGCCGAGGCGCTGATCGTCGGCACGGTGAAGGAATATGGCGAGGTGCGCTCGGGCAACAGCGCCGCCAACGCCATCTCCATGAGCCTGGAAATGTTCGAGACGCAGACCGGCAAGGTGATCTGGGCGGCGTCCACCACCAAGGGCGGGATCGGGTTCTGGGACCGGATGCTGGGCGGAGGCGGAGAGCCGATGAACAAGGTGACCGAGGATGCGGTTCGTGACCTCCTCAACAAACTCTTCAAGTAGCTGCTCCGGCCGGAGCAGGCTCAGCGGCGCCATTGCCGCCGCGTGCCTCCTCGCGTGCGCGGCAGCGCGCCCCGTGCCTGCGCCGGCATTGCCGGGCAAGGTGGCGATGCTGCCGCTGTCGAATCTCGCGGGCGGCCCGGCTCCGCTGAAGGAGTTGCGCGCGTTGGTCGAGCAGGCGCTGCGCGAGCGTGGAGTCACGCTCATCCCTTCCGCCGAAGTGGAGGCCTTTCTCGCGCAGCACCGGCTGCGCTGGACCGGGGGAATCGACGCCGAGTCCGCGAAGGCCGCCGCGGCGGAGATGGGCGCCACCGCGGTGCTGCTGACGGCTGTGGACCTGTACCAGAACGCGACGCCTCCCTCGATCGGGCTGCGCGCCCGCCTGGTCGCGACCGGCGAGACCGCGAAGATCCTCTGGGCGGACGCGCGGGCGCACATCGGCGACGAGTCGCCGGGCCTCCTCGATCTGGGACTCGTCAACGACATCGTGGAGCTGCAGCAGAAGACCATCTCCGAGCTCACCGGGTCGCTTGCGGCGTACCTCGCGGGGCGCGGCCCCGGCGCGACGAAGTGCGACGGCGGAGGGCGCTTCGCGCCGCAGGCCTCGTACCGCTCGCCGAAGATCGCGCCGGCGGCGAAGGTGGCGATCCTTCCCTTCGTCAACGAGACCTTGCGCCGCGACGCCGGCGAGGTGGTCTCGCTGGAGTTCCTGCGGCAGCTCGAGGCTTCCGGGCTTTCGGTCGTGGAGCCGGGTCTCCTCCGCAACGAGCTGCTGAACTTCCGCATCGTGGTCAGCGAAGGCGTGACGCTGGACTCGGCGCGCGTAGTGATGGAGCTGCTCGACGCGGATTACGTCCTCGCAGGCACCGTCCGGGAGTTCCAGGGCACCGCGACCGCCCAGTCCGCTCCGGCGGTCCAATTCACGACCATGCTGCTCGACCGCCGCAACGAGGAAGTGGTCTGGGAGGTCAGCTCGTACCACCGCGGCGACGAAGGCGTGTTCTTCTTCGACGCCGGGCACGTGGATACGGCGCTGGCTCTCTCCTGCCGCATGGTCCGCAGCGCCATCGACGCGATGCTTCAGGGCGCAAAGTCGCCTCCACGGACGCAGAGTTTGCGCAAACAGGCCCCGCGGTGACAGCAACGGAGCAGCGCGCACGGCGGCGCAACGCTTGCAAACCACCCACGGCGGAGGAAAACGCCCCGATGAATACCGTCCGGATCCTTGCCCTGTCGCTGGCGATCTCGCCCCTGGCGCTCGCCGATGTCACCGCCGTCGTCCAGGGTCCCAACGGGACGGTGCGCACCTCCATCTTCTCCGAGCAGTACGCCACGCTGCCGATCGCGCAGGTCGAGGACCGCGTGGTCACGCTGCAGGACCTCTCCGACGCGCTGGCCGCCACGCACCAGGCGCACGGGGCGATGGCCGATACGCAGAAGGCGCTTCCGGGTGGGAAAAGAGACTACACGCCAGTGCTCGACCGCCTGATCGGGACCCGCCTGATCGCGTTGGAAGCGCGCGAGATGGGACTGGCGGAGCTGCCCGAGATCAAGGAGGAGATGGCCCAGTTCCACGAGGCCAGCCTCCGCGAGGCGCTCAAGGCCCGCCTGACCAAGGACGTCACCTCCGAGCCCGCCGAGGTGAAGGCGGTCTACGAGGAGATGGCGCGGGAGTGGAAGGTCAGCTCGAAGTTCTTCACCAAGGAGGATGAGGCGAAGGCGTTCGTTGCCTCCATCAAGGCCGGCAAGAAGTGGGAAGGCGGCGATGCGCAGATCCTCTCCCGCAAGCAGCACGGGCTTCCCGGCGTGATGCAGGCGGTGCAAAGCTTGAAGGCGGGCGAGGTCAGCGCGCCGGTGGCGGTGGACAAGGGATTCGCCGTACTCCGCGTCGACTCGATCAGCTATCCGGAAGATCCGAAGACGCGCGCCGAGGCCGAGGAGTGGTCGCTCGGGCGCAGGCAGAACGCGGCGCTGATGAAGTCCTTCCGCGAGTTCCAGCAGAAGTACGCGAAGACCGACGAGAAGCTGCTGAAGAAGATCGACTTCGAGGCAAAGAAGCCCGGCCTCGCCGCGCTGAAGAAGGACAAGCGCGTGCTGGTGAAGATCCAGGGCGGCGAGAACATCCTCGTCTCCGACCTGACCCAGTCCGTGGCCGACGAGTTCTTCCACGGCGTCGACCAGGCCATCAAGGAGCGCAAGGTCAACGCCAAGAAGCAGCAGCAGTTCGACCTGCTCCTCTACAAGCGCCTCTTCAACGCCGAAGCGCACCGGCAGGGCATCGACAAGAGCCCCGAGTACCTCAAGTCGCTGAGCGATCACCGCGACGCGCTGGTGTTCGCGAAGTTCGTGGAGAAGGCCATCCTCCCCGACCTCAAGATCACCGAGGGCGAGGCGAAGAAGTACTACGAGGATCACAAGGCCGACTTCACGTACCCGGCGTTCTACACGCTCTCCAGCATCGGCTTCTCCTCCGCGAAGAGCGCGCAGGCGGGCCTGGACAAGCTCCGCGCCGGCACCGACTTCAAGTGGCTGAAGGCCAACGCGCCGGGCCTGCTCTCCGAGAAGCAGCGCACCATCGACTTCGAAGGCAGCACCCTCTCCGCGCGCGGCATCAGCCCCGACCTGGCGAAGATCCTCTCCGGCACCAAGCCGGGCGATGTCCGCCTCTGGGCGAGCGCCGAAGGCGGGCACTACGTCGTGTTGGTCAAGGCGGTCAAGCCGCCCACTCCGCAACCCTACGCCGAGGCGCGCGAGGCCATCGCGCCGCGGCTGCAGAAGCAGAAGGTGAACGAGGCCGTCGAGGAGTGGATCGGCAAGCTGCGCAAGGCGCGGCCCGTGAAGGTCTACCTGACGAGAATCGAGAGCTGAGCGGACCTCCCCGTGCGCCCGGTCCTGCACACCCTCCTGCTTCTCGCTCTCCTGCTGCCCGCGACGGCGCGCGCGCAGCAGTTTGCCCGCAAGGAGTGCCTAGACTGCCACCAGAAGTTCGCCGACAAGTACATGGGGCTGAAGAACGTCCACCCCATCGTGAAGCAGCAGAAGTGCGAGGACTGCCACCTGCGGCACGGCATCGTCCCCAAGCTGCTGCTCAAGGAGAGCGGCAACGCGCTCTGCCTCAAGTGCCACGACAAGAGGGCCATCGGCCTCGACAAGCCCAACGTCCACCCGGTGCTGCGCACGGGCGAGTGCACGCAGTGCCACGACGCGCACGGGTCGAACGCGAAGTTCATGCTCAAGGCGGAGGGCGATGCGAGCTGCTTCTCTTGCCACAAGAAAGAGCCGTTCGAGCGCAAGGTTCAGCACAAGGCGGGGAACTGCGCCACCTGCCATACCGCGCATGCCTCGAGCCAGAAGAAGCTGCTGGTCGCGGACCCGATCAAGCTCTGCATCAAATGCCACTCGGCAGAGGAGAAGAACTTCCAGGCGAAGCACGGGGGGCTTCCCGTCGCGACCAGCTCGTGCACGGGCTGCCATGATCCGCACTCGGCTGACCGCCCGAAGCTGCTGCGCACTTCGCTGCACCAGCCGATGAAGGGCGGCGCGTGCGCCGAGTGCCATGTCGAGGGCAAGGGGTTCGCGCTGAAGGCGCAGGGCGGCGCCCTGTGCGCCAAGTGTCATGCGCCCGAGAACGTCGCCGATGGACCGGTGAAGCACGCGCCGGTCGCCAAAGGCGAGTGCTTGTCCTGCCACGACCCGCACACGACGCAGGCGAAGGCGCTGCTCAAGGCGGCGGGTCCCGCCCTTTGCATCACCTGCCACAAGCAGAAGGGCGAGCCGGTCACTTCGAAGCATGCGGCGGCGAAGGATTGCCTCTCGTGCCACCAGCCGCACGCGGCCAGCCGCAAGGGCCTGCTCGAGGAACCCATCGACGCGCTCTGCTCGAAGTGCCACGCCTCGGTGAAGGACGATCTCGCGGAAAAGGTGGTCCACGCCCCGGCGAAGGCGGGCAAGTGCACCACCTGCCACGATCCGCACGGCTCGAACTTCCCGGCCATCATGCGCGACCGGATGGATACGGTGTGCTTCTCCTGCCACACCGAGGCGGAAGCGAAGTTCGTCAAGGGCCACACGCACAAGCCGGTGCTCGCCGGTAACTGCAACGGCTGCCACACAGGACACGGCGGTCCGCTGCCCTCGCTGCTCAAGGAGGAGGGCGGAAAGCTCTGCGCGTCCTGCCACAAGGATCACTTCACCGCCCAGCAGGGCGGCACGACGCACAAGCCGTTCGCTGCGGGCGAGTGCCTCACCTGCCATGACCCGCACGGCTCGAACCTGGCGGGAGTGATCGTCGCGCCGCAGACCAATCTCTGTGTGCGCTGCCATGCCGGGAAAGGAGCGGCGCCGAAGGACGCGAAGAGTACGCACGCGCCGTTCGCGCAGGGGCAGTGCACGTCCTGCCACAGCCCGCACCGGTCCGGGCTCGACCACCTGCTGCTCGCGAAGGGGTCCGACGCGTGCCTGCAGTGCCACAAGACGATGAAGGAGGCGATGACCAGCGAAGGCGCCACCGTGCACAGCCCGGCGGGCGAGGAGTGCCTCAAGTGCCACGTGGCGCATGCCTCGGTGAACCGCGCGCTGGCGGCGAAGACGCAGCCCGCGCTTTGCGTCGGCTGCCACGACACCAAGTCGGCGGGCTTCGGGAAGGCGCACCTGGAGATCGATCTCTCGAGGAGCACCTGCACCTCCTGCCATGATCCGCACGTCTCGAAGGATCGGAAGCTGATCAACGCGGTGGTGCACAAGCCGTTCGACGCGCGCAACTGCGGCGCCTGCCACGAGGTGAAGCGATGACGCTCCTGGTCGCGCTCCTGCTCGCGGCGGGTCCGGCGAAGCTCCTCCCCGGGGCCACCGGCAAGGTGTGCATCGATTGCCACAACGACTTCCAGGAGAAGATGAAGAAGCCGTTCGTGCACACGCCGGTGAAGTCGCAGCAGTGCACCGGGTGCCACAACCCGCACGCCTCGCAGCACGGAAAATTGCTCTCGGCCGACGCGGACAAGGTGTGCTCGACCTGCCACGCGGCGGTTGCGCCTGCGCAGCCGAAGAGCGCGCACAAGCCGGTCGCGGAAGGGAAGTGCGCGAGCTGCCACGACCCGCACTCCTCGACGAACAAGTTCGAGCTGGTGGCGGCCGGGAACCAGCTCTGCGCGAGCTGCCACAAGGCGCTGGTGGAGCAGGCCACGGGCGCGAAGGTGGCGCACCGGCCGGTGGAGCAGGGCGGGTGCATCTCCTGCCATGACTCGCACGGGTCGGCGAAGGCGGAGCATCTGCTGAAACAGGAGGAGAAGGCGCTGTGCCTCTCCTGCCACAAGCCGAGCGCGCCGGGCTTTGCCAAGGCGCACGGGAACTACGCGGTCGCGCAGTCTCGCTGCACCGGGTGCCACGACCCGCACGGGTCCGACCGCAAGGGCATGCTCTACAATACCGTGCACAAGCCGGTCGCGTCCGCGCAGTGCACCGAGTGCCACGCGCCGGCGTCGCCCGGGAAGCCCGTCATGCTGAAGGCGCAGGGCGTCGCGCTCTGCAACGACTGCCACAAGCAGCAGATCGCCACCATGCTGGGCAAGGCGCGGGTGCACCAGGCGCTGATCGATCCGAACGCCTGCCTGAACTGCCACTCCCCGCATGCGGCACGCGATCGAGGTCTCCTGCGCGGGAAGCTCACGCAGGTGTGCGGGACCTGCCACGCCGACACCATCGCGCGGCAGGATCGCTCGCCGACGCCGCACGCGCCCGTGCGCGACGGGAGCTGTGCCGCGTGCCACGACCCGCATTCGTCGGACAACGTCCTGATGATGAAGCGGGCGAGCACCATCGATCAGTGCGGGACCTGCCACGACTACCAGAAGCACACCTCGCATCCGATCGGGGAGAAGCTGAAGGACCCGCGCAACCGCAATCTCACGCTCGACTGCCTGAGCTGCCACCGCGCGCACGGCACCGAGTACAAGCACATGGTGCCGTTCCCCAACACGACGGACCTGTGCGTGAAGTGCCACGAGGGGTTCAAGCGATGATCGCGCAACTCGCCCTGGTGCTCGCCGCTGCCTTGCCGCTCGAGCCGGCGTCTTCCGGGTATGCGGACGAGAAGGGCGTCGCCCTGCGCAGCCCCGAGGGAGTTGCCTGCACGGACGCCGGCGCGGTGGTGGCGGCGGATACCGGCAATGGCCGGCTGGTGCTGTTCACCTTCCGCGACGGCAAGCTGGTGGCGGGCGGTGAGGTGCGCGCGGCGGAGCTCGGGCGGCCCACGCGAGTCCAGCTCGACTCGAAGGGCAACGTGCTTGCGCTGGACGGGAAGGGCCGTCGGATCGTGCGCATCGGCGCCGGCGGGGCGTTTGCAGGATTCCTGCAGCTTGCGGGCATTCCGCAGGGGAACGGCTTCTTCCCCATCGCCTTCAAGCTCGGCCAGGGAGACGCCGTCTACCTGCTCGATGCCTCGTCCGCGCGAGTGGTGGTGGTGGACGCGGCCGGCGCGTTCCAGCGACAGCTGGAGCTGCCGCGCGGCGGTTCCTTCACCGACATCGCGGTGGACGCGCAGGGCGCGGTGTACGCCATCGATGGCGTGCGGGCACAGCTCTACCTGGCGCGACCCGGGGCATCGACGTTCGCGCCGCTGGGGAAGCCGCTCAAGGACGTGCTCAACTTCCCGACGTATCTGACGCTGACCTCGCAGGGTCCCCTCGTGCTGGTGGATCAGCACGGCAATGGTCTCGTGGTGCTCGGGAAGGACGGCGCCTACCTCGGCCGCCGCCTCTCCATCGGCTGGAGCGAAGGCCTCGTGTACTACCCGGGCCAGGTCTGCATCGACTCCCACGGCGACGCCTTCGTCGCCGACCGCGGCAACCACCGCATCCAGGCCTTCACCGCCCCGAAGTAGATTCGGGGACACAATACGAATTACGAGCTCGAAATTCTTGTGTGTCCCCGAATCCCGCGGTTCTCCGCCTTCAGGTAGGTTGAAGGCATGCCGGGTCGCGTTTCGCGAGTCGCGTCGGAATGGATTGCGCAGCGCAGGTACGTGTGGCGCCCGCCGGTTGGTCGATCCCGGCCGGTGGAGGTCCGCATTGCTGCTCCGAAGCGCTCGAGAAAAGAATGGGCGTTCCGACTCGTCATCACCGGGCTCTCGGTGGAAGTCGATCGAGTCGTTCGTGGCATCGATGGAATCCAGGCACTCGAACTTGCGCTCTTCGCGGCAGGCAAGTTTCTTGCGAGCTCGCCCGAGTTCCGGGCAGGACAAATCGAGCAGTGGAAGAAGCCGATCAAGTACGACACGGAACTCTTCCTTCCTCTGCCGTTGCAGTCGCTTCAAGGGACGCTCCAGTCGCTTCGCTACTACTTCCGCGATCGCAAAGGGACCCGCGTCGATCGCGCAATGCCGAGCAACCTTCTCACCGTCATGGAGGAGGTCAGCATCGATCTCGCCACGCCCGCTGCCCATCTCCCGATCACGCCACGAAAGCGGCGAGCCGTCGGGTGGCGCTGGCGCTAGCGTCCAGCGATGGGGCGCCTCGGATCGGGGGCCGGAGATCCACGCTGGAACGCGGGTCGCGCGCTCGAGTGAGATCATCGCCCTTTCAAGTTGCAGCCGGCAGACCTGGTCCGGAATGTGGGGACACAACACGCGTTACGCCGCCTATTGATCGCTCCCCTATTCAAGATGCAGCTCCGCCACCCTCGAATTTCGTATTGTGTCCCCGAAATTTCGGAGCGAGTAGATTGAAAAGGGCAGACCTCGGTGGAGGTCTGCCCCGGACTTCTTCAGGCTTCGTCGCGGCTGGCTTTCAGGCGGTCGAGAGCGCTGCCTGCCCCCGAGTCTTCGACCAGCCCCAGATGAGGAAGGCCGCCTCCGCTGCCGCGACGATGGTCATCCACATCACCACCGGGGTGTCGCCCATCCCGTAGCTGTGCAGGCCGCTGCTGAGCACGAAGTTCACGCCCAGATACGTCATGAGGATGGTCTGGAAGGCCACGATGCTGATCGCGGCGACCCCGAACCGCCCGATCTGTTTGTCCCACCGCGCGTGCAAGATGGCCGCATAAGCGAGGAACGCGACCAGCGACCAGACTTCCTTCGGGTCCCAGCCCCAGTACCGGCCCCAAGAGGACGCGGCCCACACCGAGCCGGAGAGAATCCCCGCAATCAGCAGGATCGACCCGACGTGGATGTACCAGTAGAGCAGGTCGTTCATCCGCTCGATCAGCTCGCGCTTCTGCGGCTTGAAGATGGTGAACCCCACCTGCATGTGCGCGATCACCACCCCGAGCGCCAGCACCGAGTAGCTGACCATGATGATCGGCACGTGGATGGCGAGCCACGGCGTCCCCGCCAGCACCGGCGGAACCGGGTGGATGAACCCGTCCATGGGCAGGAGGTCGGTGAGCGCCATGGTCAGGAAGGCCATCGCGTTCGCGTTCAGCACCACCAGGCGGTTCCGCATGATGGCGAACGCGAGCACCGCGAAGAGGCCCACGCCCCAGGCGAGGAAGAGCAGCGACTCGTACATGTTCGCGGCAGGAATGCGCCCCGCCAGCATCCAGCGCGTGGCGATGCCCCAGGTCATCACGGCGAAGCCGCCCAGCAGCCCGGCGAACGCGAGCACGTCGAGCACCTTCCGCTTTCCATTCCAGGCGAAGATGGAGAGCACCAGCGCGGCGCCGAGCACGATCCAGGCGACCCGCGTGGGCCGCACCGCGTTGTAGGTGATCTCCCGCTGGATCTCCTTCGCGTCCGCCGAGTCGACCTTCTTGATCGCCTCGTGCGCGAAGAACCGCTGCATCCAGAGCAGCCGCTCCTCCAGCTTCTGCGCCGAGGCGAGCACGCCCTGCTTCGCGCCTTCCTGCTCCCGCGCCTGGTCGAGCAGCCCCATCAGCGCGCGGTCGTTCACCAGCTGCCCGAACGACGCGTGCGTCGTCCCCGCCGGCAGCCGCGCCACCGAGGCGATGTCGGGCGTGATCTTCACGATCGGCGCGTCCATCGCCACTTCAGGCTCCGTGCTCCAGAAGAGGATGGAGTCCACCGGATCGCGGCCGTTCCAGGAGCGCTGCCCAGTGACGTTCCACACCGCCTCGCGCGCCAGCGTATCGAGCGGCATCACCCGCCCGTCGTGCAGCACCGGCTCACGCCGCGCCTGCTCCGTGTCCGCGCGCGCCGGCCCCGCGAGAAAGCCGGCGACCAGCATCGCCGCGATGGCCGCCACCTTTTTCAGTTCCTTCGGCGTCGCCAGCCTCCGGTCGCGGGCGCGCACCATCGCGATGCGCGTTCCCAGCACCGTGCACATGCCGCAGAGGAGCAGCCCGTATCCGAAGAAGACGATGGGCTGTCCGGGATCCTTCGACACCGACAGGACCGTCGCGCTCCGCCCGCCCTCCTGCCGGTAGCTCGACTGGTACAGGCTGTAGCCGCGGTACTCCAGCGGGTGGTTCATCCAGATCCCGTGCCGCTGCGGCCCGGTCTCGGGATCGATCACCACCACGTCGCTGCGGAAGTTCGCGGGCCGCATGGTGCCCGGGTAGCGGTCGATGGTGAACTTCTCCAGCTTGACGATGAAGGGCAGATGCCCGCTCTCGATCTCGCTGGTGCCCTCGCCCTCCCAGAGCTCGATGTGCCCTTCCTGCTTGAAGGAGTAGGTGATCGAGGCGCCGGTCAGGATGACGATGATCGCGGTGTGCGTGGTGAGAAAGCCGGCCCGCGCCTTTCCCCAGGGGAAGTGCTTGACGATGGACGCGATCACGTTGGCGGCGAGCGCGCCCTGCAGGGCGAGGAACCACCACGAGTAGTAGACGAGGCGGCCGGCTACCTCGGTGCCGCGCGCCGACTCGAGGATGGTCCCGGCGGCGAGGCCGATCAAGAGCAGGACGAGGAGGATGACCGCGAGCTTCAGGGAGGCGAGAAACGGCAGGAACTTTTTCATGACGGACCTCAATGGCAGTACTTGCAGGCGTCCTGGGGTGTGGCGCCGGCATAGAAGAGTCTGGGGTTGTCGGAACCGTGCGGGGCATGACAGCTGACGCAGGAGAAGTCGGCGCCCTTCCGCTTGGGATCGGCCGGGCCGGCGACGGGGTGCTTGCCGCTGAAGGTCTTGATGTGCCCGCCGTCCTGCTGCTCGGCATGGCACCCGGTGCAAAGGGCGTTGGCCGCCTTCAGCAGCCCCTTCGGGTTGTCGCCGGCGTGCGGGGTGTGGCAGGCGGTGCAGCCGTACCGGTCGAGCGCCTTGTGCTTGACCTTCACTTTCGCGCCGACGCCGGCGTGGCACTTCAGGCAGAGCGCGTTGCCTTCGGCATCGGCGAGGTTGAACTTGAAATCGCCGCCGTGCGCGTCGTGGCAGGAGGTGCAGCCTTTGTCGGTGATCGGCTTGTGCACCCACTTGCGGCCGGAGGCATCGTCCGCGTGGCACTTGAAGCACACGTCGTTGATGCGCCCGGCGGTGAGCAGCCCCTTGTTCTCGCTGGAGTGCGGGTCGTGGCACACCGCGCACTCGCCGAGCTTCGCGGCGGAGTGCTGGAACTTGTAGAGCTCGTCGAACCTGGTGTGGCACTTGAAGCAGAGGTCGGGGGGCGGCTTCTGCAGCAAGGCCGCGTTGTCCGAGCTGTGCTGCGGCGTGTGGCAATCCTGGCAGTCACCGCCGGAGACCGGCTTGTGCACCAGCTTCTTCGTCAGGTCGACCCGGAAGTTCAGCGACGCGGTGGCCGGACCGGGCTTGGCTTTCGCGTCGTGGCAGGCGAGGCAGAGCCTCTTGCCCTTCTCCACCGTCTGCGCCTTGTAGTCGCTGCGGTGCGGGTCGTGGCAGGAGAGGCACTGCCCTTCGACGACCGGCGCATGCTTGTGCGCGCCCTTGGTCAGCTCCGCGGTCTCGTGGCACGACGAGCAGAGCGCCTCGCGCTTGTCGAGGAGCAGCGGCTTCGCGTCGCCGGCGTGCGGGCTGTGGCAGCCCAGGCACTTGCCCTGCTTGACCGCGGTGTGGATGAACTCCGCGTCGTCGTACTTCGCGTGGCACTTGTAGCAAAGCGCCTCGACCGGCCAGATCTTCGTCAGCGTGGGATTCTTCGAGGCGTGCGGGTCGTGGCAAGCGGTGCAGCCCTGCGCCTTGATCACCGGGTGCGGCGGGGCCGCGCCGCTGGTGTCGTGGCACTTGGCGCACAGCGCGGGCTGCTCCGCGACCAGCTTCCATGCCGAGCCGGCGGGGCTGTGGCACTTCCCCACCGCGCCAGGGTTCGCCACGTGGCACGAGTCGCACTTGCCTTCCTTGATCGGATTGTGCGGCTTCCGCCCCTCGGTGAGCGTGGCGTGGCAAGCGGTGCACTGCGAGAGATCCGCGCCTTTGCGCGGCGGCTCCGCGAGTGCGACGGGCGCCGATACGCTCACCACCACCGGAGCTGGCTTCGCCGCGGGAGCTTCGGGCGCAGCTTTCGCCGCGGGCGGGGCGGGAGCGGGATTTTTCGCCTCTTCGGTCTTCGGCGCGGCCTTCTTGCTGCGCTTCGATGTGTCCGCTGCGCGCTTGGGAGCGCCCTTGAGCTCCACGGCCGGCGCGCTTCGCGTCTTCACAGGCTCCGGCGAAGCAGGACGCGCTGGGGCAGAGGCGAGAAGAACCATCAGGATGGGCGCGAATGCGCGCGCGATCCGGCGGGGCATCCTTCGCCATTGAGCAAGACATGTGCCTCGTACGCCTCGCCTGCACGGCGGGCGTGCGACGTAGAAGCTGCGCGCCTGTCGGGGGCGACGCAATTCCTGCGTTTCCCGCTTCTGCGCCTCCTTTCAAGATTCGGGAACGCCGCTTGCTATAAGTCCCGGCATGCCGACCCAGATTCGACCCTGCGCCCTCGATCGACTGCATGACCCCGTGCTCAACAAGGGCACCGCTTTCACCGAGGCCGAGCGCGACCTGCTGGGATTGCGTGGCTTCCTGCCGCCACAAGTACACACCATGGAGGAGCAGCTGCTCCGCGTCCGCGAAGGGCTTGCGCGGCAGGAGGACGATCTGCAGAAGTGGGTCTTCCTCAACAGCCTGCACGACCGCAACGAGACGCTCTTCTTCCGCCTGCTGATGGACTCGCCGGAAGAGATGATGCCGCTGGTGTACACGCCCACCGTCGGGCGCGCCTGCCAGGAGTACGCGCACGTCTTCCAGCAGCCGCGCGGGCTCTTCATCTCGGCGAAAGACAAGGGCCGGATCGCGCAGATCCTTCGCAACTGGCCGTACGAAGACATCGGCGTGATCGTGGTGACCGACGGCGAGCGCATCCTCGGCCTGGGCGACCTGGGCGCCGGCGGGATGGGCATCCCGGTCGGCAAGCTCTCGCTCTACACCGCCTGCGCCGGTGTCGTTCCCGTGCGGACGCTTCCCATCACCCTCGATGTGGGCACCGAGAATCCGAAGCTCCTCCAGGATCCCCTCTACTTCGGACTGCGCCACAAGCGGATCCGCGGCGCGGAGTTCGACGCCTTCGTCGACGAGTTCGTCACCGCCGCGAACGAGGTGTTCCCCGGCGTCCTCATCCAGTTCGAGGACTTCGGCAACACCAACGCCTTCCGCGTGCTGCAGCGCTGGCGCGACCGCGTCTGCTGCTTCAACGACGACATCCAGGGCACCGCCGCGGTGGTGCTCGCCGGCATCTACTCCGCCCTGCGCATCACCGGCGAGAAGCTGCGCGACCAGAGGGTGCTCTGCCTGGGCGCCGGGGAAGCCGCCACCGGGATCTGCGACCTGATCGTCGCCTCGATGATCTCCGCCGGACTCACCGAGCCCGAGGCGCGCAAGCGTTGCTGGCTGGTGGACTCGAAGGGCCTGGTCGTCGCTTCCCGCACCGACCTCGCCGGGCACAAGAAGCCCTACGCGCACGCGCACGCGCCGGCGGACTTCCTCGGCGCCCTCCGCGATCTGCGCCCGACCATCCTGGTCGGCGCGGCGGGGCGGGGCGGCACCTTCACGCACGAGGTGCTCACCACCTTCGCGGCCCAGCGGGAGCGGCCCATCGTGTTCTCGCTCTCGAACCCGACCTCGCAGTCGGAGTGCACGGCGGAGCAGGCCTACGGCTGGACCGACGGCCGCGCGATCTTCGCCAGCGGCAGCCCGTTCCCCAGCGTCCAGTGCGCCGGCCGCACCTTCGTGCCCGGGCAGGCGAACAACTCGTA
>JBGQLA010000015.1:0-27915 GCA_041499865.1 Deltaproteobacteria bacterium
CTCATCCTCGTCGCTCCGGGCGAACGAGACCTTGCTCGGGTTGCGCAGCCCCTTCAGGAGCGGGACGAAGGCGCCGCTGGGCACGTGCTGGTTTTTCAGGTCGGTGAAGGTTGCCACCGGCGCTGAGGAGGTGAAATCCCTTCCCTGCAGCTTGGCGAGGTCGATCCTTAGCAGCTTGCCGGAGAGCTGATCGTCATTCTGCGCCAGGTTGTTCGGGTCGTACTCGCTGCCGCCGTCGCCGAGGCCGAGCAGGAGCGTGCCGAGCTCGGCAGACCAGACCAGCGACTGGAACCCGGTGTGATTGAAGTAGGGCCTCTTCAGCTTGAGCACCGTCCGCTGGAACACCGGGGCGCCGTGCTGGACCTGGTACTCGACCAGGTAGTCGACGTGGTCGTACTGGCTCATGTCCCAGGGAGCGCTGGTGGAAACCAGCCACTGGAAGAAGCCGGGCGGCGATGCGCTGTGCTCGTTGATGGCGGAGTACCAGACCCAGAACGTCCCGTTCGACGCGAAGCGGGGAGAAGCCGTGAAGCCGAGCAGGCCGCGCTCGTCATACGTTCCGGGCGTCGGATAGCCGAGCCCGCCCAGGCCGGGGATGTTCGTGCCCAGCGCGCCGACCTTGCTGCGCAGATCGAGGAAGACGGAATAGTCCGTCGTGCTCTGGGACGAGAGGCTCTTGCGGAGGAGCAGCCCCGGCTGTGTGCAGACGAAGAGCGAATCGCCCACCACGTTGAGGTCGGTGACCAGATCGACGTGCTCGATGATCGGCTTGAGCCGGACGTTCGTGTCGGCGGTGATCTGCGCGTTCGCCTGGAAAGCTGCCGCGACGGAAACGAGCAGCAGTCTGGCGAGGACTTTCGGAACACTTGCGGTTGTCATGGAACCTCCTTGCTGCGTGCTGCGTCAACGACTGCTCCCGAGATGACCGCCGGCGGACGTGCCGGAAAGGCATGCCCGGTCGTGATGAGGTGGACCGCGCGTCGCGATCGTCGTCCGACGCGCAGGCACGAGCACCCCGGCTGCTTTGCCGAAGCCTTCAGTCGTTGTGCTCGGGGAAGCGGCCGTGCCCCCTGGCACGGCCTGAGACCGACCGTTTCACTGCAATGGACCCAACGCCGGGGGCGCTGTAGCACCTGGATCGCGGCTGGTCAACGCGCGGCGCGGCATGGCAACCCGCCTTGCCGTCCCGCGACCTGCGCGACGATCGGATGAGTGCCTCCTCCTTGACCGCGCCGTTTCCTGCCGGCCGGCAAGTCGGAGTGGCAGACGATGTCGCTTCCGGGAAAGCGCTTGCTTCTTCCTGCAACACGAGGCCGAGGGCTCCGATTCGCTGGACCTCTTCTGCGATTCGAAATTCTTCGCCAGCAAGGATTACGGCCACCTGGGCAGAGAAGAACGCTGCCCACGGCTCGAACTGGGGCGACGGGCATCCTCTCCCCAATGGGGATGCATCCCGCTGCCCCGCTCCTGACAGCATCGGGGCAGAGGTCGCTGGTGGCGCCCTCGTGCGTCCCCCGTAGCGCTACTTCAGCTTGTCCAACTCCGCGAGCAACTCGTCATTCGTGACCAGGTCCTTGGGGAATTTCGCCTGCAGGTTCTCCAGGCTCTTCAGCTCGCTGGTGCAGGAGGAGCACCAGGTCGCGCCGAAGCTCAGGATGGCGATCTTCCCGGCGAGTCGCTTCGAGTCGACCATGCGGCCCGAGAGATCGGGAAGCGAAAACGCGGGCGCCGGCGTCTCTTCGCGCAGGATGAAGACGTCGGAGTCTTGCGCGACAGCGCTGCCGGCCAGCGCTCCAGCGACGAGGACGAAAGCCGTTCGCCAAGGCCGGCGGATCATGACACGCAGGATTCCCCCGGCACCCAAGGGTGTCAATCAGGCCTGGGTCGACAGGCGAGTCCCTGGACGCCGATCGAGTTCTTCACCTCGTGCACGTCGCCCTTGCCGAGCGTCAGGCCCTTGGATTCGTGCGACTTGCAGACTGCGTCGGAGTTGGGCGCCTCGGACAGGCAATAGGCCTGTCCATAGGCGGTGAAGTAAGCGCCGAGCGCGGTGGTGCCGAACTGGTCCTTCTTGCCGATGTTGGACTTCAGCTCGTCGAGCGCGTCGGGCTCGCTGTCGGGCAACGGAGCCTGCGTAGCCGTACTCTGGCAGCACTACGGTGGCGGCTGGTTTCCCGCCGCGCGCAGATTCACCGCTTCCCGGTCTTTCCATTGCTGAAGCCAGTCACCTTGACATCCTCGTACCGGTCGGCCTCCTGAACAGTGATGACGCCGTCCCAGCGAATCAGGCAGACAGGCGGCTTGACCCGCCAGTGGATAATCTCGCTCGTTTCCTTCGTCTGCTCGATGTGGTCAATGCGAATCCAAACTCCAACGCCTGGCTCGTCCCGCACGAACTCACCGAGCACAGCCCACCGACTCTCCGGTTGCTGCGCGTACAGGAACTCGCAAGCAGCGTCATGCGTGAGCCAGACCCCAAGTTTTTGTTCCGGTATCATCGCCGCCTCCGTGGAGTCCTTCGTATCAGATCTCCTCGATCGCGACCGCCGCGCACTCAGTTGCTGGCACTGGTCCGACGCAGCTTGATCTGAGAGCAGCGGCAACTCGGTCCGGGTGCGCGCGTATCTATGGTGCCCAGGGGCGGTATCGAACCACCGACACGGGGATTTTCAGTCCACGTCGGACCGTGGCGGCCCGCGAGGGAAAACAGGGCTTTGAGTGCCTCGGAGCGGTCGCAGCGGGACAGGATCGGGACAGCGCAGCGCAGGTAGAGATCAGGGCGTAGCCTGCGCCTGCGCAATCGTCACCGAAAGAGCCTTCAGCGCCCCGCGCGCAATCTCGAGTGGATCCCGTGAAGAGAAGGTGGCGGCCGGGCGGCGACGCCTTGTCCTCACCGGGTCGCGTGCCGGATAGCAGGGTACTACAGGCCGCTGGTGCCTTGTGGCCGGCGCGACCGTAGGATGTGAATGGCCGCGGGTGGACTCGAACCACCTCCCTGCGGATTATGAGACGTCCGAGCCCTCTGGAAGCCTTTCAACGCCACTTTACGCCCGAGAGGGACGGCGGGCGCCGGCGATGCCCGTAGCGGTACGATTCCGGTACGCGGTCAAACACCGAACGGGAACGCCAATCCCAGCGCCGTAGCCGCCCGCCGGCGCACCGGGCGCCGGGTCCGGACCTACCGGAAGTCGGAATTGCGGCAGGGCCGTTCCCGGCCGCCTGGCGTGAGGCGGTCTCCCTTGGCTTATAGTCCCCGAAGCTTATAGTCCCCGATCCGCGTCGGCGCCTGCGTCCAGCGCTCTGGCAGACCGCGCGCTACCTGCGTTTAGGAGACGACATGAGCAGCTCGCTGGTCGCACTGAACACCGCTCGGGAGAAGCTGCGGCTCGTCTTCGAGCTCAATGGCGAGCCGCGCGACCTGGTGGTGGACTCCTGCAAGACGCTGCTCGAGGTGCTGCGCGAGGACCTGGATCTGACCGGGACCAAGCACGGCTGCGAGCTGGGCGAGTGCGGCGCCTGCGCGGTGCTGCTGGACGGCGAGCTGGTGCTCTCCTGCCTGGTGGCCGCGTTCGAGTGCCAGGGGCGCAGCGTGACCAGCGTCGAAGGGCTGCGCGACGGCCCGGCGCTGCATCCGCTGCAGGCGGCCTTCGCCGACCACGGCGCGGCGCAGTGCGGCTACTGCACGCCGGGCATGCTGGTGGCGGCGAAGTGGCTGCTCGACAAGAAGCCCGGCGCGACCCGCGAGGAGATCGCCGAGGCGCTCTCCGGGCAGCTCTGCCGCTGCACCGGCTATCTGCAGATCTTCGACGCCGTCGAGGATGCGGGCCGGGTACTGCGCGGCGAGCCGGCGCAGGGGCCCCGGCTGCCGGCCGTCTATCGCGGAGGCGCCAATGGGTGAAAACGGGCGTTTTGGCACCGTCGGCAAGCCGCTCCGCCGCGTCGATGCTGCAGGCAAGGTGACCGGCGAGTTGCGCTTCGCGGACGACCTCGCCATGCCGGGAATGCTGCACATGAAGCTGGTGCGCTCCTGCGTGCCGCACGCGCGCATCCTCGGGGTCGACGTCTCGCGGGCGCTCGCCTGCGAGGGCGTGCGCCTGGCCCTGACCGGCAAGGACTTCCCGGTGCCGTTCGGCATCCTTCCCGTCTCGCAGGACGAGCACGCGCTCTGCCCCGACAAGGTGCGCTTCGTCGGCGACCCGGTGGCCGCGGTCGTCGCGACCAACGAGATGATCGCGGAGGAGGCCGCGCGCCTCGTCGAGGTGAGCTACCAGCCGCTCACCACCATTTCCACGCCGGAGGAGGCCCTGCTGGTGCCCGAGCCGCGCATCCAGGACCACGGCGACTTCGGCAACGTCCACAAGGTGGTGGCGCTGGACTTCGGCGACGCCGAGGCCGCGCTGAGCAAGGCCGCGCACGTCTTCGAGGATCACTTCTTCTACCAGGGCTCGACTCACCTCGCGCTCGAGCAGCACGCCTCGCTCGCGTACCAGGGCATCGACGGGTGGCTCACCATCGCCTCCAGCACCCAGACGCCGCACTACCTGCACCGCGCCGCGGCCAAGGTGCTGGGCCTGCCGGCCTCGCGCATCCGCGTGATCGCGCCGCCGCAGGGGGGCGGATTCGGCGGCAAGACCGACCCGTTCAACCACGAGATCGTCGCCGCCAAGGCGGCGCTGCTCACCGGGCGCCCGGTGAAGATCGCGCTCACCCGCGAGGAGGTGTTCTTCTGCCACCGCGGGCGCCACCCGGTGCTGATGCGCATGCGCACGGGCGTGGACGCGGACGGGCACATCGTCGGGCACGCGGTGGAGACGCTGCTCGACGGCGGCGCCTACGGCAGCTACGGCGTCGCCTCCACCTTCTACACCGGCGCGCTGGAGACGGTGACCTACCGGATGGACCGCTACCGCTTCCGCGGCTGCCGCACCTTCACCAACAAGCCGCCCTGCGGGCCCAAGCGCGGCCACGGCACGCCCCAGCCGCGCTTCGGGCTCGAGGTGCAGATCGACAAGATCTGCGAGAAGCTGGGACGCGACCCCGCCCAGTGGCGCATCGTCAACGCGCTCGAGGCCGGCACCGTCACCGCCAACTGGCTCAAGGTGCGCACCATGGGGCTGGTCCCCTGCATCCAGGCGGTGGTCGAGGCGTCGGGCTGGAAGGAGCGCTTCCGCAAGCTGGGCCGCGGGCGCGGCCTCGGCATCGCCGCCTCCGCGTACATGTGCGGCGCGGGGCTGCCCATCTATTGGAACGACATGCCCCACTCCGGCGTGCAGCTCTTGCTCGACCGCAGCGGCGGCGTGACCGTCTTCTGCGGGGCCAGCGAGGTGGGACAGGGCTCCGACAACGTGCTCGCGGTGGTGACCGCGGAGGTGCTGGGCATCGACGTGACCGACGTGAAGGTGGTCACCGGCGACACCGCGCTGGGGCCGGTCGATCTGGGCAGCTACAGCTCGCGGGTCACGCTGATGATGGGAAACGCGGCCATCCAGGCAGCCACCCGCGCGCGCGAGCGCCTGTCCGCCGCTGCCGCCGCGAAGCTGGAGGTGCCGGAGGAGCGCGTCGGCTTCGGCGCCGGGCGGGTCTTCGATGTCTCCAACCCCGAGTGCGGGATGTCGTTTGCCGAAGCGGTCCAGCGCGCCGAGGCCAAAGGCGGCACGGTGGGGACGGTGGGCAGCTACAAGCCGCCCCCCCCGCCCGGAAAATACAAGGGAGGCGGCGTCGGGCCTTCGCCCGCGTATTCGTACTCGGCGGCGGTGGTCGAGGTGGCGGTGGACGAGGCCACCGGGCAGGTGCAGGTCCGGAAGATCTGGGTCGCGCACGACATCGGCCGCGCGCTCAACCCGGTGCTGGTGCGCGGGCAGGTGGAAGGCTCGGTCTACATGGGCCTCGGCGAGGCGCTGATGGAGGAGCAGTCGTTCCGGCGGCTCCCGCCGCGGCTGTCCGCGGCGCTGGTGCACCAGGCGCCCTCGATGCTCGAATACAAGAGCCCAGGCACGCTCGACATGCCCGAGGTGGAGACCATCCTGATCGAGAACCCGGAGCCGAACGGGCCGTTCGGCGCCAAGGAGGTGGGGCAGGGGCCCCTGCTTCCCATCCCGCCCGCCGTCGCCAACGCGGTGTACGACGCGGTCCGGGTCCGCATCGACGAGGTGCCGATCACGCCGGAGAAGGTGCTGGCCGCGCTGCGCTCGCCCGCGGCGCGATTCGGGCCCTCGAAGTTCCCGGCGGTGCCGTGGCCGGAGCCGCTGATCGTGCCGCCGCCGTGGGAGGGCGGCGACGGAAACGCAGTCAATGAGCCGCGCCGTCGCGAGAAGGCCGCGCGGCGAGAAGGGGCGAAGCCATGATGCGGCTCTCGCGCTTCCGGGCTCTCACGCCCCAGTCGCTCTCCGAGGCGGCGGCCGCGCTGGCCGATCTCGGCGCCGAAGCGTCGGTCCTCGCTGGCGGCACCGATCTCCTGCCCAACATGAAGCGGCGCCAGCAGACGCCGGGCACCGTCGTGGCGCTGCGCGGAATCGCGGCGCTGCGCGCGCGCTCCGGCGATCCTGCGCGCGGCCTGACGCTGGGAGCGCTGACGCGTCTCTCGGAGATCGAGCACGACAGCGGCGTCGCCCAGGCCTGGCCGGCGCTGACGCAGGCGGTCTCGCAGATCGCCACGCCGCCGCTGCGCAACATGGGCACCATCGGCGGCAACCTCTGCCTCGACACGCGCTGCAGCTACTACGACCAGGGGCCGGAGTGGCGGGCCGCGATCGGATACTGCCTGAAGAAGGACGGCGACATCTGCTGGGTCGCGCCGGGCTCGCCGCGCTGCTGGGCGGTCTCCTCGTCCGACACGGCGCCGGTGCTCTGCGCGCTGGGCGCGGAGGTCACGCTCTCCTCGCGCGCCGGCGAGCGACGCATCCCCGTGACCGGGCTGTTCGCCGACGACGGCATCGTGCACCTGACGCGGCGGCCCGACGAGATCCTCTCGGCGGTGCACCTGCCGCCGCCCGCCGAGGGAGAACGATCCGTCTATGTGAAGCTGCGCCGGCGCGGCTCGTTTGACTTTCCGGTGCTGGGGGTCGCGGTCCGCGCCCGCGTTGAGCACGGGGTGATCGAGTCGGCGAGCATCTTCGTCACGGGCACCGGCTCGCGCCCGCATGCCGCGCAGGCAGCCGCGGACTTCCTCCGCGGGCGGCGGCTCGACGACGAGCAGGCCGCCCGCGAGGCTGCCGCGCTCGCCGCGCAGGTTGCCAAGCCGCTGCAGAACACCGATTTCTCGCTCAGCTGGCGCAAGAAGGTTGCCGCCGAGCACGTGGCGCGCGCGCTGCGCGAACTGGCTGGCTGAGAGGAGAGGAGCGCCATGGAGGGCTCACGCTTGAGCGTGGACCGATCGCGAACGCCGTCCGTCCTGGGCTTCTCGCCGGGGTTCAACGCGGCGGTGCCTTTCATCGACCGCCACCTGCGCGAGGGCCGCGGCGGCAAGGCCGCCATCCGCTGCGCCGCGGGCGAGGTCACCTACGCCGAGTTGGCCGCCAACGTGAACCGCTGCGCTTACGCGCTGCTCCGCCTGGGGCTCGCGCCGGGAGAGCGCATGCTGATGGTGGTGAAGGACTGCCCGGAGTTCTTCTACCTGTTCTGGGGCGCGATCAAGGCGGGGATCCTCCCGGTGCCGCTCAACGTGATCCTCCGGACCGCCGACTACCGGGTGATTATCGAGGACTCCGGCTGCTCGGCGGTGATCTATTCCCCCGAGTTCGCCGGCGAGGTCGAGCCGGCGCTGTCCGCGGCTCCTGGCCTGCGGGCGTCGCTGCCGGTGGAGGGCGGCGCGCGCTCGCTCAGGACGCTGCTCGCGGCAGAGCCGCCGTCCTTCGACGCCGTGCCTGCCGACGCGACAGCGCCCTGCTTCTGGCTCTACACCTCCGGCTCCACCGGCCGCCCCAAGGGCGCCGTCCACCGCCACCGCGACATGGTGGCGACCAGCGAGCTGTTCGGCCGCGGCGTCCTCGGCGTGAACGAAGCAGACGTGATCTTCTCCGCCGCGAAGCTCTTCTTCGCCTACGGCCTCGGCAACGCGATGACCTTTCCGCTCTGGACCGGCGCCACCGCGGTCCTGCTCGACGTGCGCCCCACGGCGCGGAACACGCTGGCGATCATCGAGCGCTACCGCCCCACGCTCTACTTCGGCGTGCCCACCCTCTACGCCGCGCAGCTGCAGGTGCTGGAGAGCTTCCACCCCGACCTCTCTTCGCTGCGCGCCTGCGTCTCCGCCGGCGAGCCGCTGCCCGCCGAGATCTTCCGCCGCTGGAAGGAGCGGACCGGCGCCACCATCCTCGACGGGTTGGGCTCGACCGAGGTGCTCAACACCTTCCTCTCCAACCGCCTCGACGACGTCCGCCCCGGCACCAGCGGGCGGCCGGTGCCGGGCTACGAGGTCCGCATCATCGCGCCGGGAGGCGGCGAGGCGGCCACCGGGGAACAAGGGCGGCTGCAAGTGAGGGGCCCTTCGACGGCGGCGTACTACTGGAACAACCCGGAGCGGACCGCGCAGACCATGCAGGGCGAGTGGCTGGACACCAGCGACACCTACTTCCGTGACCAGGACGGCTACTACCACTACTGCGGGCGCAGCGACGACATGCTCAAGGTGGGCGGCATCTGGTGCTCGCCCATCGAGATCGAGTCTGAGCTGATCGGCCACCACGACGTCTTCGAGGTGGCGGTGATCGGCGTTCCCGACGAGAGCGGGATCGTCAAGCCCGAGGCCTGGGTGGTCTTGCGGGAGGGAGTCACGCCCGGAGACGGCGTCGCCGAAGCGCTGGTCGCCCACTGCAAGGCGCGCCTCGCGCACTACAAGTTCCCCCGCAGGTTCCATTTCGTCACCGAGCTTCCCAAGACGGCGACAGGCAAGGTGCAGCGCTACCTGCTCCGGCAGACGGCTCTCACGCGCTAGCCGTGCGGTCAGTCCGTCAGACGGGCGCAGAAAATGCCGCCCGGGCGCGTCGGCCCCCGACGTGGCTTGGCACGGCGCGCGCACGGCTTCCAAAGCGGGAGGTCCCGTCATGACGGTTCTTGCATGGAGCGAAGCGCATCTGCTTGCGGTCCACTTCCCCATCGCGCTCCTGCCCTTGAACGGAACCCGGTGGCAGCTCCCCATCGCCTCCAGCACGTCCTCGACGGCGCCCTCGAGATCGAAGAAGTCCGCCGCGTCGCCGCCGCCGTTCCAGGTCTTGGCGCGGCGCGCTCCGGTGTTGGCCATGCGTGTTCACAAAGCGCCCTGGCGCGATGACCGTCTGCTCTCGGCTGAGTCCGCTCCGGCCGACCCATGGGGCGGCGGACAACACCGCGCAGTCGTGCGGCATTTCGTCATCGCATCGCGAGGTCGCGGGACTTGGGGCTACCGGCGATGCCCGGTGTCACCGCGGTCATCGCGGCCGGCGCGGGGGGGTGGACGGCGCTCGTGACGAGGAGCACGAGGCCGCAACTCAGCCCCATCAAGGTGCCGTCGAGGAGGATGGCCGCGCCCCAGTTTCCGGTGGCGTCGCGCAGCGCCCCTGACACGACGGGTGAGAGGACTGCGCCGATCTCGGCGATGAGATTCCACATCCCGAAGGCGGACCCACGCAGCGTGTCCGGCGCGGACTCGGCCGTGAGCGCGTGCGAGACGGCCTGGAGCGCGAAGAAGAGGAGTCCGGAGGCGAACAGGATCGCCGAGAGTGCGACCGGGTCCTTCCTCCCGGTCATGAGGTAGGCGCCGAAGACGAAGATGAGGACCATGAGACCCGCGGTGAGGAGTGCCAGCACGTTGCGGCGGCCGTTGGGCCGGTGGGCCACGAGGTCCGAGAGCTTGCCGCCGAGCGGAAAGCCGAGGAGGCCTGCCACCGCGTTGAAGGAGGCCACGAGGGCGGCGGTGGCGAAGGCGCCTCCGCCGAAGTCCTTGACGATGGCGACCGACCAGTAGCCGTAGAACCACAGGTGCCACAGGACGGCGATGGCGGACAGGTAGATGAGCACCAGGTTGCGGTCGCGCAGGATGGGCCGCACCTCCTTCGCCTTCTGGCTGTAGATGAAGGCGATCAGCAGTAGCGCCAGCCCGGTGAGGATGACCGCGATGGCGACGTCGGAGAGGCCCATCCACAGCGTGACGAAGTACACGCCCATGATGGCGAAGAAGAAGATGGCTGAGTACTTGAGCAGGCTCGCGAGCGCGCTGCCGTAGTGATAGGTGACCCCCCGGGTGGCCGGCGCGAGGTAGCGCTTGATGAGGAAAGCGATGCCGATAGTCGCCGCGCCCAGGATCATGAACGGCGCCTTCCACGCATTCGCGCCGAGTGCGGGCGTGGCCAGGCTGATGACGTGGATGGTGCCGAGGAGGGCGATGGTCAGCCCCAGCGTCAGGCCGCCCATGACGACGCCCATGCCGAGGCCCAGCTGCCTCGGCGGCGTGACCTGCGAGACTAGTGAACGGTCGTTCGAGTAGAGCACCCCCTCCCCGAGGCCGGTCAGGACGCGGAAGGCGACGAACGCCACCAGGCCGCCGGTGAGCCCGGTGAGGAGCGTCGCCACGCCCGCCCAGAAGAGGCTGATGACGATGATGGTGCGGTGCCCGAACTTGTCGCCGAAGTAGCCGCCCGGGAACTGGGTCAGCATGTAGCCCGCGAAGAAGAGGCTCCCCAGCAGGCCGCCGAGCGCGTGCGGCTTCGCGACAGCCTGCAGGAAGCCGACCTTGTTTGCGATCATCCAGGTCACGACGGGTCCGGTCAGGGCCCGGTCGAGGTAGGAGAAGGTCCAGCCCAGGAAGAGCATCAGCCAGACGGTGTGGTGCCTCTGCCAACCCTTAGCGACCATGTCCTCGCCTCCTTCAGGCTGCTGCAAGAGCGGTTCGACTGCTGGCCCAGCGGTGCACGCGCGACGCTGGGGGGTCGGTCCACCGTGCCCGGAGAGGAATCACGATGGGGGCGGAGCGAAGAGCCGAGTCAACGTCCGGAGCGGGCTCCTCGCCACATGTGAACAGTGGTTCCTCTCCGGAGCGCATCGCACCCTGTGGCTCGCCACATCTTGCCGCGGAGGATGTCGGCGGCCGCGAAGAGGTGGCGTTCGAGTTGGGGCAGGGTAAGACGAGCCATCGTGCTGGAGACCTCCACAGCCGGGCGCCGGAGGGTTATGGTTGCGCCGGAAGGCGCGACTGCAGCGTGCCACCGCGCCCGCGCCGGGCCCTCCAGCCTGACGTGGACGCGACGCTATCATGCCGAGGCGAGTAGCCGCCGCGACCTGTCGTGCCGGGCGACTGCCGCGGTGCGACCTGGCCTGCGACGGGAGTGGGGTCGTCACCATCCTCGCCAGGCGCTACCTGCGATTCCCACTTCCGTGGCGTACTGCCTGTGAGCGTGCGGTCGTCCGCGCTCGGCGGCCCGTCGTGCGACACCTTCGCCCCCGGTCCTGTAGGAAGGACGAGTCTAGCAAGCCGGACGGCCCGAGCGCATCGGCAGCCGGCGGTGCAGCCCTTGCGCGGCGGACAGTTCGCCTGTCAGAACGCGGCGGACGATGTCAGCCCGCACCCGCGTGCTCCTCCGCCTCCAGCGCGCAGTTTCGAGCGGCCGAGAAGGACCATTCTCATACCGTCGATGCCGGCTGACCATGCGCGGCGTGCGCGACGCACGGGAGGGCGCTGTCGATGAGAGACACCGCGATGGCCAGTTCTGCGCCAAGGCCGCAGTCGGAACAACCACGCAGGATGCGAAGGGTAACGCGCTGGAGTGCAAGGCCGACAAGAAGGGTAAGCCGCTCTGGACAAAGAAGTGACGCACCCTACCGCACCGCGGACGACTGCGGGCCCTCGCCCTGTCGTATCAGAGCCGGCACGACGGCGCGCCGGCGTCGCGGGAACGCTTGAGCTTCTCCCGCTGTCATGCCGACCATGACGACAACTGAATCAGAGCCGGAAGCCCGCCCCCAGCGCCAGCTGCAGCGCGAAAGAGGGCCCGAACGACTTTCTCGAGGTGGCGGAGTCCTCGCTGCGGAGAAGGTACGTCGAGGCCGAGCAGAGAAGGAATACGTAGCCACGCTCGGCGACATCGCGACTGATCCCCGCCATCGGCGAAAGCTGCAGCGCCGCCGTCGTCCGCCTCGGGGCGACCCCTCCGGTCCGGAAGTGCTGCACGAGCAGCGAGCCTCCGACCGTGATCCCCAGCTCGATCGACACGACCCGCAGATCCCGGACGTGGACCGCGGACAGCTCCACATCGTACTGATCGACGGTCGACCGGATCCCCGGGTTCTCGAAGCCGCTGCGGCACCAACCGAGGCGGGGCGTCAGCGTCAGGGAGCGCAGCGCAAAGGCCACTCCAACGGCAACGCCGGGGCATGCGCCGGCTGCGTCCACGAGAGAGCTGCGCACGCGCGCCTCCGCCTCCACCGATGCGACGGTGCTGGCCGTTCCGCCTCCCTTTCGCACCAGCCGCGCGTACGCGGTTCGCTCCAGGCGCGATTGGTCCAGGGTCAGCGCTCCGCCGGCGGGCGCATCGAAGGTCCCCTCGAGCAGCACGTCCGGGCCGCGGCCGCGGACGAAGTAGCGGCCCGGCCGCACGCTGAGGCGGCGCGACCGATCCCGCGCTGCGACCTCGCCCACCACCGGCCCTTCCTCGGAGCCTTGGAAGAGCAGCCAGGTCCGCCCCTCCGGAAACTCGACCCAGGCTCGGGTGGGCGCGTTCGCCTCCAGCGTCGCCAGCACCATGTCCCCCATCCCGCGCACCTCGTAGTCGAAGGTCGGGTGCTGGATGCCCGCCATCGTGCGGCTGGAAGCGCGCAGCGTGGCCTCGTAGGCGTAGCGATACGCCTCGTCCAGGGTGACGCGCCCGTCGCCGTTCGCGTCCGCCGCGCCGAGCAGGCCCGAGACGAGCGCATGGGTGAAGAAGCTGCCCTTGATTTCGTCGGACTCCTGGCTGTCCTCGGATGCAGCGCTGGAGGTGAGGAACACCGCGCCCTCGCCCGCCACGCGCTCGCCGAGGCGGAGATCGAAGGGTGGAATCGGCGCTCCTCCCTTGACGCGTGTCAGCGCGCCTGAGCGGCAGGCGTCGAGGATGAGCAAGCGGAAGCTCGCTGCCGAGCCGCGCACCAGCTGCTCCAGCTCGCCCAGCTCGAGCTGCGTGGTGCCCAGGTGCAGCGCGCCGGCGTCGGCGTGGCCGGAGTAGTAGACGATCAGGATGGTCTGACGGCCCGCCGCCCGCACGCGGTCGTTCACCGCGATCAGAGTGCGCCGGACGGTGCCTGCGTCCTGCCCGCGCAGGAGGACCAGGTTCTCGGGCCGGACCCCGCCCACCTCCTGCAGCATGGCAGCCACGCGCGCCGCGTCCGTCTCCGCGTAGTTGAGGGAGGCATCGGGCGGCTGGCCCTGATCGTTTCCCACCACCACGGCGAAGCGCTCCACCTGCGCCGCGGCGGCGGCGGGCACCAGCGCGACTGCGAGCGCGGTCAGCGCTTGACGAAGCTCCACCGGGTCACCTGGCAGCCGTCGGGGGCCGAGACACCGCTGCGCTCCAGCTGGACGCGCAGCGGCTCGAGCTGGATCGGGGAAGAACAGAACAATGCCACGATGCGCTCCTCGCCGACGGTGGCATCCAGCCGCGTCCCGAGCGGCAGCGCTACCTCGGCGCCGGCCTCGACGGGCTCGGCGCGCGCGCCGAGCGGGAAGTAGATGGAGCCGTGACCGTCGGGGTCGAGGCTGAGGACCGCCACGTAAGCCTTTGCCGGCGTGGTCACCGCGAACCGCACGGCGTCCCCGGCCGCCACTGTCTCGCCCGGACCGGCGCGCCGCACCTCCCCTCCGTGCTCGACGTACATGTGGAGCGAGAATCCCGGCCCCTTCACGCGTTCGCCGGAGGGCCCGAACACCAGCACCAAGGACGCCGCCGCTGCGATGCCGAGACCCGTCGCGGCGGCGCGAAGCCAGAGGCGGGAACGCGGAGCGAGCGGCACGACCCGCAACGGCGGAAGCCGCTCGTCGCGCGCCGTGCGCAGCCCGTCCACCGCTTCGGTGCAGCGCGCGCATCCCGCGAGGTGGGCGCGGACCCGTTCTGCTTCCGCGGTGTCCAGCTCTCCCATCAGGAAGCGATCGAGGTGCAGGGCCGAGAGGCAAGCCGGCCAGACGCGAGTTGCGAGTGGAGTGCTCATGCGCTCTGCTCCAGGCGCGCCAGCGATTGCTGCGCGCGCTCCAACAGGTAGCCCACTTGCCGCCGCGAGCAACCGAGCAGCTCGGCGACCTCGGCGTGGGTCATCCCGTCCAGGTGATGGTAGACGGCTGCCGCCGCCGCATCGGCGGGCATCCGCGCAAGAAGGTCGCGGAGCTCGGTCAGCGCGTCGGCACTCGATACTGCCGCTTCTGCCGGGCTGGAAGAGAACCTTTCCTGAAGCAAGCGTGCTCCGGTGCGCCGGTTGCGGAGCTGGTTGAGGCAGAAGTGCGTGGTGGCCCGGTAGAGCCAGCCGATCACCGAGCCCGCGCTGCGCAAGCTGTGCGGCGCGCGCAACAGCGAGGCAAACACTTCTTGAAGCGCTTCCTGCGCATCCGGCTCACTTCCCAGCAGCGTGCGTGCTCGCCGGAGCACGATGTGCCCGTGCGAGCGGTACAAGCGCTCGATCGCGGCGCCGTCCAGGGTCACGGGCACGTCCCGCCGGCGGGTCCGAGCCCGACGACGCCAAGGTCGAGCACCAGCTGCTCGCCTGGGGGGGCGGGTGAGAGTCGATACGGCGCGCGGCAGAAGGAGCGCGCCGTCCCGGGGTTGTCGGTCCCGTCATCGGGCACACCGCGCTGCGCTAGATCCGCCGCGCAGGCGTCGAGCTCCGTGGAGGTGATGCACTGCGGGTTCACCGCGGTGACGCGCAGGAGATGGAGGCCGGCTGGCAGCGCCGCGCCCAGCCACCACTCCATCAGCGAACGCGGGGGTACGTCCGAGGCGAGGTACACGACCCAGTGGTTGGGGTCGATGCCGTACGCCGCCCCCCCCGCACTCCCAGCGGCGGCCGGCAGGCCAGAGACCGCCGAGGAGGCGATTCCTTTCGGCACCGCGCCCGCGTTGGAGCGCGCGTAGGTCACCTCGCCGGGCGCGAGGGTGCGCCGGGCCGCGGCGGGCGGCGGCTGGTAGAGGTGCAGCGTGAAGCTCGCCGGAAAGCCGGTCTGCACGGGCGCACGGGTGGCGAGCTCCTGGTCGTCGGTCGAGGGCGGCGGACCGCGCTGCCAGAGCATCGCCGCCTCCAGAGGCGCGACCCCGGCTCTCGTCACGTAGCCCTGCAGCGTCACCAGCGGCTCGCCCAGGTAGTTTGCATCCGCCTGCGGATCGCAGGACAGCGCCGCCACGGCAAGCAGCGAAAATCGAGTAGACCGCATCGGAAACTCCGGAGAGGGTCGCCTGCGCTCATGTAGGACCGCGAACACCCCAGTTGTGGCAAACGCCATTGATTTTGCCCGAATCGGGTGCCTGGCGTTCCTTTCTGGTGGATCATTCCTCAGGAGCCAAATCCATGCGTGTTCACGGCGTGTTCATCGTGCTGGTGCTGCTGGCCGCTTGCGGAAAGGGGCAGTCCGCCGCTCCCGTCAACATCCAGAGCCACGTCGCCCTTGCGCGGGCAGCGAATTGCGATTCGCTTGCGCAGAACGTGCGCGACACCGCGGTCCGGCAGATGCGTTCGCAGATGGACGCATGGAAGAAAGGCAACGGCGGATACGGCCTCCCCGCTGCCGCCGGCGGGGGGGCGACACCAACCGGTGCCGGGCCCGCCAGCTACAGCACCACCAACACCCAGGTCGCGGGCGTGGACGAGTCGGACTTCATCAAGAACGACGGAACGCGGATCTTCGTGCTCTCGGGCCGCACGCTCTTCACCGCGACCAGCTGGCCGCCCCTGAGTCTTGCGGTCGCGGGCAAGCTGGAGATCGAGGGCTGGCCGAGCACGATGTTCCTCGAGGGCAACCAGGTCGTGGTGTTCTCGAGCATCTGGGCGGTGCCGGCGGGCGGAGGCATGGGCCCCTCCAGTACGGGCCCCGGCGGCGCTTCCCTGGCTCCCTGCCCCCTCGGCGGCTGCTACTGGGGCTGGGCCACGACGAAGATCACCGTCGTTGACGTGACCGACCTGTCGGCCCCCACCGTGGCCTCAGAGATCTATCTGCCCGGGTATTCCGCGGGAGCCCGGCGCGTCGGCAGCTCGGTGCGGCTGGTGCTCAGCGACGGGGTACGCTGGCCGGAGGCGATCCGCTGGTGGCCCGAATATGACCCGGCGCTCTACCAGGATCCGAACAAGCTGGAGGCTGCCATCGCCGCGCTGGAAGACGCGAACGAAGCGATCATCCGCGCCTCGCCGCTCCAGAGCTGGTTCCCCACCGGGCAGCGCAAGCTCACCGACGGCCGCGTCATCGACGTCGGCTACAGCTGCAGCGACTTCTACCTCTCGAATGCGCCCGAGCGGTTGGGGCTGGTCACCATTGCCACGCTGGACCTCGCGCATCTCGACACGGGCGTCTCGCGGGCCAGCATCGTCGGTGAGCCGGGAGTGCTCTACGCGACCGCCAGCCATCTGTACCTGGCGAGCCAGCACTGGTGGTGGTGGACGATGGCCGGCCAGCGCGACTGGACGTACGTTCACGAGTTCGACATCAGCGATCCCGCCACGGCGGCCTACATCGGTTCCGGCGGCGTGGAGGGAAACGTCGGCGATCAGTTTGCGATGGACGAGAAGGACGGCTACCTGCGCGTCGCCACCAGCACGATCGGCTACTCCCAGGACCCCGCGGTGCCCAACTCGTTCCACCTCGACGTGAGCAGCCGCCTCAGCGTGCTGGCGCCGCAATCGGCCTCGAGCGGGGGCAACACCCTGGCACTGATCGGCGAGATCGCTCCCCTCGTGGCCGGTGAACGGCTGTTTGCGACGCGCTTCACGGGCGATACCGGCTACGCGGTTACCTTCCGTTACGTCGATCCTCTGGTCACGCTGGACCTGAGGGACCCCGCGCACCCGAAGAAAGTGGCCGAGCTGACCCTGCCGGGGTTCTCGACGTACTTGCAGCCCATCGATGCCGGCCACCTGCTCGCCATCGGCGTGGAGCTCCCGCTCGACTCAGCCGGCCGCCCGGACGGGAGCCGGCGCTCCGTCGAGCTGTCTCTCTTCGACGTGAGCGACCTCGCGCACCCGACCCGCACCGCGCAAGTGCTGATCGGAACCGCCTGGGCCTACAGCGAAGCGCTCTGGGACCACCACGCCTTCAACTGGTACCGCCCGGACCCGGGCAAGCCGGGGCTCCTGGCGATCCCGTTCAGCGACTGGATCCAGCCGACTCCTCCAGGTACGCCGTGGTGGAGCGGGTTCGTCAGCGACGTCCGCGTCTTCTCGGTGGACCTGGCGAAGGGCATCGCACCGCTGGGCTCGCTGGGCATGGGCGACGTCTACATCCAGCAAGGCAGCGGCGACTGGACCTGGTGGTACCGGCCGTGGGTGCGGCGCAGCGTGATGGCCACCGACCAGGCCGGAAGCACATTCGTGTACGCCGTGTCGGATGCGGGCATTCGCGTAGCGGAGCTGACGCATCTCGAGAATCCGGTGGCGACGGCTCTCTTCCCCCAGGCGAGCTTGCGGTAGTAGCCGTCGGGGCCGTCGAGTGGGGGCACACCCTGCAGCAGATCGATCCCCATGACGTGCTGGGCGGGTGTGGTCGAAGGACACTAGGCGCGCGCGAAGTCGATGAAGCCTTTGTCGACGTCCACCGACAAGAGCTTCACATGCAGTCGATCGCCGACCGCCGCGCCGGCGGCCCCGCGCACCAACATTCCTTCCACCGGCGGCGCGAGCGCGCGGACCCAGGTGCCCTTCTCCGACGCGCCCGTCACCACTGCGTCGAACTGCGCGCCGATGCGGTCCTGCAGGAAGAGCGCGGCCGCCGACTTGCGCACCTGCCGCTCGACGCGGTCGGCGTTGTCCTCCTGCTCCGAGCAGTGCGCCGCCAGCCGCTGCAGCTCGATGCGATCGTAGGCCGGCTGGCTCGCCGAGAGCGCAGACTTGAGCACCCGGTGCGTGACCAGGTCCGGATACCTGCGGTTCGGCGCCGTCGAGTGCGCGTAGTCGCTGACGGCCAGCCCGAAGTGGCCGATGGGCGCCTCGCCCGGCACCTCGAGGACGTACTCGCCGCGCCCCATCAGCTTGACCACCGCGAGCGAGACGTCGGGAAACCGCAGCGGGTCAGCGGCGCGGCGGCGCGCGAGGAACGCCTCCAGCGCGCCGGAGTCGGGCTCTCGCGGAAGCTTCTCGCCGAACTGCGCGGCGTAGGTGACGATCCGCGCCCAGCGCTCCGGCGAGCGCACCACGCGGCGCAGCGACGGCAGCTTGCGCGCCTTGAGGAACCGCGCGGTCACGCCGTTGGCCGCCACCATGAACTCCTCGATCAGGATCCGCCCGCGGTTCTGCTCGTCGGCGACGAGCCCCACCACCTGGCCCTCCTCGATCAGCGCGCGCGGCTGGATCGTCGTCAGGTCCAGCGCGCCCTGCGCATGCCGCCGCGCGCGCAGCCTCGCCGCGGCGGCGTCCTGCGCGCGGAGCTGGGCGTCGAGACCCTTGACTCGCGCGGCCGCGGGCGGCAGCTCGGCCTTCCCCTCCAGCCAGGCGGAGGTCGCGTCGTACGCGAGCTTGGCCTGGTTCATCACGCGCGCCCGATAGACCGACTCCGCAGAGAGCGTCCCGTCCGCCTCAACGAAGTAGTCCATCACCACAGCCACGCGCTCCTCCGCCTGGTTGAGCGAGGTCAAGTCGGTGGAGAGCCGCTCGGGCAGCATGGGGAAGGTTCCTCCGGCGGTATAGACGGAGGTGGTGTTGGTCCGCGCGTGCTCGTCGATGGGCGTGCCGCGCGCCACCACTTCGTCGACGTCCGCGACCGCGACCAGGATGCGCGTCCGATTCTCGCCCGGCGCCTCCGACACCGACAGCTGATCCAGATCGCGCGAGTCGTCGTTGTCGATCGAGCACCACGGCAGCGCGGATAGGTCCGGCAGCTCGGGCGCGGCCGCGGCCGGCCCGGCGATGCGGCGCAGTTGCTCCAGCGCGCCCGCGGGAAAGTCTGGCTGCAGCCCGCGCTCGAGCATCGCGCGATGAGCGATGGAGACGAGCCGGGCGTAGTGAGTGAGGGCCATCCGTCTCCCCTATCACGCGCGACCGACAGGCTATAAGAGCGCGATGGAAGACGCGGCGGCAGCCGACTGGGGCAAGGGAACGCGCGCGCCGGAAGAGCGCCATTTCCTCGAAGGCCCGCACTCGCGCGGCTTCGAGCTGCGCCGGGCGCTGCGCATCTTCTTCGAATGCATCAAGGGCTTTCGCGCGTTGCACTTCGTCGGGCCCTGCGTCACCGTCTTCGGCTCGGCCCGCTTCGCGGAGGGCGACCGCTTCTACGCGCTTGCGCGGGAGATGGGCGCGCGCCTGGGCCGCGCCGGCTTCACGATCATGACCGGCGGCGGACCGGGCATCATGGAGGCCGCCAACCGCGGCGCACGCGACGCGGGCGCGCCCTCGGTCGGCTGCAACATCGAGCTGCCGCGGGAGCAGCAGCCCAACGGCTATCTGGATCGCTTCATCGAGTTCCGCTACTTCTTCGTGCGCAAGCTGATGCTGGTGAAATATTCGTACGCCTTCGTCGCCATGCCCGGCGGCTACGGCACCCTCGACGAGGTCTTCGAGACGCTGGTGCTGATCCAGACCGGCAAGCTGCGCAACTTTCCGGTGGTGTTCATCGGCGTCGAGTATTGGCGGCCGCTCTTCGAATACCTCCGCTCTGGGCTGCTCGCGCGCAGGGCCATCGACGCGGCCGACGTCGATCGCCTGATCGTCACCGACTCTCCGGAAGAGGCGGTGCAGCGGATCCGCGAGACGGCGCTGGGGCAGTTCGGGCTGAAGGAGGCGCAGGAGCCGCGGCATCGGAAACGCTGGTGGCTCGGCGAATGGTGAGCGTCCGCTCGGGTGCTGGGTAGAAACGCTCCAGCCCCGCGACGCTCCCGCCACCGCTCCAGCATCGTCCGCCGCTTTCGCGGACCCGTTCCTTGCCCGCGGGTGTGAGCGGCCGTCGACAGCCCTCCGTGCATCCGGCAGCCCGCGCCACCGGAATCGCGGCGAGAGGATCTCCAGCAGGTGCCCGACGCACTGTCAGCCAGGTGCTCCGGTTCCATTGAGAGAGCAGTGCGGGTGACCTGAACGCTGCAAGCATAGCGCCCAAGGAAGGGCGACGAGGGACATTGTTCCTTCAGGTTCGCTCGCCCGCCCAACTCGTCGTATTCCCCGGTGATCGAGTTTTGGCAAAGGACAGGCGGAATCGAACCACCGCCCTCAACTTCACCGCTTGAATAGCCGCGCTGGGATGAAGACCACCACGAGCAGGCCGCCCAGGATGAGGCCGCCTGAGAGCACGTACAGGCCCGTCGCGGTGCTTTGAGTCACATCCTTCAGCCAGCCGACCAGGAACGGCGCGACAAAGCCGCCCAGGTTGCCCACGGCATTGATCAAAGCGATTCCGGCCGCCGCGGCGCCGCCAGTGAGAAAGGCCGTGGGGAGCGCCCAGAACACCGGCAGCGTCGCCTGGATCCCCAGGGTCGCGATGGTGAGCGCGACCAGTGAGGCCACGGTGTTGTGTCCGTAGGCGGTGCTCACGAGCAGGGCGGCGCCGCCCACGAAGCCGGCCAGCGCAGCGTGCCAGCGACGCTCGCCGGTCCGATCGGACCTGCGCCCCCACAGCAGCATGCCGACGGCGCCGATGCCCCACGGGATGGCGGTGAGGAAACCCACGTCGAGCGGATCCTTCACGCCCGTGTTCTTGATGATCTGCGGCAGCCAGAAGCTGATCGCGTAGAGCCCGGACACGAAACAGAAGTAGACGGCGGCCAGCAGCCAGACCTTCGCGTCTCCGAAGGCGTGGCGGAGCGAATGCGACGGCTTCTCGGCGTTGTCGGCGGTGATGCTCTGCTCGAGGAGCTGCTTCTCCTCGGCGGTCAACCACCTCGACGCCCGGATGCTGTCGTCGAGGTAGAAGAACGTGAAGACGCCCATCAGCAGGGAGGGCGCGCCCTCCAGCAAGAAGAGCCACTGCCACCCGGCCCAGCCGTTCGCGCCGTTCAGGCTCTTCAGGATCCAGCCGGAGAGCGGGGCGCCGATGACGCTGGTCGCCGCGATGGCGGTGAGGAACAGCGCCACGATGCGGACCCGGCGGCGCGCGGGGTACCAGTAGGTGAGGTAGAGGATGATCCCCGGGAAGAAGCCCGCCTCGGAGACCCCGATGAAGAATCGCAGGACGTAGAACGACATCGGGGATCCGACGAACATCATCGACGAGGCGAGGACGCCCCACGAGGTCATGATGCGGGCGATCCACCGGCGCGCCCCCGCGCGGTGGAGGATGATGTTGCTCGGCACCTCGAAGATGAAGTAGCCGATGAAGAAGATCCCGGCGCCGAGCCCGTAGACCGTGTCGCTGAATTTGAGATCCGACTGCATCTGCAGCTTGGCGAACCCGACGTTGACGCGGTCGAGCCAGGAGACGATGTAGCAGACGAAGAGGAAGGGGATGAGCCGCCAGGTGACCTTCGCGTATGCGGCTGCCTCCGCGAGCGCGGAGGGCGAGGCGCTGATTGCGGGTGCAGGGCTCATCGTGTCCATGGGTCACTCCGGAATCAGCGAGCAGCTTCCATCCCAAAAAGGAAACGGCCAGGATTGAGAATGCCGCTGGGGTCCCAGCGGCGGCGCAGCGCTTCCATGTACGGCGCCAGCGAGGGCCGGTATCCCCACGAGTCAACCTGCCGCAGTAGCGTCGGCGGTGCGCGCAACACCATCGCGTACCCGTCGGCCCGGCTCGCCATCGCCTGCACCTCGGCGATCGCGGCTGGCTTCGGGGCGGAGGGCCAACTCGCCCACACGACGCCCGTCGTGACATCTGCCACCAGCGCGGCGCTGTTGAGCGCCGGGTGCGACACGGCCTCGACCATGCGCGTGTGCGGGAGGCCGATTCGGAGCGTCACAGCCGTGTCCGATCCGGACCGGCGATGCCATTGCGACCACGCCGCCTCGCCCGTGGTCTCCAGCGGACGGGGCGACCCATCCTCGACCGCGGCGCGGAGAACCCGCAGCTCTTCGCCGACGTCGGCGGGATGACCGGCGGCGGTCAACAAGATGACCGCCGGGCCCTCCTCGGGAAGCCCCAGCCCCCGCAGGTCGCCGCCGAAGACGAGGATGCTCGACGCCACCAGACTCGCCCGGAACGCGCCCAGCGCGGCCGCGACCCCTTCGGCCGTAGTGCGCGCGGTGGCCAGGAGGCCCAACTGCGCCGCGGGGCGCGCCGCCAGCTTGAGGTTCAGCTCGGTCAGCACGCCGAGGGTCCCCAGCGCGCCGACGTGGAGCTTGGTCATGTCGTAGCCCGCGACGTTCTTCACCACCTTCCCGCCGACGCGCACGTTGCGTCCGTCCGGCAGGACGACCACGCCTCCCAGCACCAGATCGCGCACCGCTCCGAAGCGCCACCGCGCCGGGCCGTTCCAGTTCGACGCCACGACGCCACCTACCGTGGCATCGGGCCACGGGTGCTCGACCGGCCACCAGAGGCCCTCGCGCCCGGCCAGCGCCTGCACCTCGCGGAGCGTTGTTCCCGCCTCGATGCGCAGGTAGAGGTCCTGCGGCGCGTATTCCACGATGCGTTTCAGCCGGTGCGTCGAGAGGACCGCGGCGCCGGACCCTGGATCGGGTCGCGCGACGAGCTTCGTCCCGCTGCCCACGACGTGTACGGGCATGTGATCTGCCTGCCGTTGCCGGAGCAGGGCCGCGACCTCGTCGGTCGTGCTCGGAGCGAAGCACGCCATGGCCTCTAGCCCGGAGGCCGCAGCCGGGGCGGCGCCAGGACCCTGCGCCGGAACGGCCGCGCGTGGCGCCCACTCGGCGGGATCGGGGGGCAGGTCGGGCAGGATCTTGTTCGGGTTGCACCGGTCCGCGGGATCGAAGATCTGCTTCACTTCCCGCATGACCTGGATCTCACCGGGGGTGAACTGCATCCCCATCTCCAGGATCTTCTCGACGCCGACGCCGTGCTCACCGGTGATGTTGCCGCCCACCTCGATGCACTTCACGAGGATCTCGCGGCTCGCCGCCACCACCTTCGACGCCTGCACGGAATCGTCCGGGTCGAAGAGGATGAGCGGGTGCAGGTTGCCGTCTCCGGCGTGGAAGACGTTGCAGATGGAGAGCCCGTAGGCCCTCCCGACCTCCTCCACCTTGGCCATCAGCTCGCCGAGCCGGGACCGCGGCACCGTCCCATCCTGCAGGTAGTACGCCGGGGCGAGGCGGGCGATGGCGCCAGCGGCGCTCTTTCGCGCGAACCACAGCCGGTCGCGCTCGGCCTGCCCGTACGCGAGCTGGATGTCCTTGGCGCCGTGCGCCTTGCAAATGGCGCTGATCGAGGACGCCTGATCCTCCAGGCTGGCCGGGTACCCGTCCACCTCCGCGATAAGGATGACCGCGGCGTCCACGGGGAGGCCGATGTGGACGTACGCCTCGATGGCGCTGGTGATCTCGCGGTCCATCATCTCCAGCGCGGCGGGGACCAGACCCCGCGCGATGATCTCGCTGACGCCGTCCGCCGCCGCGCCGAGGCTGTCGAAGGTCGCCAGGAGCACGACCGCGGCGGGCGGGGCGCAGACGGCGCGCACGGTCGCGTCGGTGATGAACCCAAGGGTCCCCTCGCTGCCAGTGAAGATGCCGGCGAAGTCGTACTCCGGGTAGTCCACCGCCGGCCCGCCGGCGCGCGCCGCCTCGCCCGACGGGAGCACCAGGCTCAGCGCCTGTACGTACGATGTAGTGACGCCGTACTTGAAGCAGTGGGGTCCTCCCGCGTTCTCGGCGATGTTCCCGGCAATCGTCGACGCGCGCTGGCTCGCGGGATCGGGCGGGTAGAAGAGGTGCTCCGCCGCGAGGCAGCCCTGCAGATCGAGGTTGATGACGCACGGATCGACTGTGGCTTGCCGCGCCACCGGGTCCACGCTCCGCACCTTCGCCATCCTGGAGACGGCGAGCACGACGCCGCCCACTGCGGCGATTGCGCCGCCCGAGAGCGACGTGCCGGCCGCCCGCGGGACCAGGACGACGCGGTGCGTGTTGGCGAGCCGCACGATCTCCACGACGTGCGCGGCCGAGCGCGGGAAGACAGCGCCATCGGGCGTTGCGCGATCCTGGCCTGCGTCGATCTCGTAGGGGATGAGCCCGGCAGGATCGGTGACCACGCCATCGTCACCGAGAAGCCGTCGCACAGCGTCGAAGAACGCGGGCGGCGGGGCGGGCCGCCGCACGAACCTGATGCCCGGGCGCGTGACCTCGCGCACCCGGGCCGCCTGGGCGGGTGAACCGCGGAAGTCCTGACACATGGTGCGCTCCTTTGCGCTGGCCCGCGTCCTGTGCGGGCTACCGGTATGCCTGGTCCAGAAGCTCCACGAGGTGATAGACGGGGATTCCGAGCCCGTAGGCGCGGCTTCCGTGCGCGAGCTGCAGGGCGCATCCAGGGTTCGCGGTGACGATCGCCTGAGCACCGGTGCGCCGGACGTCCTCGATCTTGTCGGCGAGGATCGCCATCGACAGCTCGTGTTGCACGACGTTGTAGACACCGGCGCTCCCGCAGCAGCGGTCGGGCGCGGCGAGCTCGCGCACCACGAGCTCCGGGATCGCCTGCAGCAGCTTTCGCGGCTGCGCGCGGATCTGCTGCGCGTGGGCGTTGTGGCAAGGGTCCTGGTAGGTAACGGTGAGCGGCACCGGCCTCGGGTCGGCGGGCGCCGGCAGCTCGACCAGGAGCTCGCTCACCTCGCGCACGAGCGCGCTGAAGCGCTTCGCCTTCTCGGCGTAGGCGGCATCGCCTGCGAGCATTTCGCCGTAATGCTTCATGAGGACGCTGCATCCGGCGGCGTTCACGACCACGGCATCGGCGCCCGACGCAAGGAACACGTCCACGTTGCGCCGCGCCATCGCGAGCGCGGCCTCTATTGCGCCGACGTGGTCGTGCACTGCGCCGCAGCACGTCTGCTCCGCGGGGAAGACCACCTCGCACCCGAACCGCGACAGGACGCGGACGGTGGCTGCGTTCACCCCCGAATAGAGGGCGTCCTGCACGCACCCTGTGACGAGCGCCACGCGGCGACGGCGCTCGCCGGTGGCCGGAACGGTTCCGCCGGCCGGCCGGTACTCTTCGCGCGGCCCGAGCACCGGCGTCAGCGCTTCCATGGCCCGCAGCGTGGGCGGCAGGAGCCCGACAATCCCGATGCGGTGCGCCAGCGTCCGCAGCCAGCTTCCCGAGTACCAGCGGAGGAATGAAGCTGCGCGCCGCAGGCGCGGCTGCGCGGCGAAGAGCCAGCCCAGCAGCAGCCGCCGCCCCAGGCGCGCGATCGGGCCGCGGCGAGCCTCCTGAAGCGGCGAAAGCGCGGAGCGCGTGTCCTCGAGGAGGCGCCCGTAGGGCACACCCGACGGGCAGGCGGTCTCGCACGCACGGCAGCCGAGGCAGCGGTCGATGTGGAGCTCGGCGGCACGCGTCAGCGGCACCTCGCCGTCGGCGAGCGCCTTCATGATCGCGACGCGCCCGCGCGGCCCGTCTGCCTCCTGGCCCAGCTGCCGGTACGTCGGACAGGCGGGAAGACACAGGCCGCAATGGACGCAGACCCGTACGTCGAAGCGCAGTCGCTGCGGCAACTCGATCGGGAGTCGATCCACGCCTCGCTCCGGACATCTTCGCGCTGGGTGAATGGACAAAGATTGTGACGGTGCAGACGGCTGCCGAGGATGATGAGATGGATCAGGTCGAGTCCGGTTCGGTTCCCGCTCGAAGGCGATCAAGATACGCGGCGTAGCTGAAGGTGCGGTCAGGGCGGCGGCCGGTCGTCTCCTTCAGAACACCGAGCCGCTCGAGTCCGCCGACTGCTCTTGCTGGGGTCGGCTTGGTCGTCTCCAGGAGAGCCAGCGGTGCGGCTACGGATCCTTCTCGTCGAGTCGCTCAGGAAGCGCGGGCTGCTGAAGTAGGAGCGGGCCGCTTCTCGACAGCGCAAGGCGCGCTCAAGCGGTCGAACCCTAGGGGTGATCGTCGGGTGCTCCTCACAATCGGGCGAGTATCTCTGCCCGCTTCGTCTGATACTCGCTCTCTGTGATCAGCCCATCGGCCCTCAGTGCGGCCAGCTGTCGCAAAGCCTCGCCCGGTGGCATGGCGGCTGCGGGCTTGATTGTCTCAGGTGCCGACGACGTTGCGGCGACAACGGGCGCATGCTGGGCCACGCGGACAGCCGGATGGCGGAACGGGTCTACGCGAAATTGCCGGCCGATCTCCTTCGGGATCTGCTCGGTGAGTTCTGCCAGCCGGCTGCCGGGCACGGGCTGCCGAAGGCCGGCAGCGGTGGGCAACCGTGGCACTCCGTCGCAGCGCGGCGTCCTCTGGAGGAGGTGCCCAGGGGCGGAATCGAACCACCGTTCAAACCGCCTGAGTTGCGCCGCCAAGGCGCGCACCTCTTTGTTCACGGACCTTCGGCCCATAACCGAGGGGGGCCGCCGGAGTACTGGCCGATGAGATCACGACGGCCGCGCTGAATTCTGAGCCCTGATCTCTGGACTCTGGATTCTGGGAACTAACTCTTCGACCTTGTCTCCGGCCCTCAGTCGAGCTTCATCTCGACGATCTTCCCGCCCGGGCGGAAGTCGCTGTAGCGGGCCCAGGTCGGGCGGACGCGCACCCAGGTGATGTCCTTCCAGGCTTCGTGCGCGACGCACTCGGGCCAGGCCTGAAAGTAGATCTTCTTCAGTCGCGCGAGTTCGGGGCCAGCGGGCTCGTCGGCGAGGCCTTCGAACTGGACGGTCTGCTCGTCGTCCCAGCCGACGACGATCGCGATGCGCGGGTCGCGGCGGAGGTTGGTCATCTTGCGGGTGGTGCCGAGGGTGTCGAAGAAGACCTCAAGGTCGTCGCTGGCGGCGAAGCCCACCACGGCGGACTGGGGAGCGCCCGTGGCGGAGACGGAGGATTGGACGCAGAGTCGATGGCGGCGCAGAAAGGCGAGGAGGTCGGAGCGGGTCATCGCGACGACTCTAACCGCCGAGACTGCGCTCGGCACGGTTTGCGTTTCCCGTCACGAGAACGTTTCGCAGCCGGATTCGGCGCATAAGCCGTTCAACGGGGGGCCGCGCGCACAAGAGTCGACAAGGCCGCGGTCGATGTCAACAGATTCGGGAAGCGCTGTCGTCCCGGGCGCTCTTGGTTCTTCGCCCCGGCCACGCGACGGGTCCGCCAACCCCGTCGCGCTGCCGGAACAAGCTCGGGAGACGCAGGTTACCCTCCGGCGCTCGCCAATTCGTTGGCGGCCTTCTCGATGAAGGCGGCCACCGACTTCGGCTGCGACACATAGACCGCGTGGCTGCCGGCGACCTCCGTCACCGTCGAGCCGGCGCGCTTCGACATGTTGCGCTGGGCAGGGGGCGGAATCATCCTGTCCTCCGTCGACACCAGGTACCAACTCGGCTTGGTCCTCCAGGCGGGCTCGGTGATCGTCCCGGCCAGGGCTGCCACGCCCCACGGCACCTGGGAGCTTGCCATGAACGTGGCCGTATCCACATCCACGTCAGCTGCGAAGGAGAACTGGAACTTCGCCTCGTCGAGGAACAAGAAGCCGTCCTGTGGAGGAAGGATCGGAGGAACCGGCGCGCCGGGCGGTGGATCCTTGATCAGCGACGACACCGATTCGCCCTTGTCGGGAGCGAAGGCGGCGATGTACACCAACCCGGCGACCTTTGGATCGGTGCCGGCTTCGGTGATCACGACGCCGCCGTAGGAGTGACCGACGAGCAGTACAGGGCCGCCTTGCGCGGCAATCGCGCGCCTTGTCACGACGACGTCGTCGGCCAGAGACAGCGTGGGATTCTGCA
>JBGQLA010000016.1:0-27335 GCA_041499865.1 Deltaproteobacteria bacterium
CCAGCGCCGCCTGGCCGAACGCGCGATCGTTCTCCAGCCGGTCCCCGAGCACGCCGCCGCCGATCACCCGGAACCCGTCCCGGCGCAGCTCCTCCTGCTCGGCGCCGCGGCTGGACTGCTCGAACACCACCATCCCGTCGCGTCCGACCCAGTCGAGCTCCCGGTGCCAGTCCGGTGTGCGCGCGACGATCCCCGCCAGCACCTCGTGGCAGGCCTCGTCCTCGACGTAGACGCGCACCTCGTGCCCGCGCGCCTGCAGCCGCCGGTAGAGATCGCCCAGGTCGTTCGATTCCCCGATCCCGAGAACGCGCACGCCGCGACACATACCAAATCGGCGACCTGCGCCGCGCGCACCTCCGCGTAGGATGCGCGAAGCCACCTGTTTGCGAGGGCCTCATGCGAACTGCCGCCGTGCTGCTCTGGCTTGCCATGCTTTCCTGCAGGTCCACACCTGAAGCAAGACAAGGCGCCGCCACCGGCGGGCCTTCCTCCCCTGAGAATCCATCCGCGACCCAGGTGTCCGGCGCGCAACCGGAAGCCCCGAGCGCCGCCGGCGAGCCCGGCACGCCTCCCTCGCCGGAGACGCGCACGTCCGCGGAGCGGACCACGCCGCAGGCGCCGGAGCCGGGCATCGACCTGTCGGCGCTCGAACGCAGCGTGAAGCCCTGCGACGACTTCTACAAGTTCGCCTGCGGCAGCTGGCTGCAGCGCACGCCGATCCCCGAGGATCGCCCGCAGTGGGGCCGCGCGTTCAGCGAGATCCTCGAGCGCAACGAGGCGCTGCTCCGGGAGATCGTGGAGAAGGACGCGCGGGGCGAGGCCGATCCCGCCGACCCGTTCGCGCGGAAGGTCGGCGACTTCTACGCCACCTGCATGGACGAGGAGAAGGCCGAGACCGCCTCCTTCGCCACCCTGCAGAAGGAGCTGCAGGCCATCGACCAGATCGACGGCTCGCGCGCGCTGGCCCGGCGCGTGGCCGAGCTGCACCGGGGAGGAGCGCGGCCGTTCTTCGGATTCGCCTCCCGGCAGGACTTCCGGGACGCGAGCCAGGTGATCGGCGGGGTGGACCAGGGCGGCCTCGGCCTCCCCGACCGCGACTACTACTTCCGCGACGACAAGAAGTCGCAGGAGATGCGGGCGCTGTACCAGGACCACGTCAGCCGGATGCTCTCGATGGCCGGCGACGCCCACGCCCAGGCGCACGCCAAGCGCATCTTCCAGATGGAGACGGAGCTGGCGAAGGCCTCCCTCGACCGGGTGGCGCGACGCGATCCGAACAAGATCTACCACCGCCTCGACCGCAGCGGCCTGCTCACCACCGCGCCGCACTTCGAGTGGAACGATTACTTCGCCACCATCGGCGCCGCGGACGTGCAGGCGATCAACGTCACCGCGCCGGACTTCTTCCGCGCGCTCGATGCGATGCTCGCGCGGGGGCGCCTCGACGACGTCCGCGTCTACCTCAAGTGGCGCGCGGTGGAGGCGGCCGCCGACGGCCTGGGCCGCAGGTTCGTCGAGGAGCGCTTCCGCTACACGCGCGCGCACACCGGGGCCAAGGCCATCCTTCCCCGCTGGAAGCGCTGCGTGCAGATGACCGATCGCGCCCTCGGCGAGGCCCTGGGCCGCACCTTCGTCACCACCACGGTCGGGGCCGAGGGGAAGGCGATGGCGAAGGAGATGATCCTCAACATCGAGAAGGCGTTCGAGACGAATCTTGCCGGCCTTGCCTGGATGGACGACGCCGCGAAGAAGGCGTCGCTCTACAAGCTGCACAAGATCGACAACAAGGTCGCGTACCCGGAGAAGTGGCGCGACTACGAACGGCTGTCCATCGGGCGCGACTCGTTGCTGGAGAACGTGCTCAGCGCGGCGCGATTCGAGACCGCCCGCGACCTGGCGAAGATCGGCAAGCCGGTGGACCGCAACGAGTGGCGGATGACCCCGCCGACGGTCAACGCCTACTACAGCGCCTCGCGCAACGAGATGGTGTTCCCGGCGGGGATCATGCAGCTGCCCTTCTTCTCGCCGGAGGCGCCCTTGGCCTCGAACTACGGCGGCCTGGGGATGGTGATGGGGCACGAGCTGACCCACGGCTTCGACGACCAGGGGCGCAAGTTCGACGGGGACGGCAACCTGCGCGAGTGGTGGTCGCCGCGCACCGCCAAGGCCTACGAGGAGCGGGCCGCCTGCGTGGCGAAGCAGTACGACCGCTACGTCGCGGTCGACGACGTGCACCTCAATGGCCGCCTGACCCTGGGCGAGAACATCGGCGACATCGGCGGGCTGAAGCTGATGATCGCGGCCCTGCGGGCGAAGCGGCAGGGGCAGCGGCCCACCGGGGTCGGCGGCTTCAACGACGAGCAGCAGGCGTTCATCGCCTTCGCGCAGGTCTGGTGCACGAACTACCGTCCGGAGGCCGCCCGCACGCAGGCGCTGACGAACCCGCACTCGACGGCGCAGTGGAGGGTGAACGGCCCCGTCTCCGACAACCCCGAGTTCGCGGCGGCGTTCCAGTGCGCGGCGGGATCGCCGATGGCGCCCGCCGGCCGGTGTACGGTCTGGTGAGGAAGGAGCGAGAGGGCGCGCAGGGGTCGAGCAGCCCGCTGGCGGTGCTCGGGCTGCTCGCCGGCGCCTTCGTCCTGCTCCGCCGGCGGCGGCGGGCGATCTCTCAGGTGTGACTTCTCCTTCGACAGCAGCGCTCCAGCCTTCGATGCCGGCTTCCGGAGCCTGACCCGGACCTGGCTCGACCCCGAGAGTTGGATCGATTACGCGCCGGGTTGGCTGAGCGGCTCCGATGCCGTCTTCCAGGCGGTGCTCGATTCCCGAAGCTGGGGGCAGCGGATGCGGCGCATGTACGATCAGCGCGTCCGCGAGCCGCGCCTGACCGCGCCGTGGAACCTTCGCTCGGGCGCGCCGCTCGAGCCGCGGATCCTCGACGAAGTCCGCCTGGCGGTCGGAGCCCGCTACGGCGTCCTCTTCGACTCCGCCGGGTTCAATCTCTACCGCGACGGCCAGGACAGCGTGGCCTGGCACGGCGACCGGATCCGCAGGGAGATCGAGAACCCGGTGGTCGCGCTGATCTCGCTCGGCGAGCCGCGCAAGTTCCTCCTCCGGCGCAAAGGCGGCGGCCCCTCCCGCGCGCTGATGCTCGGCCGCGGGGACCTCCTGGTCACCGGAGGCAAGACGCAGCGGGCGTGGGACCACAGCGTCCCGAAGGTGGCGCGCGCCGGCCCCCGGATCAGCGTCGCCTACCGCTACGGCCTGGCTATCGCGAAGGAAGCTTCAGACGAATATTGAAGGTGTAGAACACGTCGACGGGCTTGCCCTGGGCGAGCGCCGGCTTGTACTTGCGCCGCTGCAGCGCCTCCACCGCCGCCGAGTTCATGAAGGCCAGCCCCTTCAGCACCTTGCAGCCGCGCACTTCGCCGGCGACGGTGACCACGCAGCGGACCTGCATGCTGCCCTCGATGCCTCGCTCGATCGCCTCCGACGTGTACTCCGGGGCCGGTCCCGAGATCATCGCCGGCGCGGTCATGCCCGGGTCGAACTCGACGGCGTTGTCGGTGATCGCGGTGGGCGACGGCACCGCCGCGAGCGCGATGCGCACCCGGACCCTTCCGCCTTTCACCACTACGCCCGCTGGCGAGAACGGCTCGAATCCGGAGCGGGTCACCACCAGCGAATAGGTCCCCGGCGGCAGCAGCGTGATCTCGAAGGCGCCGCCGGCATCCGTCACCGCGCACTGCTCGCCGGCGAGCGCGGGGCTCCGCGCCGCCACCGCCGCTTCCGCGACCGGCGTGGAGGTGGCCGCGTCGATCACCACGCCGGAGAGGATCGCGGGCTCCGTCTGCGCTGCTGCGCCGCCGCAAACGGCGAGGCCCAACGCCAGGACCGCGCGCCGCAGCCGCTTCATCCCCACCGTGGTCACGGAAAAACCTTAGCCGGAACGCCGCGCTCCACCAAGGAATTGGGTCACTTGAGCTGCGCGAGCACCGCTTTCTTCATCAGATTTGGCGGCAAGAGCCCTTGGGCGAGGATGGTGTCGTGAAAGGTGAGCGGGTCGAGCTTCGCCCCCAGCTCCTTCTCCGCCGCGGCGCGCAGCTCGAGCAGGCGCAGGTACCCGTAATAGTACGAGGTGGCCTGGCCGGGAGCGCGGAAGGTGAAGCGGTCCACCTCCTCCGTCGCGAACGCCGGCGAGAGCCCGACCTCCTTCATCAGGAACTCGCGCGCGGATTCCGGCGTCCACTTCCCCATCTGCAGCTCCGGATCGACGAAGGCGCGCGCCGCCCGCTGCAGGCGAAGCTGCAGGGAGATGAGCTTGCCGTCGTCGGGCATGAAGGGGAGGGTGATCGCCTCGGCATAGAGGCCCCAGCCCTCCACGTTCACGCTGTTGAAGGCGAAGACGGCGCGGGCCAGCGAGACGCCGCTCTCCACCATCCGGGAGAACTGAAGCTCGTGTCCGGGCCGCGCCTCGTGCGCGGTCAGCGTCCAGGAGGCGGCGTCGAAGTTGAAGTCGTCGTACTTCTGCTCCACCTTCCCGGGCACGCTGAGCGGCAGCACGAACTCGCCTTGCTCGCCGGTGTTCCCGATCAAGCGCGGCGGCGACATGTGCGGCGCGGGCTGCTGCGCGTTCTCGGCCGGCGTTCCCAGGCGGATGCGCGCCGGGCGCGAGGGCAGGCTCACCAGCCGGTGTTCGCGGATGATCTGCTCGATCTGCGCCAGCCGCCCCTTGTAGAACTCGAGCACCTGCGCGTCCGGGATCTGGGTCTTCTTCAGCTCCCGGATCACCTCGCGATAGTCGGAGCTGGAGAGCCCGCGCGCCTGCGCGATGCGGGCGGCCACCGTCTGCATCTCGGCCTGGATCTGCGCGAACCCGCGATGCGCGCGCTGCGCCAGGTCTTCGCCGGGGATGTCCACCCCGAACTGGAGGAGCTGGAACTCGTAGAGCTCGCGCGGCAGCCGGAAGTCCTCGCGCGCCTTCGGGAGCACCTCCTGCCGGACGAACTGCAGATAGCCTTCGAGCTGGCCACGGAGCGTCGCCACCGGCTGCTCCGCGCCCGCGATCGGGTACTCGGCGAAGAGCTTGTCGATGCCGTCGATGAGGAACTGCGCGGTGTGCAGGTCGTTCTCCACCTCGATGCGGCTGGGCGGGAGCAAGCCCTTCTGGAAGCCATCGCGGGTCTCCGCCTCCGCCAGCTCCACCGCCGGCCGGTATCCGGGCTCGAGGCCGGCGTACTTGCGCACGCGCGCCAGCGCCGCCGGATGCCGCCCGGCGGCGACCTGGGGATCGAGGAGCGCGCGCACGCTGCCGAAGATCAGCCGGGGCAGGTTCGCGTACGGCACCTCCAGCTTCTCGCGAAGCTCCGAGCCGCGGACCTCCCGGTTCGCCGAATCGAGGAGGATGGCGAGATCCTCCTGCACCTCGGGATCGCCTTCCGCCTTCTGCCGCTGCTCGAGCACCGCGATCGCCTGCCGGACGGCTTCCCGCTGCCGCTGGAGGTGGCCGGGCGCGAGATCGGAGATCCGGTCGTCGATCCCCGGCACGCCCGTGCGCGCCGCGACCTCCGGCGCGAACCGGGCGCGCACCTCCAGGAGCACCTGCGCGTCCTGGTTGCTCCGGGCGATCCAGTCGCGGCCTTGCGCGGCCTGCGGACCCGGAGCGGGCGCCGCGTGCGAGCAGGCGAGGAGCAGCGCGCTGGCGATCAGGGGCGTGCGCATGGCCGCGGCTACTTCTTCTTCACGGGCTGCTTGGTGGTGGCGGGCGCCTTCGCGGGCCCGTGCTTCTTCCCCACCAGGATCACCACGTAAGTCGAGTTCTTTCCGAACTGGGGCGAGGTGCCGATGCCGACGCCCACGCCGACCAACTTCGCGTCACCGACGATGCCGGGCTCCTCGGCGAACTCCATCGGGTCGGCCTTCACTCCTCCCAGCTCGTTCACGGTGGAGAAGGACTTGTAGAGGGGCGCCTCGATCTCGGCCGCCTTCTCCTTGGGCACCTTCCCCTGGTCCTTCGCCATCTGGGCCGCGTAGGCCTGCGCGATCTGCTCCAGCTGCGGGTCCTTCGCCAGCGCCGAGGCCCGGGCTTCGCTGCGCCTGCGGGCGATGGCCTTGTAGAGGTTCGCCTTCACCTCTTCCGCGTCGGGCGGCGGGAGCTGCTTCAGGTAGAGGTGGGTGACGATCACCTGTGGCCGGTCTCCGACCACCGGACCGGGCGCGACGCCGATCCCCACGTCCGTCACATCGGAGTTCATGGCATTCGCGCGGTCCGTGGGGCTATTGGTGAACCGCATCCAGGCGTCCTCGGCGTTCAAGGCCTGAGCCTCGCTGACCAGGACCGTGGGAGCGGAGATCTCCGCCTCCTTGAGGCGCCGCTGCACCTCCTGGGAGGTCGTGCCCCTTCCCTTTGCCCGGTCCTCGGAGAGACTGCGGGCAACTTTCGCCAGATTGTCGTCGACGTGCAGCGGCTTCAGCCCCGCCGCGTTGCGGTCCTGGCTGAGGAGCTCGGCCAGCTGTTTCTCCGCTGCCGCGGGGTCCGCGGGGCCGGCCTGCTTGCCGCTCGGCATCGCAGCCGCGACCGGCAGGTCCGCTCCGCAGCCGACCGGGAAGTTCGCCAGCAGCACGTCGGCGCCCTCGAGCTCCGCGGTAATCTGCACGATCATGCGGCCCGGGCGGTCGCCGCACTTCAGCTCGGCGCTGAATTCCTTGCCGCCCTTCGCCTCGCCGCGCTCGAGCTTGCCGCTCGCGTCGGTGAACTGGACCTTCGGGTTCTGCAGATTGCCCAGCACCGTCCCGGAGAGCGCCGCGGTCTGGCCCGGGTTCAGCTTGCGGGGCAGCGGCTTGATCTCCAGGCTCTGGTCCTGCATCACGATCACCACGCGGGTGAGGCCCGCCTTCACTCGCTCCGTCGCCACCCCGTAACGCGGGGCGACCGCGCTCGGGGCGAAGCTTCGGATCGGCTGCTCGATCATGGAGGCGAGGTCCTGCTCCGAGGCGCCCTCGATCGCTGGCCCCCGGGAGATGCGCTCCGCGGTGTTCACGTTGGTGATCACCACCTTGCGCACCGTCTGCGGCAGGCCGACGTGATTGGAGATGGTGGCGAGGACGTTCTCGGGCGGGATGTCGCTGTCGGTCCCCGGCCATCCGAGCAGCGTCTCGGCGACGGCGCAAAGGCGGCCCTCGGCCTTCGCCTGGTTGCCCAGCTCGCCCTGGACGATTCCGGTGACGCCGCGCTCCGGGCAGGTGAGCGAGGGGTCGGGGCCGTAGGCCGCCGCAGGCGCCCGGCCCGGCTTGAAGGTGCCACTTTCGACCGTGCCCGGCGCTTTCTTGTTCGCGGCGAGCGTTGCCCCGCAGCCGGCGGCGAGCAGCAACACCGCGACGATCGGCGCCGCGGGAAGGGAAATTCCAGGTCGTGGTGTCATGCGCTCCTCGGTGCTTCACGGCGCGGAGCCCTGCTGCACCGAAGGAGCCCCTGCCGGGTGGGATGCCGCCGCAGCGCTTCGACTACTGCGGGAGGTTCAGTCTGACCTTGAAGGTGTAGTCGACCTCGATGGGTTGCCCGCGCAAGAGAGCCGGCGAGTACCTGCGCCTCTCCAGCGCCTCGATCACCGCGCGGTCCATGAACGGCAGGCTCTTCATCACGCGGCAGTTGCGCACCACGCCCTGGGTGCTGACCACGCACTTCACGATCATCAGGCCTTGGACTTCGCGCTCCAGCGCCTGCGAGGTGTACACCGGGTCGGGCCCGGCGATCTTCTGCGGCGGGGTCATGGTGTCGTTGAACTCGACCGGGCCGGTCCCCATGCCGCTGATCTGTCCTCCGATCTGTCCCCCCACCACGCCGCCGACCACGCCACCCACCACGCCGCCCTCGACGCCGCCTTCCGCCGCTTCCTCTTCCTCGGGCTCCTCTGGCACCTCGGGCGGCTTCTCCTCGACCTTGGGGATCTCTTTCGGCTGGATCACTGCGGTGGGAGGAAGCTTGGGCTTGACCCGGTCCGGCCGGGGCGTCTTCGGCTTGTGGCCCGCCGGGGGAGGAGGGGGAGGAGGCGGGGGCGGGGGAGGGGGCCGGAAGGTGACGGAGACCGGCGCCTCCGTCTGCTTCGGCATGTGCGTCCGCGCGTAAGCAAAGAGGAAGGCGGCCCCGACCACCGCCGCGTGCAGGACGACCGAAACGGCCATCGATGCGCCTGTGCGCGTCTTGGCCCGGGGAGAGGTGATGGTGTCGAACATGTGCCCCTTGCTGCGGAGTCAACCGGAAAAGGCGTGGACACTTAAACAACGACTCTCCCATTGTCAACGCCTGGCTGCCGCCGGCGGATCTACTCTGCCCTCTGGTGTTCAGGAGGCGAAAGCCCGCTCGCGCCTCGAGAGTGGCGCTCGGGGGACGCGTCCGGGCCCGCGATCGCGCGGGGGGTGCCACCCGGGAACGGCGGCGCCGCCCCCCCGCCCTCGGAGACCGCTCTGCCCCGCGCCGGCGACGCTACTGCTCGGCAGGAGCGCCCGCGCGCTTGACGATACGACGGCAATCGTGCAGTCTCCGCGCGTCTTGGGCACGGACACGGAAAGGTCACAGAACCTGGGCCTGGCCGTGCAGCATTGACGTGCAGGAAGCTAACCCCAACCCGAGTCCCGCTGCCTCACCCCGGAAAAACATTGGTTTACGACAAGAGGAGCTGACCATGCACTTGGAGTTCAAAGTCTCTCGGCTCGTAGTCCTTGCGTCGGTCGCCCTGGCAGGAGCGGCGATGGCGCAGACTCCGCCCGCCGATCAGAGCCAGACGCAGAGCCCGGCCCAGAGCCAGAACCCGCCCGGGCCCGTGAACCCACAGGACCAGAGCACCGTAGCCAGCCCGCAGACCGGCACCGCGGAACAGACCGGCGTCGCGGGCGGCACCTCTGGCGGCCGGAACAAGGCCGAGGAAGAGATCGTCGTCACCGGTTCGCGCGTCCGCCGCAAGGACCTGACGACTCCTGCTCCGGTCACGGTGATCAACCGGGAGCAGATCACTTCCAGCGGCATCGCCTCGATCGGCGACTTCCTGCAGCAGATGCCGGAGCAGGGCGGCGCGCTCAACACCAACGTCAACAACGGCGGCGACGGCCAGACGGCCATCAGCCTCCGCAACCTGGGCGCGCAGCGCACCCTGGTGCTGGTCGACGGCAAGCGCTGGGTGAACGGCGGCAGTGGCGCCGGCTCCTTCGTCGACTTGAACTCCATTCCCTCGGCCGCCATCGAGCGCGTGGAAGTCCTGAAGGACGGCGCCTCGGCGGTGTACGGCTCCGACGCCATCGCCGGCGTGGTGAACATCATCACGCGACGCCGGATGAACGGCGTCGAGTTCAGCGCCTACGGCGGTACCTCTCCCCACGGCGACGCGCAGCAGTACGACTTGAGCGTCACCGGTGGAGCGGCCAGCGACAAGGGCAGCTTCATGTTCAGCGCCGGCTACTTCGACCAGAAGGCCATGTTCGCCGGCAACCGCGACTGGTCCACCTCCGCGCTCACCTACGACTATTCGGTGCCGGCCAGCGACCCGAACCAGGTCACCAAGAGCGGCAGCCCCACCATCCCGATGGGACGGGCGCAGGTGAACATCAACGTCTGCAACGGCAACCCGCTCTGCAACCAGCTGGCGAGCACCTTCGGCGCTGGCCTCAAGTGCCCCGCTACGGGCAACTGCAACAAGACCTTCATTCCCGACACGACCAGCCCGGCCTGCGCCGGTCCCATCGCCGTGGGCACCGATTTCACCAAGTGCCAGGTCGGCGGCTGGCGGCCGATGGTCGGCGTGGGTCTGAATCCCCAGAACGGCCCCACGAACGACCTCTACAACTTCCAGGCCGTCAACTATCTGATCACGCCTTCCCAACGAATCCAGCTGTTCTCCAACGGCGACTTCAACATCTCGAACTCCGCCCGGGCGTACTTCCAGGGCTCGTTCGTGAACCGCCAGTCGCAGACCGTGCTCGCACCCGAGCCGCTCAGCACATCGGCGTTCGGCGTGCGGCTTCCGCTCGATAACGTCTACAATCCCTTCGGTGCAACCTGCCCCCTGTGCGCGGGGGGAACCACGGGCCAAACCGTCTCGGCCGGCCGACGCCTGGTCGATGCCGGGGGCCGCAGCTCCGGCTTCGATCTCGACACCATCCGGGCCGTGGCCGGCATCGACGGCACGCTGCCCGAGGAGTTCGGACCACTCCAGGGCGTATTCTGGGACGTCTCGTTCAACTACGGCCGGACTTGGGGCACGACCACCTACAATGGTTCGGTCAACACGGGCACCACCGCCAACGCCTTGGGCGCCACGCACCCCGATCCCACGAGCTCGACCGGCTTCGGGTGTGGCACGGCGGCCCTTTCCATCGCCGGCTGCACGCCGGCGAACCTGTTCGGCCCGGCCGGCACGGTCACCCCCGCGATGCTCTCCTCGATGGGCATCTACACCGGCGTCAACAGCGGCTGGACGCAGATGACTGCTCTGCAGGCCAACCTCAGCAGCGAGCTGTTCAAGTTGGCCTCCGAGCGGCCAATCGGTATTGCTGCTGGGTATGAGTACCGCAACAGCTACGGCGGGTTCATTCCCGATCCAGTCGGCGCCGCGGGGCTCTCCTTCGACTTCAACTCGCTGCCGACCAAGGGTAGCTACCACGTGAACGAAGGCTACGCCGAGCTCAACATCCCGCTGGTAAGCAACATGCCATTCGCGGAGGACGTCGAGATCCAGGGGGCAGCGCGCGTCTTCAGCTACTCGACGTTCGGGAGCGACTGGACGTACAAGCTGGGCGCCCGGTGGCGCCCGATCCGGGACGTGACTGTTCGCGGCACGTATGGAACCGGCTTCCGGGCTCCCGGCGTTTCCGACCTGTACGGCGGCCAGGCGCCCAGCGCAGAACCGGCGGCCGATCCGTGCGCCAACGTGTCTGCGAGCTCGCCGGTCGGGCAGCGGTGCAACACGCAGGGCGCAAGGCAGGGCGCGCCCAGCGTCCCCATCGCCGGCAACGGCGACCCCAGCCAGCAGATCAACTCGACGATCGGCGGCAACCCGATCCTGCAGCCTGAGAAGGCGAACATCGGCACGGTGGGCCTCGTGTTCGAGCCCACGATGCTGCGCGGGTTCTCGGCCACGCTGGACTACTACAACATCAAGGTGACCCAGAACCTGGGCAACATCACCACGCCCGTGATCCTGCAGGGCTGCTATTCAGGTGGAAACGACGCCTACTGCGCCCTGATCTCGCGCGATCCCGTCAGCGGCCAGATCACGAACGTGAGCGACCTGACGACGAACGTCGGCAGCGTGCAGACCAGCGGCCTCGACTTTGCCATCCGGTACAGCGTGCCGACCGACATCGGGCGGTTCGGGTTCCTCTTCGACTCGACCTACCTGATCTACTACCGGCAGACCCTGGCCTCGGGCGACGTGATCTCGGCCGCGGGCAACTACGACCTGGGCAGCGGCTCGGCCATCGGCAGCCTCACGCCGAAGGTCAAGTTCAACGTCGGCGTCAACTACTCGATCGCGGGCTTCGGCGCCGGCGTCCGCGCGCGCTACATCGGCGCCTTCAACGAGTGCGCGGGCGCCGACGGCGCCAGCGACAGTGCCGGCCTCTGCTCGCTTCGCAGCCCGCCGGTGGACGCGAACGGCGACCCCGTCCCGGGCGGAACTCCCTACGCTGCCCACCGCGTGCCGGCCTACGTGACGTTCGATCTGTTGCTGAGCTACATGTATCGGAACCCGTTCGGCAACACGACCCTCGCGGTCGGCGTGCGGAACGTCTTCGACAAGAACCCGCCGGCCGTCTACAACGAGACGTTCATCTATACTGACCCGGGGTACGATCTTGTCGGCCGCTTCGTTTACGGCCGAGTCTCGCACGCGTTCTAAGCCAGGTCCGAAGTAATCCCGAAGGGCCGGGCCCGGAAACGGGTTCGGCCCTTCGCCTTTTCCATCGCGCACGGCGTCCTGGCGAGGGACTCAGGGGCCAATGCCTGGCGTGCGCACGCACCCCGCGGCCTTGCTTGAAGGATGCGCGGAGAAGCGTGCGCCTGCCGGGGGACTGGATGCCGTCGATTGACTTCACCGCGATCCGGGCTGGCGACGAACCCGACAGGCGATCGTTGCGCCCAAGAAAAGGCGGTTCGCCTGCCGGGGCGCACCGCCGGGTCGACTTCCTGGAAGGAACCGCCGCGGCCTCGAGATCCTCGCTGCGGCCAGCCTCGGCAGCTTGTACCGGCGACTGCTTCAGGGGGCGACGTTTCCCCTGCCTCCGCCGCCGGGGCCACGGCCGCCCATGGCAGTGGGCGCAATGCCCCTCGAGAACGACAAGCGCGGCTGATCCAGCCAGTCGCGTGTCAACCGCCGCGCCTCCTGGACGTCCTGCGCGTAGCGGCAGATCCACCGGGGAACGTGCGTTCCAGTCAGCATCTCGCGTTGGCAGAGCATCTGTCCGTCATCGCCCTTGGGGGCGGTCAGACCGAGATCCTCGCTGGTCGTGGCCAAGCCGGTGATGGCGTCGTAGTGGTTGGCCGCGACCACCACGTCGCCGTTCGTCGAATGGCCGATGTAGAGGCCTGTATTCGACTTTTTCATGGAATCGATCTGGGAACTCCGTTGCGGACCCGCGCAACCCGCGACGACGATGACGAAGAGCGCGGCGGTTCGTGCGAACATCAAAGCCTCCGTTGGTGCCGGTGCTGCCTGCCTCATGGCTTGCCGAGCATGCTCCTTTCGTCTGCTCTCCTGCAACCCGGTCCGCGCCGGCAAAGGAGGAAAGTCGATACGCTGAGAGGGCCGCGGCCTCGCCGTTCCGTTCGGGAAAGAACGCTTCCCGGAGCGGCGTGAGCGGCGCTCCGCGGCGCGATCGTCTCCGGGAAAGCGGCCGGCGTAGTAGGGTGCGCCGATGCCGAAGGGCCGACGCGCTCGGAGAGGGGCACCGGACAGCAGGTCTCGGACCACTGCCAGCGCGACCGCGGTCGTTCTGTTCGCCCTGTTCGCGCAGCTCGGGCCGGTCCGCTCTTCCGCCGCCGCGCCGGCGCCAGCTCCGGCCCGGCCGCCCCTCGCGGCATCGCTCTTTTCGGACCTGCGCTGGCGCCACGTGGGCCCCTACCGCGGCGGCCGCACCAAGGCGGCGACGGGCGTGGCGCAGAAGCCCGGCCTCTTCTACATCGGCGCCGTCAACGGGGGGATCTTCCGCACCGACGACTACGGCCGCACCTGGACGCCGATCTTCGACGATCAACCCACCGGCAGCATCGGCGCGCTGGCGGTGGCGCCGTCCAACCCCGAGGTGATCTACGTGGGCAGCGGGGAAGGGCTGCAGCGACCCGACCTCTCCACCGGCGACGGGGTCTACAGGTCGGGCGACGGCGGGCGGAACTGGAAGCACCTGGGCTTGCGCGAGGGGCAGCAGATCCCGCAGATCGCCATCGACCCGAAAAATCCGGACCGGTTGTTCGTCGCGGTGCTCGGCCATCCCTACGGGCCGAACGAGGAGCGGGGTATCTTCCGCTCGACGGACGGCGGCGAGAGCTTCCAGCGCGTCCTCTACAAGGATGCGGACACCGGCGGGGTGGACGTGCTGATCGATCCCGCCGACCCGAACACGGTCTACGCCGCGCTCTGGGAAGCCCGGCAGGCGCCGTGGGAGAACGGCGAGTTCGCCGGCCCCGGAAGCGGGCTCTACAAGTCGATCGACGGCGGCGCCACCTGGAAGCCCCTCGCCAAGGGGCTCCCGGACTTCGAGCACGACGGTCTGGGCCGCATCGGGATCGGGATCGCGCCTTCGCGCCCGACCCGCTTGTTCGCCACGGTGCAGACGAAGCAGGACGGCTTCCTCTACCGGTCCGACGACGCCGGGGAGAGCTGGACGAAGATCTGCGAAGACCCGCGCGTCGCCGAGCGGCCAGACGATTTCGCGGAGGTGAAGGTAGATCCGACGGACCCCGACGTCGTCTACACCGCGAGCGTCGTCACCTGGAAGTCGACGGACGGAGGGAAGACCTTCGCCGCCTTCCGCGGCGCGCCCGGCGGCGACGACTACCACCGGATCTGGATCGACCCGGCGCGGCCCTCGACCATCCTGATCGCGGCGGATCAGGGAGCGATCGTCACCGTCAACGGCGGACTGAGCTGGAGCAGCTGGTACAACCAGCCCACCGCGCAGATGTTCCACGTCACCGCGGATGACGCCTTTCCGTACCGGCTCTGCGGCGGACAACAAGAAAGCGGATCCGCCTGCGTCTCCTCGCGCGGCCCGGACGGCGCGATCACCTTCCGCGACTGGCACCCGGCGGCGGTGGAGGAGTACGGATACGCCGCCCCGGACCCGCTCGATCCGGAGGTGGTGTACGGGGGGAAGATCTCGCGCTGGGACCGGCGGACGCGGCAGGTGCAGGACATCGCGCCGCTCCTTCTGCGCACGCCGGGGTACCGGGTGATCCGCACCCAGCCCGTGCTGTTCGCGCCGACGGATCCGCGCACGCTCTACTTCGCCGCGAATACGGCGTGGAAGACGCGGGACGGAGGGCGGAGCTGGCAGCAGATCAGCCCGGACCTGACGCGCAAGACCTGGACTGTCCCCGCGAATGTCGGCAAGTACCGGGGCTCGACGGAGGCCGCTCCGGAGCAGCGCGGGGTGATCTACGCGCTGGCGCCTTCGCCGAAGGAAGGCAAGGTGATCTGGGCGGGGACGGACGACGGCCTCATCCACCGCACCCGGGACGGCGGCAAGAGCTGGCAGGACGTCACCCCGAAACAGCTGGTGCCCTGGGCGAAGGTGAGCATCCTCGAGGCGGGCCGCTTCGATACGGAGACGGCGTATGCGGCGATCAACACGCTGCGGCTGGACGATCTGCGCCCGCACATCCTCCGCACGCACGACGGCGGGAAGACCTGGCAGGAGATCGTCCGCGGGCTGCCCGCTTCCGGGATCGTCAACGTGGTGCGCGAGGACCCGGGCCGGCGCGGCCTGCTCTTCTGCGGCACCGAGCAGGCGGTGTACGTCAGCTTCGACGACGGCGGGAGCTGGCAGAGCCTGCGGCTGAACCTGCCGGCGACCTCCATCCGCGATCTGATCGTCAAAGGCGACGACCTGGCGGTGGCGACGCACGGGCGCGGGTTCTGGATCCTCGACGACATCCAGCCCCTCCGCGAGGTGAACGACCTGGTGGTGCAGGAGGACGCGCACCTGTTCACGCCGCAGACCGCGCTGCGCATCCGCTGGAACACCAACAGCGACACGCCGCTGCCGCCAGATGAGCCGATGTCGGGGAACCCGCCGGACGGCGCGATCCTCGACTACTTCCTCAAGGCGCCCGCGGAGGTCACCCTGGAGATCCTCGACCCCGGAGGGGACCTCGTGGTCCGCTTCTCCAGCGTGGATTCGCGGCCGCCGCTCAAGGACGACGGGAACGTGCCGCGCTGGTGGATCCGGCCTGCGCCGCCGCCGTCGGGCGAGGCCGGATTGCACCGGTTCGTCTGGGACCTGCACTGGCCGGCGCCGCGGGTGCTGGAGGGCGGATATCCCATCGCCGCCATCCCGCACGACACGCCGAAGGAGCCGCGTGGCCCCTGGGCGCTGCCCGGCGTCTACACCGTGCGGCTCACGGCGAACGGGCGCAGCTTGACGCGGCCGCTGCGCGTGCGAATGGATCCCCGGGTGAAGACTGCTTCTGACGCGCTTCTGCAGCAGTTCGCGCTCTCCAGGCGCCTGGCGGACGCGCTGCAGACGGATACCGCCCTGATCGAGCAGATCCGCAAGCTCCGGGCGGAGCGCCCGCAGGATGCCGCGCTGGAGGCGCTCGAGGGGAAGGTCGAGGAGCGCCGGCCGTGGGCGAAGCAGCAGCCGTCCTCGCTGGTGCCCTGGAACGCCCGGATCGCGGGGATTTACGAGGTGCTGCAGTCGACGGACGTGGCCCCGACGCCGCAGGCGGTCAAGGCCGCGGAGACGGTGCTCGAGGAGACCGCGGAGCTGTTCTCCCGCGCGCGCGGGGCGTTGCCGAAGCAAGAAGAGTGAACCACGGGACGCTCTCGGGTGTCTGACGAGGCGGAGGTGTGCATGGCGCTGGGTCGGAGGAAGCTGTTGCTGGTCGGTGGGGGGGTGGTCTGCGCGCACGCGATCGGGTGCGGCGGAAGCCCGCCCATCGTCCTGGATAAGGTCATCGACGCGGGAAATGCTTCGACGATCGCGGTCGACACCTTGCGCGCTGTGAGCGGCAAGTCGGTGGCGATCGCGCGCGACAGCGGCGGCATCTATGCCATGTCCCTGGTCTGCACGCACCAGGGCTGCGACATTTCGACCAGCCAAGGCGGCTCGGTGTCGTTCAGCATCCTTCACTGCGGCTGCCACGGCAGCGAGTACAACAACCAGGGCCAGGTATTGCTCGGCCCCGCGTCCAGCCCCTTGCCCCATCTGCTGGTGACGAAGGATGCGGCGAACGAGCTCACCATCCACGGCGACACCGTGGTTCTTGCCACCGACCGGCTCCCGGCCTGAAGAAGAGGGGGGAAGGCATGAAGCTCGTGTTGGCGGTCCTGCTGGCAGCGGCGCCCGTCTTCGCGCAGGAGCGCCGCGACCCGCGGGTGGAAGCGATCGTGCAGCGCATCGACCCGGCCCGGCTGCAGGCCACGGTGAAGCGGCTGACCGGGTTCGGCACCCGCCACACCTTGTCGGGAACGCAGGCGCCGGGGCGCGGGATCGTCCCGGCCCGCGAGTGGCTGGCCGCGGAGTTCGCGGCCGTCGCCAAGGGCTCGCGGCTCAAGCCGTTCGAGGAGCGCTTCACCGCGCCGCCCGACGGGAAGCGAATCCCCGCGCCGGTGGAGATCGTCAACCTGGGCGCCGTCCTGCCCGGCGCGGACGCGGCGCGCAGCCGGCAGGCGATCGTGATGACCGGCCACTACGACTCGATGCCCAGCGACGTGATGGACCCGAAGACCGACGCTCCCGGGGCCATCGACGACGCCAGCGGGACCGCGATGACGCTGGAGCTGGCGAACGCGCTCAAGGATCAGTCGCCGGCCGTCAGCGTGTACTTCGTCGCCGTCGCCGGCGAGGAGCAGGGCCTGATCGGGTCACAGCACCTGGCCGAGCGGCTGAAGAGCGAGGGCGTGGAGGTGATCGCGATGGTCAGCGTGGACATCGCGGGCAACAGCGAAGGGCAGGACGGCGTACGCGACGGCACCACCGCGCGCCTGTTCTCGGAAGGGACGCCGGAGATCGAGTCCGAGGCGCAGAAGAAGCTGCGGCTGGCGGTGGGGAACGAGAACGACAGCCCCGCGCGCGCCTGGGCCCGGTACGTGCAGCGCGCAGGAGAGCTGTACGTCAGCGGTCTTCGTCTCCGGGTGATGCTGCGCCGCGACCGGATCGCGCGCGGCAGCGATCACATGTCGTTCTCGCACGCCGGCTTCCCGGCCATCCGCCTGAGCGAGGCGCGGGAGAACTACCGCGGGCAGCACCAGACGCCGCGGACCGAGAACGGCGTCCGCTACGGCGACGAGCTCTTTCGCTACGACGCCGGATACTCGGCGCGGATGTGCAAGGCGCTGGCGGCGGCGATCGGCTCGCTCTCCTTCGCGCCCGCGCCCCCGGAGGAGGTGACGCTGGCCGGGGCGGTGTCGCCGGACGCGAAGCTGCGCTGGAAGCTGCCCGCCGACCCGCGCATCGCCGCCGTCGTCCTCTACCGCCGTCCCGCCGATGGCGTCGCGTGGGAGCGCGCGCTGTCCTTGGGCAAGGTGGCGGAAGTGACCTTGCCGTCCGTGACCACCGACGACTGGTTCTTCGCCGTCGCCACCGAAGACGCGGCGGGGAACCAGTCCATCGCGCAGGCGCCGTCCGCCGTGGGGAGATGAGATGCGCATCGAACGCAACGGTCCGGTCGCGTTGCTGCGGTTGGAGAACGGGAAGGCGAACGCCATCGGGCCTTCCTTCCTCGACCGCCTCGACGGCCTGCTCGGGCAGGTTGGCGACGCGCGCGCCGCCGTCATCACCGGGCAAGGTTCCGCCTTCTCCGCCGGCCTCGATCTGCCCGCGCTGGTCGATCTCGACCGCGCGGCGATGCGCGCGTTCATCCTCCGGTTCGACGCGGTGATGCTGCGGGTGTTCGAGCTGCCGATTCCTTTGGTCGCCGCGGTCAACGGCCACGCGGTGGCCGGGGGCTGCGTGCTGGCCTTGCAGGCGGACCTGCGCATCGGCGCCGACCGGGAGGCGCGAATCGGCCTGAACGAGACCCAGCTCGGGATCGGCCTGCCCGCCGCGGTAGCGGAGACGCTGCGCTGGCAGGTGCCCGGATCGTCGCTGGCGCCGATTGCGCTGGAGGGCCGGCTCTTCTCGCCGCGGGAGTCGCTGCAACTCGGGATCCTCCACGAGATCGTTCCGGAAGGCGAACTGCTGGACCGGGCGCTGCAGCGGGCCACGGCTCTCTCCGCTCTTCCGCCGGCCGGCGTGCGCATGGTGAAGCAGTCTTTGCGCCGCCCCGCGGCCGCGGCAGTCCGCGCCGGCGAGACGGCCGAGGCCGACCGCTGGCTCGACACCTGGTTCGCGGCCGAGTCCCGGCAGCGGCTGCGCGACGCGGTGGCACGCCTGAAGCCCAGGTAATTCGGGGACACAATACGAATTCCTCTTGTTGCGCCCCATCCTCGGAGATCCGCGAGATCCGGGACACCCTACGCAACTCGGCGTGCCAACCCGGCTCGCGGAAGTCTCGCCCCGTCGCGCGGAGGTTCCTCGGGTCGAGGGTCGGGTTCGGGTTACTCGTGGACGTGCGCTGGAGGTGTGCCCGGATCGAGTTGGAGACAGGTCGACGTCCGGGGGCGCGGAATTTCGTATTGTGTCCCCGAATTTCGGTACTAGGGTCCAAGGATGTCCTCCGAAGGTGGCCTGAAGTTCGCGCTGCGGGCCCTCTCCCACCGAAACTACCGCCTGTTCTTCGCCGGCCAGACGGTCTCGCTGATCGGGACCTGGCTCACGCGCATCGCCACCAGCTGGCTGGTGTATCGGCTGACCGGCTCGGCCACCTTGCTCGGGGCGATCGCGTTCTGCGGCCTCGTCCCGACCTTCATCCTGGCCCCGATCGCCGGGGTGATCGTGGACCGGCACTCGCGGCACCGGGTGATCGTCATCACCCAGGTGCTCTCGATGGCGCAGTCGTTTGCCCTGGCCGCCCTCGCGCTCGCCGGCGTGATCACGGTGGTGGAGATCGCGGCGCTCCAGCTCCTGCAGGGGGTGATCAACGCCTTCGACACCCCGGCGCGGCAGGCATTCGTGGTGGAGATGATAGAGGACCGCGGCGATCTCCCCAACGCCATCGCCCTCAACTCCTCGATGTTCAACGGGGCGCGGCTGCTGGGCCCTTCGATCGCCGGCGTGCTGATCGCCCTGATCGGCGAGGGCGGCTGCTTCCTGCTAGACGGAATCAGCTACGTCGCGGTGATCGGCTCGCTACTGGCGATGAAGGTGCGCCCGTTCGTGCCGGTGGGCGAGCGCAAGCACGTGCTGCACGAGTTGCGCGAAGGGTTCCACTACGCCGCCGGATCGGGGCCCATCCGCGCCATGCTGGTGCTGCTCTCCATCGTTTCGCTGGTGGGCATGCCGTACACGGTGCTGATGCCGGTGATGGCCACCCTCCGGCTGCACGGCGGCGCGCACACGCTGGGCTTCCTGATGGCCGCGGTCGGTCTCGGCGCGCTGGCGGGCGCGGTCAGGCTGGCAACGCGGCGGACCGTGCTCGGCCTCGGCCGGACCATCGTGGTGATGGCGGCGACGTTCGGCGTCACGCTGGTGCTCTTCGCCGCCTCGCGCACGCTCTGGCTCTCGCTGCCGCTCCTGGTGGTGGTCGGGTTCTCGATGATGCTGCAGACCGCGTCGACCAACACCATCCTCCAGACAATCCTCGAGGAGCGGATGCGCGGCCGGGTGATGGCCTTCTACACCGTGGCGGTGATGGGCACCGCCCCGTTCGGCGCGCTGATCGCGGGAGCCCTCGCCGCGCGCATCGGCGCGCCCTGGACCATCGCGGCGGGCGGCGTGCTCTGCGCCTTCGCCTCGGGCTGGTTCGCGCTGCAGCTTCCGGCGCTGCGCAAGGAGCTGCGCCCCATCTACCAGAAGCTCGGCATCCTCCCGGAGGTCGCGAAGGGCCTGCAGGGCGCCCAGGACGTGCCTACGGCGCCGGCTGCATAGGCGCGGCCGCCGAAGGCGGCTTAGCGCCTACGTTTGAACGCGATCATTCCGCAGCTGGGCTTGAAGGTGCGATCGAACGCGATCCTTGTGCCGCGACAGCTTGTCCAGCGCGACGTACACGACCGGCGTGGTGAAGAGCGTGATCAGCTGCGAGAAGAGCAGTCCGCCGACGATGGTGATGCCGAGCGGCTGGCGCAGCTCCGCCCCGGCGCCGTGGCCGAGGGCGAGGGGCATCCCGCCGAAGAGCGCGGCGAGCGTGGTCATGATGATGGGCCGGAAGCGGAGCAGGCAGGCCTGGTAGATCGCCTCCTTGGCGGAGAGCCCCTCCTCGCGCTCCGCCTCGATGGCGAAGTCGATCATCATGATCGCGTTCTTCTTCACGATGCCGATGAGGAGGATGATCCCGATCAGGGCGATGATGCTGAACTCCGTCCGCATCACCAGGAGCGCCAGGAGCGCGCCCACGCCGGCCGACGGCAGCGTGGAGAGGATGGTGATCGGATGCACGTAGCTCTCGTAGAGCACCCCGAGGACGATGTAGACGGCGATCAGCGCGAAGGCGACCAGGAACGGCTCCGAGGCCAGCGACTGCTGGAAGGCCTGCGCCGTTCCCTGGAACGAGCCGCGCGCGCTCGCCGGCAATCCGATCTCGCGCGTCACCCGCCCGATGGCGTCCACCGCCTGCCCGAGTGAAACGCCCTCCGCGAGATTGAAGGACAGCGTCACCGCCGGGAACTGCCCCTGGTGGTTGACGCTCAGCGCCGTCTGCGACTGCGTCACCTTCGCCAGCGCGCCCAACGGGACGGGGTTCCCGGTGGGGGAGCGGACGTAGAGCTTCTCCAGCTGATCCGGGCTGGTCTGGAACTGCGGCTTCACCTCCATCACCACCCGGTACTGGTTGAGCTGCGTGTACATCGTCGCCACCTGCCGCTGGCCGAAGGCGTCGTAGAGGGTGTCGTCGATCACCTGCTGGCTGATCCCCAGCTTGGCGGCCGTGTCGCGATCCACCTCCACGTTCAGCATCAGCCCCTGCGTCTGCTGATCGCTGTTCACGTCGCGCAGCTCGGGCAGGGTGCGCAGCCTGGCGAGGACCCTGGGCGCCCACTGGTTCAGCTCGTCGAGGTTCGCGTCCACCAGCGTGTACTGGTACTGGGTGCGCGAGAGCCGGCCGCCCAGGCGCACGTCCTGCACGTTCTGCAGGAAGAGGTTGATGCCGGGCACGCGCGCAGCCTTGGGGCGCAGCTCGGCGATCACCTGATCCGCCGTGAGCTTGCGCACGCCCCACGGCTTGAGCTGGATGAACATGTTCCCGGTGTTTCCCTGCCCGATGAAGGCCACGAAGTGATCGATGTTCGGGTCTTGCGCGATCACCGCGTTCACCGCCTCCTGGCGCGCCTTCATCGCCGGGAAGGAGATGTCCTGGGGCGCGTCGGTCACCCCGCCCAGCGACCCGGTATCTTGCTGGGGGAACAGCCCCTTGGGAATGACGATGTACAGCCAGACCGTGAAGACCAGCGTGGCGGCGGTGACGACCAGCATCAGCGCCTCGTGATCGAGCACCCAGCGCAGCGCGCGATCGTAGGCGCCGTGCAACGCCGCGAAGGCCCGCTCGGAGGCGCGGTAGAGGCGGCCGTGCTTCTGCTCGTCGCGGGATCGCAGCAGGCGCGAGGCCATCATCGGCGTCAGCGTCAGCGAGACCAGCGCGGACATGGCGATGGCGATGCTCAGGGTGACCGCGAACTCCCGGAACAGCCGTCCCACGTAGCCGCCCATCAGCAAGACGGGGATGAAGACGGCGAGCAGCGAGACGGTGATGGAGACGATGGTGAAGCCGATCTGCTTCGCGCCCTTCAGCGCGGCCTGCATCGGCCGCTCGCCCATTTCGATGAAGCGGGAGACGTTCTCGGTGACGACGATGGCGTCGTCGACCACGAACCCGGTGGAGATGGTGAGCGCCATCAGCGAGAGGTTGTCCAGGCTGTAGCCGCACAGGTACATCACGCCGAACGTCCCCAGCAGGCTGAGGGGCACGGCCACGCTGGGGATGCTGGTCGCCCAGCCGCTGCGGAGGAAGAGGAACACCACCAGCACCACCAGGGCGACGCTCACCAGCAGCGCGAACTGCACGTCGGCCACCGAAGCCCGGATGGTGGTGCTGCGGTCCAGCGCCACCTTCACGTCCATCCCCGGAGCGATCGAGCGCGCCAGCTCGGGCAGGAGCGTCTTCACCCGCTCGATCACGTCGATGATGTTTGCGCCAGGCTGCCGGCGGATGATCACGAGCACCGCGCGCTCGCCGTCGCACCAGGCCGCGGCGTGCTGGTTCTCCACGTCGTCGGTCACCTCGGCCACGTCGCCCAGCCGCACCGGCGCGCCGTTGTTGTACGCGAGGATCAGCGGCTGGAACCCGGCCGCGGTGGTGAGCTGGTCGTTGGCGTCGATGCTGCGCGTCTGCAACTCGCCGGAGAAGGAGCCCTTCGGGGAATTCGCGGTCGCCCGGGAGAGGGTGCTCCGGACGTCCTCCAGGGAGAGCCCCACTCCGGCCAGCGCCGTCGGATCCACCGACACGCGCACCGCCGGCTGCTGCGCGCCGCCCACGAACACCTGCCCGACGCCGGAGACCTGCGAGATCTTCTGGGCCAGGACGGTGTTGGCGACGTCGAACATCTGGCTCAGCTGCATCGTCTTCGAGGTGAGCGCGACGATGAGGATGGGCGCGTCCGCCGGGTTCACCTTCCGGTACCTCGGGCGGCTGGGAAGGTTCGCCGGCAGGTCCCCTCCGGCGGCGTTCATCGCCGCCTGCACGTCGCGGGCGGCGGAATCGACGTCGCGCTCGAGGGCGAACTGCAGGGTGAGCGAGGTCTGCCCCTGGGTGCTGGCGGAGGTGATCTCGGTGACCCCGGCGATCCGGCCGAAGCGCCGCTCGAGCGGCGTGGCGACGGCCGAGGCCATCGTCACCGGGCTGCCGCCGGGCAGTCCGACGCTGACGTTGATGGTGGGATTGTCGACTTGTGGAAGCGGGGCGACGGGAAGCTGGGTGTAGGCCGCGCCGCCGGCGAGGACCACCGCCACGGCCAGGAGGGTGGTGGCGACGGGCCGGTGGATGAACGGCGCGGAGACGTTCACGACGCAGGCGCCTCCGCGGGCATCGGCTCGGCAGGCCTTGCCTTGCGCCCGCGCCCGAGGAACGCGCCCAGCCGTCCCATGTAGAGATAGACGACCGGCGTGGTGTACAGCGTCAGCACCTGGGAGATCAGCAGCCCGCCGACGATGGAGATGCCCAGCGGCCGGCGCAGCTCGCTCCCGGTGCCGCTGCCCAGCGCCAGCGGGAACCCGCCGAGGAGCGCGGCCATGGTGGTCATCATGATCGGGCGGAAGCGCAAAAGGCACGCTTGGTAGATGGCCTCGCGCGGAGTCATCCCCTGGTCCCGCTCGGCCTCCAGCGCGAAGTCGATCATCATGATCGCGTTCTTCTTCACGATGCCGATGAGGAGGATGATCCCGATCAGGGCGATGATGGAGAAGTCGGTGCGGGTGACGATCAGCGCGAGCAGCGCGCCCAGTCCGGCGGAGGGCAGGGTGGAGAGGATCGTCACCGGGTGGATGTAGCTCTCGTAGAGGACGCCGAGGACGATGTAGACGGTGATCAGCGCCGCCAGGATCAGGATCGGCTCGGAGGCCAGCGACTGCTGGAACGCCTGGGCGGTGCCGGCGAAGTCGGCTCGGACGCCGGGCGGGAGCCCGATCTCCGCCTCGGCGGCGCGGATCGCGTCCACGGCCTCGCCGAGGGCGCTGCCCGGGGCGAGGTTGAAGGAGATGGTGGCGGCGGGGAACTGTCCCTGGTGGTTGAGCGAGAGCGGGGAAACGCCGCGCTCGAAGTGCGCGAAGGCGCTGAGCGGCACCTGATCGCCGGTCTGCGATTTCAGATAGAGGTTGCGCAGAGCGGTGGGACCCTGCTGGTCCTGGGGCCGGACCTCGAGGATCACCCGGTACTGGTTGAGCTGGGTGAAGATGGTGGAGATCTGCCGCTGCCCGAAGGCGTCGTAGAGCGTATCGTCGATGACCTGGGGAAGGATCCCCAGCCGCGCCGCGGTGTCGCGGTCGATGGTGAGCATTTCCTGAAGGCCCGAGGAGAGCAGGTCGCTGGTCACGTCCCGCAGCTCCGGCAGCGTCCGCAGCTTCTCGACGACCTTGGGGCCCCACTCGGTGAGCTCGCCCGGGTCGGCGTCCTCCAGCGTGTACTGGTACTGGGTGCGGCTGGTGCGCGTCTCGATCTGCAGATCCTGCACCGGCTGGAGGAAGAGCTGGATGCCTTCCACCTGGGCCAGCTTCGGCTGCAGGCGGGTGACCACCTCGGCGGCGCTCTCGTTGCGGTCCTTGCGCGACTTGAGGGTGATGTTCAGGCGGCCGCTGTTGGTGGTGGGGTTCGTGCCGTCGGCGCCGATGAACGAGGCCACCGCCTGGACGTCGGGATCCTGCAGCACTACGTCGGCGAGCGCGCGCTGGCGGTCCACCATCCGGGTGAAGCTCGCGTCGGGCGACGCTTCCGAGACTCCGATGATCAACCCGGTATCCTGCAGCGGGAAGAAGCCCTTGGGGATCAGCACCGCCAGCAGCAGGGTGAGCGCCAGCGTGCCGACGGTGACCGCCAGCGTCAGCCGCTGGTGGTCGAGCACCCACTTCAGGCCGCGATCGTAGATCCGCGCCAGCCGCTCCCACTGGCGCTCCGTCCAGCGGTTGAAGCGCGTCTCCTTCTCCTCGGCATGCGGCTTGAGCAGGTGCGCGCACATCATCGCGGTGAGGGTGAGGGAGAGGATGGCGGAGACGCCGATGGCGATGGCCAGGGTGACGGCGAACTCGCGGAAGAGCCTGCCGATGATCCCGCCCATGAAGAGCAGCGGGATCAGCACCGCCACCAGCGAGACCGTGAGGGAGACGATGGTGAAGCCGATCTGCTTCGCGCCCTTCAGCGCCGCCTCGAATGGCGATTCCCCCTGCTCGATGAAGCGGGCGATGTTCTCGATCATCACGATGGCGTCGTCCACCACGAACCCGGTGGAGATGGTGAGCGCCATCAGCGAGAGGTTGTTGAGCGAGTAGCCGGACAGGTACATCAGCCCGAAGGTGCCGATCAGGGAGAGCGGGACGGCGATGCCCGGGATCAGCGTCGCCCGGAGCGAGCGGAGGAAGACGTAGATCACGCCAACCACCAGCACGATGGTGAGGACGAGGGTGAACTGGACGTCGTCCACCGAGGCGCGGACCGTCTCCGTGCGGTCGGCGATGATGTTCACCTCCACCGCCTGGGAGATGGTGGCCTTGAGCTGCGGCAACAGCGCCTTCACCCGGTCGGCCGTCTCGATCACGTTGGCGCCGGGCTGCCGCTGGACGTTGAGGATGATGGCCCGGTCCTTGTTCGCCCACCCGGCGAGCTGCGCGTTCTCCACCCCGTCGTACACGTCGGCGACCTCGTCCAGCCGCACCGGCGCGCCGTTCTTGTAGGCGATGATCAGCGGGCGGAAGGAGTCGGCCTTTCCCAGCTGGTCGTTGGTCGCCAGCATGAAGTCCTGCCGGGGGCCGTCGAGGTTCCCCTTGGGCTGGTTGACGTTGCTCGACGCCACCGCCGCGCGCACGTCCTCGAGGGTGAGCCCCGCGCCCGCCAGCGCCGCCGGATCCACCTGGATGCGGACGGCGGGCTTCTGCGCGCCGTTGATGGTGACCAGGCCGACGCCGGAGACCTGCGAGATCTTCTGCGCGAGGATGCTGTCCGCCGCGTCGTTCACCTGGTCGAGCGGCAGCGACTTCGAGGTGACGGAGAGGGTGAGGATGGGGACGTCCGCCGGGTTGCTCTTGGAGTACGTGGGCGGCGCCGGCAGCGTGCGCGGGAGCAGGTTGGAGGCGGCGTTGATCGACGCCTGCACGTCCTGCTCCGCCGCGTCGATGTTGCGGTCCAGCTCGAACTGCAAGGTGATCTGCGAGGTGCCGAAGCTGGAGATCGACGTCATCTGCGCCAGCGCGGGCATCTGCCCGAACTGCCGCTCGAGCGGAGTGGTCACCGCCGAGGCCATGGTCTCCGCGCTGGCGCCGGGAAGCAGGGTGGAGACGAGGACGGTCGGGTACTCCACCTGGGGGAGCGCGCTCACCGGCAGCTCCCGGTAGCCGATCAGGCCCGCCAGCAGGAGGCCCACCGTGAGCAGCGCGGTGGCCACCGGCCGGCGGATGAACGGCTCGGAGATGCTCACTGGCGCGCCCCCTGCTGGGGACGCGGAGAGTCGGCGCGCGGCCCTTCTCCTTCGCGCGGCGCGCGCCCCGGCTGTCCGGCTTGCCGCGGCGCCACCTTGCTGCCCGCTCGCAGCTGGTTCTGCCCGTCCACCACCACCTGCTCGCCCTCGGTGAGCCCCTTGCCGACGATGGCGATGTCCCCTTCCATGTGCTCCACCTCGATGTTGCGCGGCTGCACCGTCTGGTCCTGCTGGATCACGTAGGCGAAGGTCCCATCGGGCCCGCGCTGCGGGACCGTCGCGGGGACCACCAGGGCGTCCTTGCGGGTGGTGAGCAGGAGGCGCGCCTTGACGAACTGGTTCGGCCAGAGCAGGCGCTGCGGGTTGGGGAAGACCGCCTTCAGCCGCAAGGTGGAGGTAGCGGCGTTGATCTGGTTGTCCACCAGCGCCAGCTGCCCGGTGGAGAGCTTCTGGGACCCGTCGCGGCTCCAAGCTTCGACGGCGATGGCCCCGCGCTGTAGCTCCTGCATCACCTGGGGCAGCTCGTCCTGGGGAAGGCTGAAGAGGACGGCGATGGGATCGAGCTGGGTGATCACCACCAGGCCGGTCGCGTCGCTGGCGTGGACCAGGTTGCCGGGATCCACGATGCGCACGCCGGTGACGCCGTCGATGGGGGAGCGGATGCTGGCGTAGTCGAGGTTCAGCTTCGCCACGTCGATGGTGGCGCGGTCCACCTGCACCGACCCTTCGAGCTGCCCGACGAGCGCTGCCTGGTCGTCCGCCTGCTGGACGGGAATGAGCTTCTTCTCCGCGAGCTGCCGGTAGCGGTTGAGGTTCACTTTCGCCGCGTCGAGCTGCGCCCGGTCGCGCGAAAGCGCTCCCTGCGCCTGCGCCAGCTGGTTGCGGAAGGGCCTCGCGTCGATCTGGGCCAGGAGCTCGCCG
>JBGQLA010000017.1:0-26821 GCA_041499865.1 Deltaproteobacteria bacterium
CCGGCCGCTCACCATCAGCCACGGCGCGAATGCGGCGCGCCAGGACCGCTCTCGCTTCCGCCTGGAGTTCGACTGGACCGGCACGACGGATCCGACGCCCTTCCTCTGCATCCCGCAAGCGCTGCGCTTTCTCGGTGCGCTCCTTCCGGGCGGCTTTCCGGAGCTGATGCGGCGCAATCACGCGCTCGCCGTCCGTGGCAGGCGCCTGGTCTGCGAGACGCTGCGCATCGGGACGCCGGCGCCGGAGGAGATGCTGGGGTCGCTCGCCTCGGTGCCGCTGCCGGACTTCGCGCAGCCGCCTCCTCCCAGACGCGGCCCGTTCTGGCATCCGCTGCAGAGAGCGCTGCTGGAGAAGCACGGGATCGAGGTCCCCGTCCTCCTCTTCCCGGCATTCCCGCGGCAGCTGATCCGGATCTCGGCGCAGGCCTACAACTCGGAGGACCAGTTCGCCCGCCTCGCCTCAGCCCTTCGCGCCGAGCTCCAGCTCGCGTAGCACCTCGGGCGTGTCGGCGTCGAGGAAGGGGCGGATGTCTGCCCAATCAAGTTTCGCCGCGCGCACCCGCGGCAGGATCTCGCGCGGCCCGACGGGCCGCGGAGCGGCGAGCAGCTCCTCCGCAATCCGCAGGCAGGGATCGCGGCGCCAGAGCGCGCAGAGAGGCTGGAGCGCCCCGCCGGCATGCGGCACGGCGGCGTCGTGGCCGGCGATCGCCGCCGTCAGCGCATCGATCAGCGCCGCGTCCGCCGCGAAGGGCATGTCCGCGGCGCAGGCGAAGACCAGCGGGTGGCGCGAGCCGCGCAGCGCCGCCTCCAGCCCCGCCAGAGGCGTTTGAGCGGGGCGGACATCGGTGAGGAGCTCCGTCCCGGCCGCGGCCGCGGCGTACTTCTCCGGCTCCTTCGCGGCGATGGCCACCTGCGTGAATCCCGCTTCGCGCAGGGTCCGCGCCACCCGGCCGACGAGAGGCTCGCCCCGGAACAGCGCCAGCGCCTTGTCGCTCCCGAACCGGCGGCTCCCCCCGCCCGCAAGGACGACGGCGCAAGCGTCGCGCGCCATCAGGCGACTCGGGCGGCGAAGATTCTCTGCAGCGCCGGGGTCTGACGGACCAGATCGAGCGCCAGCGCCGCATGGCCGCGCGCGTAGCCGTTCCCGATGGTCAGGCGCACGTCCTTCCCCACTCCCTCTGCCCCCAGGGCGGCGGCGGTGAACGACGTCGCCATGCTGAAGAAGAGGACCTCGCCGCCTTCCCGCACGGAGAGGATGCTCGCCATCTCCGTCCCCGGCACGCTGGCGCAGTTCACCACCAGGTCGAACGCGCCCTTCGTTTGCGCATACACCTCCAGCGGCCGGGTCGCGTCCGCCGCGAGCCATGCGTCCGCGAGGCCGTCGGAGACCAGCGCCTGCGCGGCATCGCGGCGGTAGTCGAGCGCGGTGACGTGGGCGCCGTTCCTGCGCGCCTGCGCGCAGGCCAGCGATCCGCTCTTTCCTGCGCCGAGGACGAGGACGCGCTGCCCCTTCGTGGCCAGCCGCGCCACCCAGGCGGGCGCGCCGCAGACGTCGAGGACGGCGAGCGCGGTGGCTTCCGGCAGATCGTCCGGCATCGGCGCCCACAGGCCGGTGGCGAAGAGGATGGCCCGGCCGCGCACGTCCAGCCGCTCGGCCCCGGGATGGACCGCGCCGATCTCCTCGAGCACGAGCGGGGTCAAGGTGAGCGAGACGAGCGTCGCGATCCGGTCGCCGCGCTTCAGCTCGGCATGCGCCGGATGCGCGGTACCGATCTCCGCCACCCGGCCGATCAGCATCCCGCCCGAGCCGGTGACCGGGTTCTGCAGCTTCCCCCGCTGGGCGACGATCTCGCGGACCCGCGAGGCGATCCGCGGCACGTCTCCCGCGCACTCCTGCTGCAGCTGCCGGAATGAGGCCGCATCGACGTTCAGGCGCTCCACGTCGATGGCCAGCTCGTCCGGCCCCAGCGGCAGGCGGGGATCCAGCACCTCCGCCTGCTGCGGCAGCACGCCTTTCGGGCGGACCACCCGCCGCAGCCCGTACGGATCGGCCTCACTCACGCTTCACGCCGATGGGAAGGCGCTGCGGGGGGAGCTGGTCGGCGGCGTTCTGCGCCAGCTTGATGAACGGCGTCAGCAGATCGATGGGCAGCGGGAAGATGGTGGTGCTGGCCTTCTCGGCGCTGATCTCCACCAGCGTCTGCAGATAGCGGAGTTGCAGCGCGGTAGGATGCGCTTGGATGACGTCGGCGGCCATGCCCAGCTTCTCCGCCGCCTGGTACTCGCCCTCCGCCGCGATCACCTTCGCCCGCCGCTCGCGCTCCGCCTCGGCCTGCCGGGCCATCGCCCGCTGCATCTCCGGCGGCAGGTCGATGGCCTTCACCTCCACCGCGGTCACCTTGATCCCCCACGGCTCGGTGTGCTGGTCGAGGACTTGCTGGAGCTCCTTGTTGATCTTCTCCCGCTGCGCCAGCAGGTCGTCGAGCTCCAGCTTGCCCAGCGTGCTGCGCAGGGTGGTCTGGGAGAGCTGCGAGGTGGCGTAGAGGAAGTTCTCCACCTGGATGATGGCCTTCTCGGCGTCGATCACCCGGAAGTAGATCACCGCAGAGACCTTCAGGCTGACGTTGTCGCGGGTGATCACGTCCTGGGGCGGGACGTCGCGCACCACCGTGCGCAGGTCCACCTTGACCATCCGGTCCACGCCCGGGACGATCCAGTTGAGCCCGGCCCGCTTCACCTCGGCGAAGCGGCCGAGCCGGAAGATGACGCCCGACTCGTATTCCTGGATGACGCGCAGGCCGGAGATGACCCAGAACAGGACGGGAATGACGAAGACCCAGTAGATCATGACGTCGCCTTTGTCAGTGCGGCGCCCTCGGGCGCCACTTCCAGGGTGAGACCGTGCACCGCGAGGACGCGGGCACGGCTGCCCGGCGTGAGCGGCTCGGCGCTGTGCGCCTTCCACAGCTCGCCGGAGACGAGGATGGTGTCGTCGTCGCGCACTTCGCCGATCTCGCCGATGACGGAGTACGCGCCCGCCTTGAGCGGCTGGCGCGCGCTGGCCGACAGCTTCCAGGCCAGCGAGCCCGCGATCAACGCAAGCGCCGCTCCCACCGGCGCGACGATGCGCCAGCCGAGGCCGAAGTCGGCGTCGGCGTAGAAGCTCTTGTCGACGTGACCGACGAGGAGCAGCGATCCGATCACCACGCAGACCAGCCCGGCAGCGACGAATCCTCCATGCCCGCCGGCGTACATCTCCGCGATGAAGAAGCCGATGCCGAGCACGATCAAGAGCAGCGCGCCGATGTTCACCGGCAGCATCTGGAAGGCGATGGCGGCGACGACCAGGCAGATCCCGCCCACCACGCCGGGAACGATCGTTCCAGGGTGGAACAGCTCGAGCATCACGCCCAGCACTCCGAGCATGGCGATCAGGTACGCCACCTCGGGGTTGGCGAGGCCGTGCAGCACCTTCTCCTTCACCGCCCAGGGAACGTTGCGGATCTCCGCGCTCGCCGTCCGCAGCGTCCGGCGCTCGCCGCCGCCCAGGTCGATCTTCCGCCCGTCGATCTTGCGCAGGAGCTCGGGCAGGTCCTCGGCGATCAGGTCGATCACGTGCAGGTCGAGGGCCTTGGAGGCGGTCACGCTCTCGCTCTGCCGCACCGCCTTCTCCGCCCACTCCACGTTGCGCGAGCGCCTCTCGGCGATGCCTTTGACGAACGACGCCGTGTCGTTCTCCACCTTCTGGAACATGGTGTTCTTTTCGTCGTTCTTCTCGTCCGAGCCGCCGATCCCCACCGGGTGCGCCGCGCCGATGCTGGTGGACGGCGCCATCGCGGCCACGTGCGCGGCCAGGGTGAGGAAGACGCCGGCGGATCCAGCCCGCGCTCCCGGCGGCCCCACCCAGAAGACGATGGGCACCTTCGCGCTCAGCTCGGCCTGCACGACGTCGCGGGTGGTCGAAAGCAGGCCGCCAGGCGTGTCGAGCCGCACCACCAGCGCCTCGGCGCCCTTGTCCTCGGCGTCGTGGATGGCGGCGATGAGGAACGCGCCGGAGCCGGGATCGACGGAGCCGGCGACCTCGGCGTAGTGCACGACCGGCCCCGCGGCGGCGAGGAGAAGGGCGAGGATCATGACACCGCTCCTTTCCCTTGCGGAAGACGCAGCTTGCTCATCACCTGCTTCAGGTCGTCCCAGACCTTCCCCTTCTCTCCGGGGCTGCGCAGCAGGTAAGCCGGGTGGAAGGTGGGCATCAGCGGGACGCCCTGGTACTCCCGCCACTGCCCGCGCAGCCGGCTGATGGGGGTCTGTTCGCGCAGGAGGGCCTGGGCCGCGAACTTTCCCAGGGTGACGATCACCTCCGGCTTCACGGCGCCGAGCTGGCCCTTGAGGAACGGCTCGCAGGCGAGGAGCTCGTCCGGCTCGGGATTGCGGTTGTTGGGCGGGCGGCACTTCACCGTGTTGCAGATGTAGACGTCGTCGCGGCGCAGGCCCATCGCCTCGATCATCTTCGTCAACAGCTGGCCGGCCTTGCCGACGAAGGGAAATCCCTGCAGGTCCTCGTCCTCGCCGGGCGCCTCGCCGACGAACATCAGCCGGGCATCCGGGTTCCCCACGCCGAAGACGATGTTGGTGCGGGTGCGGTGCAGCTTGCAGCGCGTGCACTCGCCCAGCTCCGCCGACACGGCGTCCAGCAGGGGCAGTTTCACCTTGGCCTCCCCCTCCACCCGCTCGGGCGCGGCAGGCTGCTTCCGCGGTTCCGGGGCCAGGTTTTGCAGGCCGCTGTCCTGGGCCCAGGCGAGCCAGGCACGGACCTCGTTGACTAGCTCGCGCATGCGCGCAGTCTAACTGTCCAGGCGCTCGCGGACCATGTCCAGAATGGCATGGGCCACGGAGAGCTTCGATCCCTGCAGCTCGCGGCGGGCGCCGTCCTTGCCGAGGACCAGCACCTGGTTCGTCTCCTTGCCGAAGGCCTGCGCCACGTCGTTGGCGACGATCAGGTCCAGGTTCTTGCGCTGGAGCTTCTCCCGCGCGTTCTGCTCGATGTTCTCGGTCTCGGCGGCGAATCCCACCAGCAGGGGCCGCCCGGTGCGCGCCCCCAGCCCGGCGAGGATGTCGGGCGTGCGGACGAGGGTCACGCTCTCCTCTCCCGGCTGCTTCTTCGCCTTCTGCCGCGCCCGCGTCTTCGGCTTCTGATCCGCCACCGCCGCGGCCATCACCACCACTCTGATCCCGTCCAGGTGCGCGTCGACGGCGCGGGAGAGATCCTCGGCGGAGACCACGTCGACCGTTTCGACCTCGGGCAGCCTCGGGAGCGCGACCGGACCGCTGATCAGCGTCACCCGCGCGCCGCGGTCGCGCGCCGCCTCCGCGATGGCGTACCCCATGCGGCCGGAGGAAGGGTTGGAGAGGAACCGGACCGGGTCGAGCATCTCCCGCGTCGGCCCGGCGGTCACCAGCAGTCCCACCGATTCCAGATCGCGCGGCGCCAGGGCTTCGGCGCACGCGGCGAGGATCTCGGCCGGCTCGGACATCCGGCCCGGCCCCACGTGGCTGCGCTCCGCCATCTCGCCCACCGCGGGCCCGACGGCGCGCGCTCCCCGCTCCCGCAGCACGCGCACGTTCTCCTGCACCGCGGGGCTCGCCCACATCTTCTCGTTCATCGCCGGCGCGAGCAGCCAGCGGCGCGGCTCGATGGCGAGGAGGGCCGCGGCGGCCGCGTCGTCCGCCTGCCCGATCCGCAGGCGCGCGAGCAGGTTCGCGGTCGCGGGCGCAACCACCGCCAGCTCCGCCCAGTCCGCGAGCGCGATGTGGCCCGCGGCCAGCTCCTGCTCGAGGGCGAAGAGGTCGGTCGAGACCGGGTTCCCGGTCAGCGCCTGGAAGGTGATGGCGGCGACGAAGCGCTGCGCCGCCGGAGTGAGCGCGACGCGGACCTGGGCCCCCGCTTTCGAGAGCAGGCGCGCCAGCTCGCACGACTTGTACGCGGCGATCCCTCCGCCCACGCAGAGGAGCACGCGCCGCCCTTGCAGGCCCATGCGGCGCATGATGGATCGCGCGCGTTCCGCATTCCACTTCTGCTATATGGCCCGGCGTGCAGAAGCAGCGCCCCACCTCTCCCGGAATCCTCGCGGCGCTGCGGGCGCGCAACATCGCGGTCGCCGCCCTGTACTGGGGGCCGATGATCTTCCTCCTCTCCACCATCGCGCTGGTGATCTCGCTGTGGAAGGGCATCAACCTCGGCGGCCTGCTCTACCTGGCGGTGCTGGTGATGGCGGTCGCCGGCGTCGCTTCCGCCTGGACGCTGCAGCGGCGCCTGGCGGACATCTCCGTCGCCCTGGAGCGCGCCCAGCGGACCAGCACGGTGGGTCTGCTCACGGCGGGGTTCGCGCACGAGATGAAGAACGCGCTGACCGTGGTGCTGGGATTCGCCGAGCTGGCCCGGACCGCTGCGGAGCGCGCGCACACCGATCCGAAAGTGATCCGGCACCTGAAAGAGCTGGAGAACGAGACCCGGCGCACGGTGGCGCAGCTGCAGAGCTTCCTCAGCTACTCGTCGGGGGAGAAGGTGGCGCGCAGGCCGCAGGACGTGAACGAGCTGGTGAACGACGCGCTGCAGATGGTGCGGCCGATGGTGCGGATCAAGGACCTGCAGCTGACGCAGACCGCGGGCGAGCCGCCGCGGGTCGATGCCGACCCCTTCGCCATCCGCCAGCTGCTGCTCAACCTCCTCCTCAACGCGCTGGACTTCGCCAGCACGCGGATCACCATCGGCACCTCGCGCACCGCCGACGGGAGCGCGGAGGTGGTGGTCGCCGACGACGGACCGGGGGTGCCCCCGGAGAACCGGGAGCGGATCTTCCGGCGCTTCGTCACCACCCGTCCGGGCGGAAACGGGCTCGGGCTCGCCACCAGCCGCGACATCGCGCAGGCGCACGGCGGGACCCTGGCGCTGCGCGAGGGGGAAGGCGCCACCTTCGTGCTCACCCTTCCGCCGGCCTGACGGGCGCGGGTGACAAACGGCTTTCTCGGGCGGGTCCTCTCGATTATCCTCCGACCCCCATGAAGCCGCTCCTCATCGTCGCGCTGGCGCTCGTCTGGGCTTGCAACAGCGACGGGTCCGCGCCGCACCTCGCACGCGGCAACGTGCTGGTGAATACCGGGCACCGGGACGAGGCCGTGGCGGAGTATCGCGAGGCTGCGCGGCTCGCGCCCCGTAGCGCCCAGGCGCGGGAAAGGCTGGGCGACACCCTCTACGACCTCGGCCGCAAGGAAGAGGCGCTGGCGGCGTATCGCGACGCCTCGGCGGTGGATCCAGGCGCGGTGACGGCGCGGATCGGATCGGCGCGGGTGCTCGGCGATCGGGGCGACCTGGCGGGGGCGCGCGCGGAGCTGAGCAGCGCGCTGGAGCGCGCGCCGACGAACCTCTTCCTCCTCCTCTCCCGGGGAAACCTCGCATCGCGCGCCGGCGATCGGAAGGCGGCGCTCGCGGACTACGAGACGGCGGTCCATCTCAAGTCGGACAACGTGCCGGCGCTGTACCAATACGGGCTGGCGCTGCTCGAGGACGGGCAGGCGCCGGAGGCGGCGGCGACGTTCGATCGCCTGCTCTCCGTCGCGCCGTCTTCCCCGCAGGGGTACTACGGTCGCGCCCGGGTGTTTGCTGCGCGCGGCGAAGGTGGCGCCGCGGCGGAAGCGCTCGCGGAAGCGGCGAAGCGCGTCGATGCCGATGCCCGCGAGAGGCTCGCGGAGCAGGGGCTGAAGGGAGAGGCGCTGGACAAGGCGGCGCGCGACGCGGCGGACAGGTCGAAGTCGCAGATGCAGGGTGACCCTGCGTTCGCCCGTTGGTCGCAGGATCCGGCGTTCCGCAGGACGGCCTGGCGGCAGGATTGACTCGCTGCGTTGGACGTCCGGCGAGGATTTGGTCCCGGAGGTGAAATTCAAGTTTGGATCGCGGCTTACCAAATTCTGACGCATTGCGTCTGAGCCCGCGGCTTGCTCCGGACGCGTCCTCGGGTACGATGGCCGGGTGAACGAAGTCACGGGTCCGCCGGCCCCCTCCCCGGCGACGCCGCAGAAGCGTTCGCTCGGGGCCAGCGTCGGCAGCGGCCTCGCAGCGGCGGCTCGTGGCCTCATCCGCGTTACCAGCCGGATCTTCGGCAACGTGGCGAGCCGCGGCGGGAGCGCCCTCAAGGACTTCCGGGCCCGTCCGGAGCACTCCCGCTGGCGCGCTTACGCGCTCGGCAGCTACGGCGCGATTGTGGCTGCGACGCTGGCCGGGCAGCTTTATACCGACAATGTGCTCAATGCCTATGTCCGGGTGCAGCGGGTCGAGTTGCCGGCGATGACCCAGATCTTCGTCCGCAACGATTCCGGAAGCTCCTGGCGCGACGTCCGGCTGACCCTGAACGGCATCTACGAATATCGCGCCGACGAAGTCGCGGCCGGCGGCCACGTGATGCTGACGGTGAACAAGTTCGCCATCCGCGACCCGCAGGGAAAAGCCACCTGGGCGCCCCGGAACCTGGAGCCGAAGACGCTGCTCGTCGACACCTCCGGCGGCCGCTACGAGACGGAGTTCCGCCAATGAGCGCCGCCGAGGAACCCGTGCCGCGGCGCCGCGTCCTGGTGGTCGACGACGATCCGGAGATCGTCACCTTTCTCGCCACCCTGCTGGAGCTGGAGGGAATCGACTCCACCGTCGCGACCAGCGCGGCGGCGGCCCTGGAGAAGCTCGAGCACGCAGTCCCGAACCTGGTCCTGCTCGACATCGCCATGCCCGACCGCGACGGCCTCGATCTCTGCCGCGCGCTGAAGAAGGATCCCCGCACCCGCGACGTGCCCGTCTTCGTGGTCTCAGCGCGGCCCGGCAAGGACGTGGTGGAGCGCGCTCTCGCCGCCGGCGCGGAGGAATTCATCCGCAAGCCCTTCGAGAACCAGGAACTGATCGCCCGGATCCGCGGCCGCCTGACGTTCTGAAATCCGGGACACGAGATCCGGGACACCCCACGCAACTCGTGCCAAATTTCGGTTGGCATGGCGAGTTGCGTAGGGTGTCCGCGAATTACCCGAATTACTCTTCCTTCTTTTCTTCCTCGGCCTTCTTCGCCTTCTGCTTCGCCGGCTTCTTCTCGGCGCCGCCCTGGTCGCCGGTCGCCTTGGCCTTCTTCTCCGGCTCGGTCTTCTCGCTCTTCTCCACCAGCTCGAGGATGGCCATCGGGGCGTTGTCGCCGACGCGGTTCGCCACGTGCACGATCCGGGTGTAGCCGCCCGGGCGCTGGGCGAAGCGCGGCCCGATGCTCTCGAACAGCTTGGCCAGCGCCGCCTGATCTCGCACGGTCTTGTGCACGATCCGCCGCGCCGCCAGCGTGTTCTTTCGCGCCTTGGTGATCACCCTCTCCACCAGCTTGCGCGTCTCTTTCGCCTTGGGCGTGGTGGTGCGGATGCTCTCGTGCAGGATCACCGCCCGGACCAGGTTGTCGAGCAGGGCCTTGCGGTGGCTGGTGTTCCGGCTCAGCTTGCGGCCGGCGTTGGCGTGGCGGGACATGGTGGAAGCTCCTTTACTGCTTCAGCGCGGGGGCCTGCGCCGTCGGCGGCTTGGGCGGCCAGTTCTCCAGCTTCATGCCGAGCGAGAGGCCCATCTCGGCGAGGATTTCCTTGATCTCCTTCAAGGACTTCCGGCCGAAGTTCTTGGTCTTCAGCATCTCCGCCTCGGTCTTCTGCACCAGGTCGCCGATGGTCTTGATGTTGGCGTTCTGCAGGCAGTTGGCCGAGCGGACCGACAGCTCCAGCTCGTCCACCGAGCGGAAGAGGTTCTCGTTCAGCTTCTCCTCGCTCTTCGGCAGCTCGATCGGGGCCGGCTCCTCGGTCTCGTCGAAGTTGATGAAGATGGAGAGCTGCTCCTTGACGATCTTGGCCGCGAACGCCACGGCATCGGCCGGCGTCACCGAGCCGTTGGTCCACACCTCGAGCGAGAGGCGGTCGTAGTCGGTGGCCTGCCCGACGCGGGCGTTGGTCACCTGGTAGTTGACCTTCTTCACCGGGCTGAACAGCGAGTCGATGGGCATCACGCCGATGGGCGCGCCCACCACCTTGTTCCGCTCCGCGGGAACGTAGCCGCGGCCGCGCCGGGCGGTCATCTCCATCCGCACGCGCCCGCCTTCGCCGACGGTGAAGAGGTGGTGCCCGGGGTTCAGCACTTCCACGTCCTGGTCGACGATGATGTCGCCCGCCTTCACTTCCTTGGGCCCCTCGATCTCGATGCGGATGGTCTTCTCCTCCTGCGTGTGCATGCGGAGGAGGACTTCCTTGAGGTTGAGGATGATGTCGGTGACGTCCTCGGCGACGTTGGAGATGGTGGTGAACTCGTGCTCCACGCCTTCGATGCGCACGCTGGTCATCGCCGCGCCCTGCAGCGAGCTGAGGAGCACGCGCCGGAGCCCGTTGCCCAGCGTGATGCCGAAGCCGCGCTCCAGCGGCTCGGCGACGAACTTGCCGTAGGTGTCGGTGAGGGTGTCCTGCTCGACGTGCAATCCGCGCGGCTTGATCAGGTCGCGCCAGTTCTTCGCAATCAATGCTTCTGCCACGTTTCTTCTCCTTGCAACGCCGCCCTGCTCCCCGCGGAATTGCGGGGCACCATCGGGTCGTCCGTCGCGGGTGCTTCAACTTCAAACGACTACTTCGAGTAGAGCTCGACGATCAGCTGCTCCTGGATGGGCATGGTGATGTCGTCGCGGCTCGGGGTGCTCTTCACCGTCCCCTTGAAGCCGCCCTTGTCCAGGTCGAGCCAGGCGGGAATGCCGCGGCGATCGACGGCCTCCAGCGCCTCGTTGATCCGGACGATCTTGCGCGACTTCTCCTTCACCGCGACCACGTCGCCCACCTTCACCTGGAAGCTGGGGATGTTGACCTTGCGGTCGTTCACCCGGAAGTGGCCGTGGCGCACCAGCTGGCGCGCCTCGGCGCGGGTGTCCGCGAAGCCGAGGCGGAAGACCACGTTGTCGAGGCGCTGCTCGAGGAACTGGAGCAGGTTCTCGCCGGTCTTGCCCTTGGCGGCGCTGCCGCGCAGGTAGTAGCCGCGGAACTGCGTCTCGAGGAGGCCGTAGAGGCGCTTCACCTTCTGCTTCTCGCGCAGCTGCACGCCGTACTCGGAGAACTTGGCGCGCCCCTGGCCGTGCTGGCCCGGCGGGTACGGACGGCGCTCGATGGCGCACTTGTCCGTGTAGCAGCGGTCGCCCTTCAGGTACATCTTCAAATTCTCTCGCCGGCAGATGCGGCACGACGATTCCGTGTAGCGAGCCATTTTGAGAAAGCTCCTTAAACGCGGCGGCGCTTCGGCGGCCGGCAGCCGTTGTGCGGGATGGGGGTGATGTCGCGGATCAGGGTGACCTTGAGCCCCGCCGCGGCGAGCGCGCGCAGCGCGGACTCGCGGCCCGCCCCGGGCCCCTTGACCAGCACCGAGACGCTCTTCAGGCCGTGCTCCATCGCCTTGGCGGCCGCGTCGCCGGCCGCCACCTGGGCGGCGAACGGCGTCGACTTGCGCGAGCCCTTGAAGCCGCGCGCGCCGGCGGACGACCAGGAGAGCACGTTCCCGGAGACGTCGGTGATGGTGATGATGGTGTTGTTGAACGTGCTCTGGATGTAGACGATCCCCGTCTGCACGTTCTTGCGCGCCTTCTTCTTTCCCTTGCGCTCGGCTGCTGCCGGGGTGGCGGCGGCGCCTGCTGCGGGCGTCGCCGGGGCTGCGGAGGGCTTCTGCTCTTTCTCTTTCTCTTTCTGCTCTTCGGCCATGTCGAAGTGTCCTTACCGGGAGGGAGGGGGCGCGGCGGCGACGGCGCGACGGACGATGCCGCGCTTCGGGCCCTTGCGCGTGCGCGCGTTGGTGTGGGTGCGCTGGCCGCGGACCGGCAGGCCCTTGCGGTGGCGCAGGCCGCGGTAGCAGCCGAGGTCCATCAGACGCTTGATGTTCAGGCTGGTCTCGCGGCGCAGGTCGCCTTCCACCTTGTAGCCCTGCTCCAGCGTCTCGCGGATGCGGTGGATCTCGTCTTCGGTGAGATCCTTGGTGCGCTTGGTGGGATCGAGCTGGGCGGCTGCGCAGATCTTCTTCGCCGTGGTGATGCCGATTCCGTAGAGGTACTGGAGCGAGATCTGGATCTGCTTCTCGCGGGGAAGGTCCACGCCTGCAATACGCGCCATCTAAACGCTCCTCAACCTTGCCGCTGCTTGTGGCGGGGGTTCGCGGTGCAGATCACGCGCACGACTCCCTTGCGGCGGATCACCTTGCACTTCACGCAGATCTTCTTCACCGAAGCACGGACCTTCACGGCTTCCTCCAGCCGACGAAAAAACACCCCGAAAATCGCTTTCCTTCCGTCCCGCACCCCCTACCGCGGCTCTCGCCGCCGGGGCCAACCCGGAACCAAAGGAGCGCGGCTAATTAACAGCCGCGCCGCGGCTTGTCAAACTCCCCGGCTCGCGGAGGCGAGCCGGGGGAAATCGCGAGACGCCTCGAGCGACCGATCTTCCGGAGCATTCGCAGCGGCGGGCTGAACCGCCGAAGGCGGTTCGGTATCAGCGGTTTGACGTCCCGGAACGAGCGAGCAGGCGCTTTCACGCATGCTCAGCGCCGCCGGACCTCCACCCACTGGCACTGCTTCGGGCCGGTAAACGCTGCGGCCCAGACCTGCATGGACTTGGAGAGCAGGCCGGGGCGGGTGTCGACCAGGGTCTCGCCTGGTTGCAGCAGGACCTGCGGCCCGTTGCCGACGCAGGTGTCGTCGGGTCGGTTGCGCGCGGCGACGGCGTCGCCGAGGAGCAGCGCGCTGGAGCCGCCGTTCTTCACCTCCACGCGGATGCTGTTCTTCACCTTTGTCGCCTTGGCGGAGAGGCTCGCGCCCGATGCCTTCAGCGACTCCACGTCGACCGGCTCCGGCTTGAGCGTCAGGCTGTGGCCCTTCGCGTTCGCGCCGCTGCCCTGCAGCGTCCACGCGACCTCGATGTCGGCACCCGGATTCGCCTTCGCCGCATCCACCCAGATCGGCAGCAGCGAATCGGGCTGCACGGACTGGCGGAACTCGCAGGAAGCCTTGGCGCCGGCGCTGCCGCCGGTCCAGGAGCCATCGGGGGCGCCGAAGGTGAGGGTCCCGATCCCGCACGCGCTCTCGCCTTCCGCCGGAAGTAGGAACAGCGCTTTCGCCGGCTGCCCGGGCCAGAGGAACAGGTACGCGTGCGCCGCGGCGAGCAGGGCGATCACGGGCGGGTCAACACCTGGAAGCCGTCTTCGGTCACGGCGATGGTGTGCTCCCAATGGCTGGAGAGCTTGCCGTCGCGGGTCACCACCGTCCACCCGTCGGGCAGCGTGTCCACCTCGTGCGTGCCGAGGTTGATCATCGGCTCGATGGCCAGCACCATCCCCGGCCGCATGCGCGGGTTGGGCTGGCCGCGCGTCCACAGCGACGGTCCGTAGTTCGGCACCTGGGGGTCCTCGTGCAGCTTCTTGCCGATCCCGTGGCCGACGTAGTCGCGGACGATCCCGTACCCGAACGGCGCGACGTGGGCCTCGATGGCGGCGCCGATGTCGCTGATCCGGTTTCCCGGCTTCATCGCCGCGATCCCCTTCTCCAGCGCGTTGCGCGTCTCGTCCAAGAGCCGCGCCGCCTCCGGCGAGACGTTGCCGACCGGCACCGTGCGCGCCGAGTCGCCGTGGTAGCCGTGCTTGATCACCCCGTAGTCGAGCTTGAGGAGATCGCCCTCCACCAGCTTGCGGCGGGTGGGGATCCCGTGCACCACCTGCTCGTTCACCGAGATGCAGATGTTCTTGGGAAACCCGTACAGGCCCTTGAAGGCGCAGGTGCCGCCCCGGCGAACCGTCTCCCGCTCGGCGATGTCGTCCAGCTCCTCGAGGGTCACGCCGGGGGCCACCGCCTTGGTCAGCTCCTCGAGCACCTCGAAGACGATCAGCGACGCCTCCCGCATCCAGGCGATCTCGTCGCGCGTCTTGATCTCGATCCCGCCTGCCATCTATCGCAGCGCCCGGACGATGCGCGCCTCCACCTCGTCGACGGTACCCACGCCGTCCACGGGGCGCACCACGCCGCGCGCCTTGTAGTAACCAGTGAGCAGGGCCGTCTTGCTCTCGTACTCCACCATCCGCTGCCGGACCCGGTCGGGCATGTCGTCCGGGCGAACGATCAGCTTCTCGCCTTCCTTGTCGCAGATGCCGGGCCGCCTGGGCGGGGTGTCCTTGCCGTAGGAGGTCTGGCACTTCGGGCAGGTCTGCCGCCCGGAGAGGCGCTCCACCAGCACCTCGGTCGGCACCTGGAGGTCGATCACGTGGTCGATCTTCCGGCCACGCCGCTGGAGCATCTCGTCCAGCGCGGTGGCCTGCGGGACGGTGCGGGGGAAGCCGTCGAAAAGGAAGCCCTTGGCGGCCGAAGGCGACTCCAGCGCCTCGTCGATGACCCCGTTGACGATCTCGTCGGGCACGAGCTTGCCGGCGTCCATCAGCGCCTTCGCCTTGCTGCCGAGCGCGGTGCCGTCGGCGACCGCCTTGCGCAGGATGTCGCCGGTGGAGAGCTGCGGAATCCCGTAGCGCGCGGTGATGCGCTTCGCCTGCGTCCCTTTTCCCGCCCCCGGCGGCCCGAGGAAGATCACGTTCACGCGCGGCCCCCTTTAAGCGGCAGCCGGAGTGCCCATGCTGTCGCGCCGTCCCCGGATGCGCGGCCCGCGCGGGCCGGTGAAGCCCTCGTAGTGCCGGGTGATCAGGTGGCTCTCGATCTGCTGCACGGTATCGAGGGCGACGCCGACCACGATCAAGAGCGCCGTGCCCCCGAACTGGAAGGGAACGTTGTACTTGGTGATCAGGATGCTGGGCAGCACGCAGACGGCGGAGATGTAGATGGCGCCGCCGAAGGTGATGCGCGAGAGGACGTGGTCGATGTACTCGGCGGTCTTCTTGCCGGGGCGGATGCCGGGCACGTAGCCGCCGTACTTCTTGAGGTTGTCGGCCACGTCCACCGGGTTGAACGTCACCGCGGTGTAGAAGTAGCAGAAGAAGATGATCCCGATCACGTAGAGGCCGTCGTAGATCCAGCCGCCGCGGCTCATCGCGTCGGCGAACGGCTTGAACGCCGGGATCCAGGTGGCGAGCGTCGCCGGGAAGAGCAGGATCGAGCTGGCGAAGATGGGCGGGATCACGCCCGACATGTTCACCTTGAGCGGCAGGTGCGTGCTCTGGCCGCTGAACGTTTGCCGGCCCACCACGCGCTTCGCGTAATGCACGGGGATCTTTCGATACGCGCGCTCGACGAAGACGATCACCGCGATGGTCGCCACCATCACCACGCCCAGCACCAGGATCTGGATGTCCGATCCTTCCGCCTTGTCCTGGAAGGTGGTCCAGGTCTGGATGATGGCCTGGGGGATGCGGGCGACGATGCCGGCGAAGATGATCAGCGAGATGCCGTTGCCGATCCCGCGCTCGGTGATCTGCTCGCCGAGCCACATGATGAACGCGGTGCCGGCGGTGAGGGTGATGACGGTGAGCAGGCGGAAGCCCCAGCCCTTCACGTCGTCGGGGACCACGCTCTCGTTGCCGGCCTTCACCGATTCCAGGTAGCGGGCGATCCCGAAGCCCTGCACGATGGAGAGGACGATGGTGCCGTAGCGGGTCCACTGGGTGATCTTGCGCCGTCCCATCTCGCCCTCTTTCGAGAGCTTCTCCAGGGTGGGCACCACGACGGTGAGCAGCTGCAGGATGATGCTGGCGCTGACGTACGGCATGATCCCCAGCGCGAAGATGGAGAGCTGCTCGAGGGCGCCGCCGGTGAAGAGGTTGAAGAGGTTGAGGAAGCCGCCGCTGGACTCGATCGCCTTCTTCATCACCACCCGGTTCACGCCCGGGGCGGTGACGAACACGCCGACGCGGTAGACCGCCAGGCAGAAGAGGGTGAAGAGGAGCCGCTTGCGCAGCTCCTGGATCTTGAACAGGTTCGAGAAGGCGTTGGCAAACGACACGTCGGCGGCTCCTTGAGGTCGCTTTAGTCTACGCTTTCTTCGCCGCGGCCGCGGCCTTCTTTTCCTCGGCCTTCCGCTGCTGCGGGGTGGGCTTGCGCGGCACGACGATCAGCTCCGCCTTGCCCCCGGCCTTCTCGATCTTTTCCTTGGCGGAGGCGGAGAACTTGTGCGCCCGCACGGAGATCGCCTTGGTCAGCGCGCCGTCGCCGAGGATCTTCAGGCCGTCCTTGCGGTCCTTGACGGCGCCGGCCTCGACCAGCTTGTCCAGATCGATCTCGGCGAGCCCGAGCCCCTCGAGGACGCCCACGTTCATCAGGGCGTACTCCAGGCGGAACGGGTTGGTGAACCCGCGCTTGGGGAGGCGGCGCTGGATGGGCATCTGCCCGCCCTCGAAACCGGCGAAGTTCATGTTGCCGGTGCGGGCCTTCTGGCCCTTGCCGCCGCGGCCGGCGGTCTTGCCCTGCCCGCTGGCCTGGCCCCGCCCGACCCTCTTCTTTTCCTTCACCCCGCCGCCGCGCGGCGGCGTGAGCCTGGTCAGCTCGTTCATGATGCCTGTCCCTTCGCGGAAGCGGCCTTCTGCGACTTGGCCGCCGAGCGCCGGCCGAAGGGCTTGAACTCCTCGGTCGTCTCCGCCCACTCGATCAGGTACTGGACCTTGTCGATCATGCCCCGGATGGCGGGCGTGTCCTGGAGGACGCGCTCGCGGCCGACCCGGGTCAGGCCCAGGCCCCGCAGCGTCTCGCGGTGCTTCTCGGTGTGGCCGCTCATCGAGCGGACCAGCTTCACTTTCAGCGACATCTCTAGGCTCCCTGCTCCGCGCGCATGTCGGCCAGTTCCTTGCCGCGCAGGCGCGCCGCCTCTTCGGGGCTGCGCAGCTGGCGCAGGCCGTCGAGGGCTGCCTTGACCACGTTGTGCGGGTTCCGCGACCCCTGCGACTTGGTGAGGATGTTGCGGATCCCGACCGCCTCGAGGACCGCGCGCACGCTGCCGCCCGCGATCACTCCCGTTCCTTCGCCCGCCGGCTTGAGCAGCACCCGGCCGGCGCCGAAGTGGCCGATCACCTCGTGCGGGATGGTGTTGCCCGCGAGCGGGATCTTGAAGAGGTTCTTCTTCGCCTGCTCGCCGCCCTTGCGGATGGCCTCGGGCACCTCGTTCGCCTTGCCCAGCCCGGCGCCGACGTGGCCCTGGCCGTCCCCCACCACCACCAGCGCGGAGAAGGAGAAACGCCGGCCGCCCTTCACCACCTTGGCGACGCGGTTGATGTGGACCACCCGGTCGTTCAGCTCGGGGAGGTCATTCGGATTGATCGGTGCAGCCATGTTATCCCTCTCTCAGTCATAGCCGCGGCCGCCGGAGGCGGCTTAGCGGCTACGTAGTTGCTGCCTGTTCCCGCGAAGGCGGGAACAGGCTCTAGAACTTCAGGCCGCCCTCGCGGGCGCCCTCTGCGACCGCGGCGATCCGGCCGTGGTACATGAAGCCGTTCCGGTCGAAGACGACCGCGGCGATCTGCTTCTCCTGGCACTTCTTCGCCACCAGCTTGCCCACTTCCTTGGCCAGCTCGCGCTTCTTCCCCTTGCCGTCCTTGAGCTCGGGAGAAAGCGTGGATGCGGCGGCGATCGTCTTGCCCGACATGTCGTCGATCACCTGCGCATAGATGTGGTTGAGGCTGCGGTACACCGAGAGGCGGGGACGCGCCTGCGAGCCCTCCACCTTCTTGCGGATGTGCGCCTTGCGGCGCCGCCGCAGCTCCTGCTTCTTCATGTTGGTCGAAGCGCTCATTACGCGGCTCCCGTCTTGCCCTGCTTGCGGCGGATGGTCTCCTCCGCGTACTTGATCCCCTTGCCCTTGTACGGCTCGGGCGGGCGCAGCTTGCGGATCTCCGCCGCCACCAGGCCGATCTGGTGCTTGTCGGCCCCCTTCACGGTCAGGCGGTTGCCCTTGGCGTCGTACTCCGCCGTCACCCCTTCCGGCAGCGGGTAGACCACCGGGTGCGAGAAGCCGAGGGCGAAGTGCACTGCCTTGCCCTTCAACTCGGCCTTGTAGCCGACGCCGGCGATGTCCAGCGAGCGGGTGAAGCCGGCGGTGACGCCCTGGATCATGTTGGCCACCAGCGTCCGGGTCAGCCCGTGCAGCTGGCGCGAGCGGCGCGAGTCGTTGGGGCGGTCGACGCGGACCTCGCCCTTGTCGACGGTGACCTTCATCTCGCGGTCGAGCTTCTGCGAGACCTTGCCCTTGGGGCCTTCGACGTTGACCAGGCCGGGCGCGGCCGTGACCTTGACCTTGTCGGGGATCTTGATGACGAGCTTGCCGATGCGGGACATGGCGGCTCCTTACCAGACCGTGGCGATCAACTCGCCGCCGAGGTGCTGTTTGCGCGCCTGGTGATCGACCAGCACGCCGCGGGAGGTGGAGAGGATGGCGATCCCCAGGCCGTTCATCACCTTGGGGATGTCGGTGTACTTCACGTAGCGGCGCAACCCCGGCTTCGACTGCCGCCGGATCTCGCTGATCGCCGGCCTTCGCCCCTCGTCGTACTTGAGGAGCACCTTCAAGGTGCCCTGCTTGCCGTCGGCCGTGCGCGAGACCTCGCGGACGAAGCCTTCGGCGCGCAGCACTTCGCAGATCTGCTGCTTGATGTTGCTGGCGGGCAGATCGATCTCCTCCAGGCCCGCACGCTGCGCGTTGCGGATCCGGGTGAGGAGATCGGCGACTGGATCGGTCATGCTCATTTGCTGCTACCTCCGCCGGCCGTACCCGTGGGCGCGCCGGCTGATCGTTGGACTACCAGGACGACTTGATCACTCCCGTGATCTCGCCCTTCAGGGCGCGATTGCGGAAACAGATGCGGCACATCTGGAACTTGTTCAGGAAGCCGCGGCCCCGCCCGCACAGCTCGCAGCGGTTGTACGCGCGCACCTTGAACTTCGCCTTCTTCTTCAGGCGCTTCGCCTGCGCCATCTTGGAGAGCTTCGCCATGTCAGGCCGTCCGGAAGGGCATGCCGAAATAACGCAGCAGAGCGCGGCCCTCTTCGTCGCTCCTGGCGGTCGTCACGAGGGTGACGTTCATGCCCTTGATCTTCTCGATCCGGTCGTAGTTGACCTCCGGAAAGATGATCTGCTCCTTGATGCCGAGCGTGTAGTTGCCCCGCCCGTCGAAGCTCTTCATCGAGACGCCCTTGAAGTCGCGCACCCGGGGGAGCGCGGTGTTCAGGAGGCGGTCGAGGAACTCGTACATCCGGTCCTTGCGCAGGGTGACCATCACGCCGATGGGCTGGTTCTCGCGGAGCTTGAAGTTCGCGATGCTCTTGCGCGAGCGGGTGACCACGCCCTTCTGCCCGGTGATCGCCATCATCTGCTCCTCGGCCTGCTCGATCAGCTTGTTGTTGGTGATCGCCTCGCCGAGGCCCATGTTGACCACCACCTTCTCCACCCGCGGCACCTGCATCGGGTTCTTGTAGCCGAACTCCTTCATCAGGGCCGGGATCATCTGCTCCTTGTAGGCGATGCCGAGCCGGGCCGGATGATCGCCGCGCGCGGCGGCCTTGCCTTCCGCGGCCTGGATCGTCTTCGGGCCCTTCTCCTGTCTGCCGCCCTTCTTCTTGCCGCCGCCCGCCGGGGCCTTCTTCGCCTCGGCGTGCGCCTTGACGTCGGTCACCGGACCTTCGCCGTGGGCGTGCTTCTTCGCGGCCTTGTCTTCCTGCTTCTTCTTGTCGTCTGGCATGTGTTCCTCAAGCCTGATCGATCTGCGCGCCGCTGCGCCTTGCGATGCGCACCCGCTTGCCGTTCTCCAGCACCTTGGTGCCCAGGCGCGTCGGCTTCTTCGACTCCGGGTCGACCAGGGCGAGGTTGGAGATGTGGATGCTGCCGTTCTTCTCCACGATGCCGCCTTCGGGCGCGGACGGATTGCGGCCGCGCTTGAAGTGCCGCTTGAACACCATCAGCTTCTCCACGATGGCGCGCTGCTTGTCGTGATCGATCTCCAGCACCTTGCCGGTCTTGCCCTTCTCCTTGCCGGAGAGCACGAACACGTTGTCGCCTTTCTTGATGCGGATGCTTGCGCGAGCCATGTCTAGAGGACCTCCGGCGCGAGCGAGATGATCTTCATGAACTTCTTGGCCCGGAGCTCGCGAGCGACCGGCCCGAAGATGCGGGTCCCGATGGGCTCGCCTTCCTTGCTCACCATCACCGCGCTGTTGCTGTCGAACTTGATGTAGCTGCCGTCGGGCCGCTTCAGCTCGCGCTTGGTGCGCACGATCACCGCCCGGGCGACCTCGCCCTTCTTCACCTTGCTGTTGACCACCGCCTCTTTGACCGAGACGACGATCACGTCGCCGATGGAAGCGTAGCGCTTCTTGGTGCCGCCCAGCACCTTGATGCAGGCGACCTTCTTCGCGCCGGAGTTGTCGGCCACATCCAGCACCGTTTGCATCTGGATCATGGGTCAGACCTCTGCCTTCCCCTGGAGATCGGGTTCCGCCTTGGCCAGGATTTCGGCCACCCGCCAGCGCTTGTCCTTGGACATCGGGCGCGTCTCGACGATCCGCACCTTGTCGCCGGGCCGGGCCGACTGCAGCTCGTCGTGGCACTTGTACTTCTTCTTCTCCGTCAGGTACTTGCCGTACTGGCCGTGCTTGGCCCGCCGCTCGACCAGCACCACCACCGTCTTCATCATCTTGCTGGAGACGACGGTCCCGATGCGGGTCTTGGGGCGGCCGCGCTCGGCCTGCGGGTTCTCTTGCGTGTTCTCGCTCATGGCTGTTCCTTCTGCTCCGCAGGCTGCGGCGGGCTCTTCTCCGCGGGCTTCTGCTGCGCGGTCTTCCGCTGCGCCTTGCTGTCGCCGTTCTTCAGCGTCAGCAGGGTGAGGATCCGCGCCAGGTCACGCTTGTTCTTGGTCACGTCCGCGGTGGACTCCAGCGTCCCGGCGCGGCGGCGGATCTTGAGGTTGAAGAGGTTCTCCCGGAGCTCGCCCGCCTTGCGGGTCAGCTCGTCGACGCTCAGTTCCTTCAGCTCGGCGGCTTTCATCTCAGGCTCCCAGCTCGTTCCTGCGGCTGATCATCCGGGTGTGCAGCGGCAGCTTGTGCGAGGCCAGCTGCATCGCTTCCTTGGCGATCTCCGGGGTCACGCCTTCCATCTCGTAGAGGATGCGGCCCATCTTCACCACCGCGTGCCACTCCTCGACGTTGCCCTTGCCGTGGCCCATGCGGGTCTCGGCGGGCTTCTTGGTCACCGGCTTGTCCGGGAACACCCGGATCCAGACCTTGCCGCCGCGCTTGATGAAGCGGGTCATGGCGATGCGGCCCGCCTCGATCTGGCGCGCGGTGAGGCGGCCGGACTCCAGGACCTTGAGGCCGAAGTCGCCGAAGGCGAGATCGCCCCCGCGATAGGCCTTGCCCTTGTGGCGGCCCTTCATCTGCTTGCGGTACTTCGTTCGTGCTGGCTGCATCATGACGCGTTCTCTCTGGAACTCGAGGGTGGCTTATTGAACCGGCGTGGGAGTGGCGCTGGTGGCGCGGGTCGGGGCAGGACGCGCAGGGGACTTCTTCGCCTCCGCGGTGGCGACGCCCTCGGGGAGCACCTCGCCGCGGAAGATCCACACCTTGCATCCGATCTTCCCGTAGGTGGTCTTCGCCTCGGCGAAGCCGTAGTCGATGTCCGCCCGGAGCGTGTGCAGGGGCACCCGGCCTTCGCGGTACCACTCGTAGCGCGCCATCTCCGCGCCGCCCAGCCGGCCCGAGCAGGCCACCCGGATGCCCTTGGCGCCGAACTTCTGCGCGGTCTGGATGGCCTTCTTCATCGCCCGGCGGAAGGCGATGCGGCGCTCCAGCTGGGTGGTGATGTTCTCCGCCACCAGCTGCGCGTCGGTCTCCGCCTTGCGGACCTCGACGATGTTGAGGAAGACCTCGTTCTGGGTGAACTGCTGCAGCTCCTTCTTGATGCTCTCGATGCCGGCGCCGCGCTTGCCGATGACGATGCCGGGCCGCGCGGTGTGCACGTTCACCTTCACCTTGCTCGCGGCGCGCTCGATCTCGACCTTGCTGATGCCGGCCTGGCCCAGCTTCTTCTTCACATACTCGCGCAGGCGGATGTCCTCGTGCAGCCACTTGGCGTAGTTCTTTTCCTCGTACCACTTGGAGTCCCAGGAGCGGATGACCCCGAGGCGGAACCCGATCGGATTGACTTTCTGACCCATGCTCAGCTCCGCTTCTTCTTCGGCGTCTCGTCCGAGAGCGTCAGTTGGATGTGGCTCGTCTTCTTGAGGATCTTGAACGCGCGGCCCATGGCGCGCGGCATGTAGCGGCGCAAGGACGGCCCCTGGTCGACCATCAGCTCCTTCACCGTGAGCCGATCGACGTCGAGGGACTGGTCCTTGGCGGACCGCTCGGCGTTGGCCACCGCGCTGCGCAGCAGCTTCGCCAGCGGCTCGGCCGCCCGCTTCTCCACGTAGGCGAGCTGCGCGAGGGCGGCGTTCACGTTCTTGCCGCGGATCAGGTCCGCCACCACCCGCACCTTGCGGGGGGTGATGCGGAGGTACCGGAGGGATGCCTTGGCTTCCATCGTCTCGTCTCCCTTACTTCGCGGCCGGGGCCGGTGCGGCCGGCGCCGGGGTGCCCGGGGCTGCCCCCGGCGCTCCACCCGGCGCGCCGGTGGCTCCGGGCTTCGCCTTCTTGTCGCCGGTGTGGCCGTGGAAGGTGCGGGTGGGGGCGAACTCGCCCAGCTTGTGTCCCACCATGTTCTCGGTGACGAACACGGGGATGAACTTGCGTCCGTTGTGCACCGCGAAGGTGTGCCCCACCAGGTCGGGAAGGATGGTCGAGCGGCGCGACCAGGTCTTCACCACCTTCTTCTGGTTCTGCCGGTTCATGTCCTCCACCTTCTTGATCAGGTGGCGGTCGATGAAGGGGCCCTTCTTGATCGAACGTGCCATCAGCGAACTCCCTTGTCGCGCCGCTTGATGATGAACTTGGTGGTGCGCTTGTTGACGCGGGTCTTCAGACCCTTGGTCTGCTGGCCCCAGGGCGAGACCGGGTGCGGGTTGCCCTGGCCGCTCTTGCCTTCGCCGCCGCCGTGCGGGTGATCGACCGGGTTCATCGCCAGGCCGCGCACCGTCGGCCGCCAGCCCTTCCAGCGGTTCCGGCCGGCCTTGCCGATCCGGACGATCTCGTGCTCGGTGTTGCCGAGCTGCCCCACCGTCGCCTTGCACTCGAGGAGGATCTTGCGGACCTCGGTGGAGGGCATCCGGATCTGGGCGTACTTGCCTTCCTTCGCCATCAGCTGGCCGAAGGATCCGGCGGAGCGGATCATCTGCGCCCCGTGGCCCTTCTTCAACTCGATGTTGTGGATCACCGTCCCCAGGGGGATGGCGTGCAGCGGGAGTGAATTTCCCGGGCGGATGTCCACGGTCTCCCCGGAGCTCAGCACGTCGCCGACGTTCACGCCGACGGGCCAGAGGATGTAGCGCTTCTCGCCGTCGGTGTAGTGGAGCAGCGCCAGGCGCGCGGAGCGGTTCGGGTCGTACTCGATGGCCACCACCTTGGCGGAAACCCCGTCCTTCTCGCGCTTCCAGTCGATGATCCGCATCCGCTGCTTGTGCCCGCCGCCGCGGTGGCGCGTGGTCATGCGCCCGTAGACGTTGCGCCCGCCCGTCGACTTGAGCGGGGCGGTCAGGGAGCGCTCCGGATAGTCCTTGGTGATCTCGGCGAAGTCCGGCGACGTCGTCAGGCGGCGTCCCGGGCTGGTCGGCTTGTAGCTCTTGAGCGCCATCGCTTACTTCCCCTCGAAGAGCTGGATCGCGTCGCCTTCCTTCAGCGTCACGATCGCCTTCTTCCAATTGGGCCGCTGGCCTTCGGACCGGCCGAGGCGGCGGAACTTGCCGCGGACGATGGACGTCTTCACGTCCAGCACCTTCACCTTGAAGAGCTGCTCGATGGCCTGCTTGACCTCGGTCTTGTTCGCCTTGAGGTGGATCTCGAAGGCGAACTTGTTCTCGCGGTCCCGCATGCGGTCGAGCTTCTCGGTGTCCAGCGGGCGCTTGATGATCTCGAAGCGGTTCATGCCAGCACCCCCGTCAGCGCCAGGGCGGCGTCCTTGGTGAGGAGCAGCGTCGGGTGGCGCAGGATGTCGTAGACGTTCGCGCCCTCGACGGGCAGGAACTTGAACTTCTTCGCGTTGCGCACGGACTTGAAGAGGTTCTGGTTGTCCTTCATCCCCAGCACCAGCGCGCTGGCGATGCCCAGCCTGGCGAATGCGCTGACCGCTTCCTTCGTGGAGGGCTTCGCGGGCGTCCAGACGTCCACCACCAGGAGCGCCTTGTCCTGGTTGCGCTTGCTGATCGCGGCCCGCACCGCCGCTTTCCGCACCTTCTTCGGCACGTGGTACTCGTGGTCGCGCATCTTCGGGGCCATCGCCTTGCCGCCGCCGACCCACTGGCTGGCGCGGATGGAGCCCTGGCGCGCGCGCCCGGTGCCCTTCTGCTTGTACGGCTTCTTGCCCCCGCCGGAGACCAGCGAGCGGTTCTTCACGCCCACGGTTCCCGCCCGCCGCGAGGCGAGCTGCGCCTTGACCACCTCGTAGAAGAGGTGCTCGTCGACGGGCCCGTTGACGATCTCGTCGGGGAGGTCGATGGTCCCGACCTTCTGCTTCTCGAGGTTGATGACGTCCAGGGTGGCCATGGCTTAGCTCTTGATCTCGACGTCGCCGCCTGCGCTCAGATCGAGCTTCATCAGGGCGTCGAGCGTCTGCTGGGTGGGCTCGAGAATGTCGAGGAGCCGCTTGTGGGTGCGGATCTCGAACTGCTCACGGGACTTCTTGTCCACGTGGGGGGAGCGCAGCACGGTGAACTTGTTGATCCGCGTGGGCAGCGGGATCGGCCCCACCACCTTCGCGCCGGTGCGCTTCGCCGTCTCGACGATCTCGCCGGCCGACTGATCGAGCAGCTTGTAGTCATACGCCTTCAGCCGGATCCGGATCTTCTGGGTCGCCATCGATACCTCTTCTCAAAGACCAAAAAGCTGCCGGACCGCCCGGTTTCCGCCGGGCGGTCCGGCCACTTCGAACTGGTTACGCCACCACCTGCGTCACCACGCCGGCGCCGACGGTGCGGCCGCCCTCGCGGATGGCGAAGCGGACTTCCTTTTCCATCGCGATGGGCATCATCAGCTCCACCTCCATCTCGATGTTGTCGCCGGGCATCACCATCTCCACGCCCGTGGGCAGCTTGACGGTGCCGGTGACGTCCGTGGTGCGGAAGTAGAACTGGGGCTTGTAGCCGTTGAGGAACGGCGTGTGCCGCCCGCCCTCGTCCTTGGTGAGCACGTAGACGTTGGCCTTGAACTTGGTGTGCGGGGTCACCGAGCCGGGCTTGGAGAGCACCTGCCCGCGCTCGATCTCCTCGCGCTTGATGCCGCGGAGCAGGCAGCCCACGTTGTCGCCCGCCAGGCCCTCGTCGAGGAGCTTGCGGAACGACTCGACGCCGGTCACCACCGTCTTGGTGGTCGCCTTCAGGCCGACGATCTCCACTTCCTCGCCGACCTTGATCTTGCCGCGCTCGATGCGGCCGGTGGCCACGGTGCCGCGGCCGGCGATGGAGAACACGTCCTCCACCGGCATGAGGAACGGCTTGTCGGTCTCGCGCACCGGCTCGGGGATGTAGCTGTCCATCGCGTCCATCAGCTTGATGATGGAGGCGGCGCCCTGCTCGCCCTTGTCACCCTGTAGAGCTTTGATTGCCGCCCCGCGGATGATCGGGGTTTCGTCACCGGCAAATTTATATTGCTTGAGCAGGTCGCGGATCTCCATCTCCACCAGATCGAGCAGCTCGGGGTCGTCGACCAGGTCGACCTTGTTGAGGAAGACCACGATGCGCTGCACGTTCACCTGCGAGGCGAGGAGCACGTGCTCGCGGGTCTGCGGCATGGGGCCGTCCACCGCCGACACCACCAGGATGGCGCCGTCCATCTGCGCCGCGCCGGTGATCATGTTCTTCACGTAGTCGGCGTGTCCGGGGCAGTCCACGTGCGCGTAGTGCCGCTTCTTCGACTCGTACTCCACGTGCGAGGTGGCGATGGTGAGGATCTTGGTCGCGTCGCGGCGGCCTTGCGAGGCGGAGGCCTTGGCCACCTCGTCGTACGAGACGAACTTGGACCAGCCGTTGTCCGCCGACACCTTGGTCAACGCCGCGGTCAGGGTGGTCTTGCCGTGGTCGACGTGACCGATGGTCCCGACGTTGACGTGCGGCTTCTTGCGCTCGAACTTCTCCTTGGCCATGGGTCGTGCTCCTCGCTCTCGTGCTGCTTGTGAAGTGCTGCGGTTTCGCTCTGTGGAGGGGGCGGGCTTTTACGCCAGTCCCCGGAAATTTGCAATCAGCGCCGGACCAGTGTCTCCGCGATGTGGCCGGGGACCGGCGCGTAGTGGTGGAACTGCATGGTGTAGATGGCGCGGCCCTCGGTCGCGGAACGCAGCGACGTGGAGTAGCCGAACATCTCCGCCAATGGAACGTGTGCGGTCACCACCTGCATTCCCGCACGCGGCTCCATGTGGAGGATTTTGCCCCGGCGCGCCGAGAGGTCTCCGATCACGTTCCCCATGAACGCCTCGGGGGTGATCACCTCGGTGGCCATGATCGGCTCGAGCAGGATGGCGCCCGCCTTCCTGGCCCCTTCCTTGAAGCCGATCGATCCGGCGATCCTGAACGCCATCTCGTTGGAGTCCACCTCGTGGTAGCTGCCGTCGAAGAGCTCCACCTCGAGGTCGACCATCGGGTAGCCCGCCAGCACGCCGCCCTGCACCGCCTCCACGACGCCCTTGCCCACCG
>JBGQLA010000018.1:0-26214 GCA_041499865.1 Deltaproteobacteria bacterium
CAGCAACAGCGCGAGCAGCAAGGAGGTCTCCTCCGGACGGGAGGCACTCTACTGCAGCGCCTGGCGGATGCGCAGCGCAACCAGCGACGGCCCGCTGACGTCCACCCATTGCTTCAGCAGCGAGCGGCGGCCGTCGAAGGAGAGGTTCCCGCCCGACAGGCCGGTCTCGAAGGGCGAGAAGGCGCCGCTGAACCATTGCTCGACCCGCAGCAGCGACGGGGCGCCGGACGCGAACTCCCGCCACCAGGGATCGTCCGGGTGCGGAAGCAGGTCCGGTTCCGGCGCCCCGCCCGGATCGGCGATGCCGAACCAGCGCTGCCGCAGCCCTTCGGGAGAGGCGACGTCGACACCTTGCAGCTCCAGCGCGGGCTCCTGCGTGTCGTCGCTGCCGCGCACACGCAGGGCGCCTTCGCAGACGCGCCGTTTGGTCATCCGGTGGAGCTGGACGGGCGCCGCGAGCAAAGGACGGCGCGCAAGGCACTCCCCGACCCGGCGAAGCATCTCCGCCTCGCGCAGCTCGTCGTCGACGTCCAGGGCGGAGAGCTTCCAGCCCTCGCCGAGCAGGTGCAGCCGCAGCCCGGCCCCGCGCAGCGTGCTCAGGTCCGGCGCTGCCCGCCGGAGCGCACCGTCGACCTGCCGCTGCACCAGGCCGAGGACCAGATCGAGCAGGGCTTCGCCGACGCGCGGGTGCCGCGCCGCTTCCGCGTCGCGCAGCGCTCCGCCGCTGGCGATCAGCGCCCGCCACGCCCGCGCGGTCGCCCGATAAGCCTCGCGCAAGGCCAGAGGCGTTTCCCGGTCCGCGCGCGCGAAAGCGGCCGCATCGATCAGGCGTTCGCCGCCGAGCAGATAGCTGATCGACGAGCCCGCGATGTGCGGAGCCGGCCGTCCGGCGGCCGCCGGCACGCGCACGGTGATCTGGAGCGTGAGCCCGCCGAAGTCGACGAACGCTTCGATCGGATGCCGTTCGTCCTGCGCCCGCGGCCGTCCGGCGCGGGCTGCCTTGGGATCCGGGACGAGCCGGTGAGAGGCCTCGGCCCAGGCCGCGGCGAGCCCGCGGCAAAGCTCGCCGGCGGCGTCCTCGAACACCGCCCGGAACGATCGTCCGGAAGCGGCGTCGAATCCGCAATCCGGATACGTGAGCACGGCTTCCACCGATCCGAGGCGCGGAGCGCGCTGGGTCCAGCCCCCACCTTCGGAAGTGACGAGCGGCGCCGCATGCGCCGCCGCGAGCGTGCGGCCCAGGTGCCAGGCGAACGCGTCGAGCAGCGTCTGGCTCACCCGCGCCCGGTCCGTGGCCGCGGCCGGGATCCGCGCCAGCCAGTCGGAGAGCAGGAGCAGCTCGGGGGACTTGAAGCGATCGACCAGGAACGGGGGGCCGCCGTCCTCGCCCGAGGGCGCCTGCGGCAGCCAGAGTTGCTCCTTTGCGCCGGGCAAGCCCTCGATCAGTCCGGCGATCGCCTGCGGCGTCGCGCCGGCCAGCGCGGTGGGAACCTGCCCCGACGGCGCGAGAAGCTGCTCGGCGCATCCCACCCGGTGCGCGGTGGCGGGATCGCCGGCGAGCCTGCGCAACCCCGACGGGGCAGGGCGCCTCGCTCCGTACGGGAAGAGCTTCGCGCCGATCGATCCCGCCGCCGCGCTGTCCTCCTCGACCACCAGCGTGGAGGTGCTCCCCAGGTCCACCGCGAGCCGCAGCGTTCCCGGCGTGGCGGCGAGCGAGTCCAGCACCGCCGCCTCCGGGGCCGACGCGTTGCAGGCGCGCCAGAGCGCGGGCAGATCCCAAAGCGCCTGCGGCTCGCGCCCTTCGAGGATCCGGAGCACCGCCCAGCGAGGCCAGCCCGCGGGCCAGCCGGGCAGCCCGCGATCCCCGCCGCGCGGCATCGCCCAGGTGACCGCGGTTTCGCCCGCGGCGCCAGCAGAGGGCGCGGCGGGCGAGGCAGGGGCCCCGAGCCAGAGGCGCACGGGGGCCCGCGTCTTTTCCATCCGCTGGACGCCGGCGCGCAAGCACAGCGTCCCGAGCCACGCCGAAGCGAGAAACGGAGGGGAGAGGGCCAGGTGGAGCTGCAGCGAGGCCGGGCCCGATCCGTAGCGCCCCGCGAAGACCAGCGGAAAGAGCTCCACCGCGGTCAGCTCCGCCTCGCGGATCGCCAGAAGCGAGGCGTGCTGCACCACGCGCGGCCCCTCGAGCGCTGGCGGGCCGTCGAGGCGGAGGACGCCGGCATCCACCAGCGCGGCGCACCAGGAAGGCATCGGAATGGGGACCAGCTGCGCCTCGCCGCCGGGCCCCTGCGCATTCGCGGCGACCAGCAGCGGATCGGCGCAGCCGACCGCGTCGCGCCAGTCGGCGAGCGCCGGGCCGAGCAGATCGCGCGCCGCCGCCTCCGCCAGGTCGAACCTGGCGCGCATCGCCGCGAGCAGCGCCTCGATCGCCGCCGCCGGCCGCAGCGGCTCGCCTTTGCGCTTGAGCCCGCGCAGCACGGCGCCGGCAGCGCGCTGGACGAAGATGGAGTCTGCATCCGCCATCGGTCCTCAGCGCAGATGTGCGCGCGCGGTCGCGGCGGGGATGCCCGCAGCGTCCCGGGAAGGCGGCGCGGCCGAGGCCGGCTCGTCGTCGAGCGCTTCCTCCGGAAGGCGCCTGCGGCGCAGCGCCACCCGCAACACGGCGACCATGGCGAAGAAGAACGCGCCCAAGGCGAGGGCAAGCCGCGGGTCGCCGAGCGCGATCGCCGCGTCGAGCAGCTCCGGAGGGCCGTAAAGGGCGAGCGCGCTGGGGACCAGGAGCGTCACCCCGCCGCCGGCGATCGTCGCCAGCGTCCAGGGCCTGCGCTCGAGCAGGAAGAGATGACGTCGCGCGCGCTTCATCGGTCTCCGCCGTCGATGGTCCACTCCCGGGCGGGGATGCAGGAAGCCCGCGCCAGCCCGAGGTCAAGCAGTGGACTGTGCGAAACGAGGATGGCGGCGTTGCGGCCGCCCGGCTCTCGCACCCACCCGAGCAACGCCTCCATCAGGCGCAGGTGCGCGGCGGGATCGACGGCGCCAAAGGGCTCGTCGAGGAGGAGCAGGCGCCACCGGTCGGCGGAGTCGCCGAGCCGGAGCACCTCGGCGGCGAGGAGGATCCGCTGCCGCTCGCCTTCGGAGAGCGAGCCGATCGATCGCGAGAGGACGTTCTCCCCGGGCACGCTCCCGAACCAGCGCTCCGCCCCCGCTCCCCGGGGCCGCGCCGGGCGGTCGCCGAGCACCTCGCGGACCGGCATCTCGGCGGGGAAGGCGCGCGCCGCGTCCTGCATCACGTAGCCGAGCCGGAACGCGGGCGGCGGGCGGCTGGCGATCGCCCGCAACAGCGTCGATTTCCCGCAGCCAGACGGGCCGGAGAGCACCACCAGCTCGCCCCCGCGCACGCGCGCTTCCCGGGAGACCCGATAAGGACGCCCGCTGATTCCGATCCGCTCCGGGAGCACGCGGATCCCGTCCGCGGCGGCGGGCGGCGCGGCGGCGTCCGACGCCTTGTCGCCGGCGGCGGACAAGGTGTCCAACGCGGAGAGATAGCGCTGGAAGCCGCTCGCCTCCGCGGCCTCCCATCGCCGCCCGGGCCCGAGGGAGAAGGAGCGCGCCTTCTGCTCGTCGATCCAGAGGACGTGGTCCGGGACTGCCTGCGCCGTCCGATCGCCGAGCAGCGCCTCGAGGGGCTCGGGATCGTGCGAGGTGAGCACCACCGCGCCGTTTCCCGAGAACTGCGGCGGCAAGAGCTCGCGCAGGCAATCGAGCAGGGCGTGCGTGCGCGAGCGGTCCTGCGCGGAGGTGGGCTCGTCGAGGAGCAGCGTGCATCCCGGATCGGCCCGCGCGCGCACCAGCGCGAGCGCGAGCAAGAGGCGTTGGCGTTCGCCGCGGGAGAGCGCCGACACGGGAGTGTACGGATCGAAGAGGCGCCGGCGGACCGGATCGTCGCCGAGGCGCCCGAGCAGGTCCCAGAGGACGCGGTCGCCGCGCGAGGCGTGCGTGCGCGCGAGCCGCGCGACGTCCGCCACCGCGAAGGCGCCGGGAAGCGCCTCGTCCGGGTCCTGGGGCACGAGCACCGCGCGCCGCAGCTGGGCTTCCCAGGCGCGCAGCAGCGTGCTCTTGCCCGCGCCCGACGGTCCGAGCACCCACTGGAGCGCGGGTCGCGGGGCGAGGCCGTGGGCGCTGGTCACCCCTCTCGCCAGCACCTCGGAGGAGACGCGAAGGACGCCGTCGCGCAGCGCGATCCGGCTCTTTCTCCGCGGCAGCGTCTGGGCGAGCAAGAGCAGCAGCGCCGCCCCCACCACCGCGACGTGCGCCATGTGCCACGCGGCGGGGAGCGGGATCGGCACGCCGCTCTCGTCGGTGCCGCGGAGGAACAGCGCGGCGCCCAGGGATGGGTAGGGAGGGAAGCCCGGTGGGCGGAAGGCGTCGATCAGCGTGTTCGAGAGCACGTCGATGAGCACCGCCGCGGCCATTCCGGCGAGCAGCAGCGCGCCCAGCTCATGGCGGCGCCTGAGCCACAATCCCTGGCGGAGGAGGATCGACCAGCGCGGCTGGCCCCGGACCCTCGCCGCGAGGAAGGAATCGCTGCTCTCCTCGAGGGCGCGCACCTCGTCGAGCCAGCTCCAGAGGCCGCGGCCGATTCCCAGCCCGAGTGCGACCGAGGCGGAGAGCAGGCCGGGCGCGATCCCCAGAAGCGAACGGTAGGCGAGCTGCTCGTCGGGACGGAGCGCGAGCCAGCGGCCCGCGGCGAGGAAGGAGACCTCCGGGCAGAGCAGCGCGCGCACGACCAGGGCGAAGGCGACGTAGGGCACGGCCCCGGCGAAGGAGAGGAATGCGCCGGCGGCGCGCGCCCACGCGTCGAGCCTTCGGGCGTAGAGGAGCAGCCACACGCCACCGATGGACGCGGCTGTCGCCGCAGCGCCGAGCGCGATCAGGCAGGTGCCGGCCAGCATCATCGCCAAGGCCGGCTCGGCGAGCCGGTCGAACGGCAGCGCGCCGCGCCAGAAGAGCGCCATGCGCAGCGGAACGAACGTCCCGGCGCTCCGCCACACTTCCAGGGCGGCGGCCGCGAGAGCGGCCAGCGCGACCGCCGAGAGCAGCGCGCCGGGCGGCCGCGGCGGCGCGGCATCGCGCGCGGCGGGGTGACGCCGGTTGATCGCCACGAAAGCGCCGAGCGTCGCGCCGCCGGCGGCGAAGAGGAGCGCCAGCAGCGCCGCGGCGAGCGGATACGGCTCGTCGCGGGCGAGCAGCGACCCGAGCTGGGCGAGGCCGAGCAGCAGCAGCAGGCCGGCGATGGCGGCGGGCGCGCGACCGGTCATTCCGCGCTCCCGGCGGCGCGCAGCGAGGCGCGGGCCTCGGCGACGAACCGATGCCCGAGGTACCAGAGCACCACCAGCGCGCCGCCGACCAGGGCCGCGGAGGAGAGGCGATCGTCTGCGGAGACCTCCTGCATCGTGGCCCGGATCAGCCCGCCGAGGCCGCTGGCGTCGCCGCTGCGGCCCGGGTCCTGATCCGCCTTGGCGCAAACGAAAACCGCGGCCGCGGCAAGCGCCGGCACCAGGGGGACGATCCAGCGCGTGGCCTCGAGCGCGGAGAGGCGCGCCGCGGAGAGCAATGCGTGACGACCCGCGAGCGCGCTCAGGGCCGCAGCCTGCGGGGGCGCGGCGAAAAGGGCGCGGGCTGCCGCGCCGGACATCGCGCCGGCGAAGGCGGCGACGAACAGCGCTGCCAGAAGGCCTGCGCCGACCGATCGCGTGCGGTCGTAGAACAGGGCCGGGTCGAGCAGGGGCCAGAGGGGGAGCGCCACCAGCGCGAGCGCGGCCGCGGCCAGTCCAAGCCAGCGCCGCGCGGGAGTGGAGGATCGGATGCGCTCGGCGAAGGCGCCGCCCGCGGCCGCTGCGAGGAGCGCAAGGGAGAGCCCGGCGAGCAGGACCCCGAGGGCGTCCCGGACACCGCGCGCCGCCGCCCGGAAGCGGCTCTTGCCGGACACCGCCGCCGACCAGGCGTCGCGCAGCGGGACGAGCTGCGAGCGATCCGCGGAGTGCACGGGCAGGCTCCACGCCGGCCGGCGCGCCCAGACCGCGCGAAGAGCCTCGCTTCCTTCGGTTCCAGCGAGGCTGCGCCGCGCCAGGGCGTGCAGCACGCCGAGGTCGAAGTCCAGGTAGGCCGAGGCGGACGGCAGCGCGGTGTCGGGTGCGCCGCTGCGGTCGCTCATGGCGAGGGCGACCGAGAGTGCAAGCAGGGCGGCGAACGCTACCGCGCAGGCCGCACCCCAGCGCAGAGCGGACGCGGCCACCCGGGAAGCGCGTGCAGCGTTGGCGAGCGCGTTCAGCCCGTCGGTGGGCGAGGCGATCGCCGCGGGCGCCGGAGGGATCATCGCGAAGCCTCCGGGGCTGCCGCTCCGATGCAGCGGCCCTCCTGGCCGACGGCGCACCCGAGCTGCTCCTCGAGGACGGAGCGCAGCACGTCGAGCTCCGGGCAATGTCCCGACCAGGCCGCCGCGTCGAGGGTGAACGATGCGCGGTCGAGCGACTGCCTCCGGCCGGTGATCTGGCGCTCCCACTGGTCGAATCGGTCGAGCAGCGCCGTGTGCTCCCGGGCTTCGCCGCCGCAGCGCAAGGCGGCTGGCGAAGGAGGCGGAGGCGGCGTCGCTGAAGCCGGCGGCGCCGGAGCCGCGGCTGGATCCGGCGCCGGCCGCTCTTCGCCGAGGAGGACCGCTTCCTCCAGCGGGAGCGCGCGATCGAAGGCGCGGCTCCAGCGGGCGTCGCCGAACCGGAACGGCTCCGGCCAGCGGTTGCGCTGCGCCAGCAGGGGAAACGACGCTCCGGCGAGATCCGGCTCGCCCTCGCCGTGCACGGGCAGGAGCCACCATTCGCAAGCGCTGCCCGGGCCCAGCTCGACCGCCGGCCAGGCCCGCTCCGAGCCCCAGCAGAGGAGCGAAACGCGCAGGGCAGCGCGATTCGGCGTCGAGGCCCTGGGTTCCTCCCCCTTCCGCCGTTGCGGCGACCGGGGCCAGCCCGGGACCGCAAAGGCGGGAGCAAACCGCTCGAGCAGCGCCGCCGAAGGTGGGACGCGAGCCATGCGGATCGCGGCCAGTTCCACCGTCCCCCGCGGGGCGAACAAGGCCTTCGCGTGCGGCGCGCAGTCCGGATCCGCCTTCGAGCGCAGGAGCCGCACCCGTCCCGGAACCGGAGGCCGCTCCGAAGCGTACTCGTCGAGCGCGCGGATCTGCGCTCCCGCCCGCACTTCGCAAAGGTCGTCCGGCTCGCCCTGGCAGTCGGAGCACCCGCGGAGGCTGGCCGTCTTCTGCGCGTACTGGTACACGCGGAACCAGTCGGGCGCGGGCGCGGCGAGGGCCAGGATCAGCAGCGCGGCGCTCATGGCTGCGCGCTCCACGCCTGCAGCAGCCGGGAGAAGTACCAGGGGCTCCGCGCGGGTTCCGCCTGCGACTCGGGAATGGTGAGCGTCGAAGGCCTGAGGAACGCCAGCGGGTAGATGGGCGCGGGGCCGTTCCTCGCCACGTCGGCTTCCAGGAGCTCGAGGCTCTCCGCCCGGGTGGGTGGTGGCGCGGCGGAGACGCCGAGCCAGGAAGGCGGCGGATAGACGATGGACGATTCGTAGCTCGCCAGGAGCGTCCGCCCGGGGCTCTCGCTCATCGCCTGCCCGCCGCTCAGGTTCTGCTTGCCGGCGGGGTGCAGCAGCGGAACCAGCGTCGGGTACTTGCGGTTGTAGTAGTTGCTGGCGACGGTGAGCAGGACGTCCCAGCTGCCCAGCGAGCCGCGGTGCACCTCGCTCGCCTTCACCCCGGAGACCGAGACCGCCACTCCCTGGCCGGCGGCGACCGCGGCGATGCGCGCCGCAGCGGCGGCCCACGGCTCCTCCAGGACGTACACCAGGCTGAGCGGCCGGCAGCCGTCGCCGGCGACGTCGCCGAAGGGCGTTTCGGCCGCGCCGCCGCAGCCGGGTGAAGCGCCGTCGGCCAACGGCACCAGGCCCGCGAGCGCGTGCGCGCGCGCATCGCAGGGCGCGCGGTTCTCTCCGGCTCCCACGGGCTCGCGCAGGTCGCGCTGCACCTCGAGCAGCCGGTCCTCGCCGGCCGAGGCGAGCGCGTTGAAGAGCCGGCGGACGCAGCGCGTGTTCCCGTCGCGCCGGGCGAAGAGCGCCACCAGCGACTCGAAGTCGTCGTCGCCGGCGGCGGCGGAGCGCGGCGCCGCTTCCGGGTTCCAGAGCGCGCGGAAGAGGCAGATGCCTGGCTGCTGCAGGCACTGCAGCCGCTTCTCCGCCACCGACTCCGGCCAGAGCGGCTGGTAGCGGACCATCAGCCGCGAGCGCGCGCCCTTCGCTTTCGCCACCTCGGCCGAGCTCTCCAGGGTGACGTGCAGGGTGTCCGAATCCGCCAGGTGGAACGGTCCCGAGGCGCCGATGTGGTACGGGATCTCGTCCGCGGCGAGGTTCGTCAGCGCCGGCTGGAGCTTGCCGAGGGCGCCGCGAAGCTGCAAGGCGATCCGCTCCCTCTTCAGCTTGCAGGCGCGATCGCCCGACGCGTCGCAGCGGCTGAACAGCGCCGCCATCGCCTCGTCGTCGAAGGCGGCGCGCTGCAGGCTGCGCAAGAGCGGCGAGGCCCGCGCGGGGAGGCGGGGATCGAACGGCGCGAAGACGGGGAAGGCGAGGCTCTGCGCCGCCATCTCCGCCTCGCGCGGACGCTCCACGTCGATGCCGCGCATGAACAGGCAGATCCCGCGCGGCTGCCGATCGAAGAAGGCGCGCAGTTCCACGGCGGTCTCGGCGCTGCCCGGCGCGCCGCCGAGGCTCGCCGCGTTCCAGGGCTGGGCCTCGATGAACCGCGAGGCGCTGGTCGCGGTCACCGCCTCCGCGATCAGCGTGCTCAGGTGCACGCTCATCGGCACCGGCCCGCACGCGGCGGGCGCGACGGACGACGGCGCGGCGGCCTGCGCCAGCGCCTGGTAATAGTAGAGGCTCGTCGCCACGTCGTCGGGCGCGAGATCGCCGCTCCCGCCCTGGAAGCAGGCGCCTTCCGCGCAGGTGCGCACCACGCCGCAGTAGAGAAGCGCGCTCGCGGCCTTGCTCACGGCGCAGTTCGCGCCGCCGGGGGCGCAGGCTTCGAGGCGGCCGGGCTCCAGCACCGAGGCGGGCGCGCTTTCGTCCTGCGCCTTCGAGAGCTGCAGCGCGGGAAGAAACAGCGCGTCGTGGAGCTGCTGCTCGGTGAGGGTGGCGTACTGGCCGGGGCAGAGCGGCGCCACCCGGCCGCTCACCTCGTAGACCAGGACGTCGCCCACCTCGTCCGCCGCCTGCGCCTCGCACTGCGCGGCCGATCCCGCGGTGGCGAAGCGCAGGTACTGGTCGGGAACGTCTCCGCGCAGCGGGCACTTGAGCAGCACCGGTCCGGTCGCCTCCCGCACCTTGAGCACCGCGTGCGTCCCGCGGACCGAGAACGTGGCCTGCTTGCGCACGGCCGCCGGAAGGGCGCGGTCGATGCGCAGCGCGCCGGCGCGCTCCACCAGCGACCAGGGCGAAGCGGGCCGCACCGGCGCGTTGCTGCGCACGTACGCGGCGCCGGAGGCGGCGACCCCGGCGAAGGCGGTGATCAGGGCGAAGAGCGTGCGCACTCAGTAATCCCGGCGGCGGAGGCTGAAGAACCAGAACACCTGGTTCGCCACCGTGGGCGTGAGCGCCACCTCGAAGACGGAGTCGTTCCGGCGCGACACGTCCCCGGGATCCGTGAGATCCGCGACGCGCTCGTAGATCCGTCCGAGCTGCGGGTGCCGGCCCTGGCGGGTGACGTTCTCGCTGCCGTAGCGGAACGGGTGGGCGCTGGCGATCGCCACCAGGGTGCCGGCCTCCCGCAGGCGGTGCAGGGTGAGGCGCACGCCGGCGTGCGGGTCGCAGCTCGCGAGCATCAGGCTGCTCGGCGACTCCGGACTGGCGAGCGTGACTTCCTGCGGCCGCTCCACGCCGGGCTCGCGCGGCGGGCAGATCGCGCCTTCGAACTGGCCGGGGGGCGCCTCGCCGCGCAGCTGTGCGAGCGCCTCGCAGGCCTCCTGCGCGCAGCGGTCGAGCTTCTGCACCCACTCGTCGCTGAACCCGAACGGAGGCGGGAAATCGAGCCTCCGGCTCTCCGCCGGCGCGGGCGCGGCGATCTCCGGACGGCGCAGCCCGAAGATCTTCCGCACCGAGGAGGCCACCTCGTCGGGACACTTGCCGCCGCGGACGGGGCAGAGCCGATCCCTGACCGCGTGGGCGTCGAGCGCCGCGCGGTACGCGGCGCGCATCCGCCGGCGGATCTCCCGCGGCGTGAGCAGCTGGCTCCCGCAGATCAGCGGTTGCGGCAACACCTCGAGGATCCGGGTGCCGCCCTCGACGAACACCCGGTACCCGGCGACCGTGGCCAGCCTTTGCTTGAGGTTTTCGGCGTCGAAGACCCTGCACAAGAGTTGCGAAGCGCGGGCGAGGACGGCCCTCGCCACCTCGTCGTGCTCGTGGCGCGGATCGGCCTGGCTGAAGATCACCTCCAGCCGGGCGGCGATCGGGCCCAGGTCCTTGTCCGCGAGATCCTGGAACAGGTCCGCCACCTCCGGCTGCTGCGCCTCGCAGAGCAGATCGTCCGACCGGCGCAAGGCCTCGCGGACCTGGGGAATGTCCGCCGCCCTCGCGATGCGCAACTGCTGCCGGTCGCCGCCGAGGAGCCTGCCGACGGCGGCGGCGTCTTCCTCGGCGTTCCGCACCGGCGCTGCGCCGCCCGGGCCGATGCAGCGCTTCCCGCGGATCGGGACTACCCAGTGCCGCACGTGGATCGCGGCGCCGTGGGAGAGCCCGGGGATGGGGATCGAGGATCCCGGGCGCACGTTGACCCAGTCCAGCCGCGCCTGCGCGTCGTCCAGGTCGCGGATCGGCGGCAAGGAGAGGAGCCGCTGCTTCTGGACGGCGGGGTCGCCGGCGAGAGCGAGCCCGATCCACCGGGCGGCAATCCGTCTGTCCTCCGCGGGCAGCGATGCCAGCTGGGCCGCGGCGTCGAGGTGGACGGCGGCGACGGCCAGTCTCCCCGCCGATCCGGCGCGAAGCGACGAAGGCCAGCCGGCGGCGCGCGCGGTAGCGGCGACGATATCCTCCATCGCCGCGGTGGCCGAGTCCCATGCGCGCAGCACCGCCGCGACGTCCGGCAGGGCGGGATCCTCGCCGTAGAGCTTCGCGCGCGCGCCGTCGACCCGGGCGAGCGCGTCCAGCGCGGGCCGGAGCGCGGGCGCAAGCGGAACCCCGCACCGGCTCGCCTCCGCGATCAGCGCCAGAGCCGCTTCCCGCAGTTCGGTGTCGGGCCGGGTCGCCGGATCCGGCGACTGTGCGCCGAACGAGGCGTCGATCGCCGCCGCCTGCTGCATCGCGCGCGCGAAGAATGCGCCGAGCGCCTCGCGGGCGCCGAACAATCCGGTCACCTCGACGTCGATGCGGCAGGCCTTGCACTCGCGCCGCGGCCAGTCGTCGCGCGCCCGCCGCGGGCGCGAGAGCACCACCGTCAGCGAACGCTGCCCGGCGCCCGGCGAGAGATCGAGCACCTTGTCGAACTCCGGCTTTTGATCGGTGGCGAGCTCGAGGTTGGCGCTGAACCGCGGGCGACGCACGAGCAGGCGCAGCTTGCCCATCGCCTGCGGCAGGTCGTCGATGGTCAGTCGCACGTCGGCCAGCTCGCCTTCGGGCGGGACCTGGACCTCCTGCGAGACGAGCACGCTCTCGCAGCGCAGGCCCTGACCCGGCGCCGGCGAGATCGCGGCGCTGCGCAGCGACTGCAGCGGAGCGGAGGAGCAGCCGCTGGCGGCGAGCAGCAGCAGCAGGATCAGCGCCAGGACAACCGCCGCGAGCGGTCCGCGCCGGCCCAGCCGCCAGCGCGCGGCCCAGGGATGGACGGCGGGCTCGAGCGCGAGCCGCCAGATCGTCAGCGGCCACGACACGCGCCTGAGGCCGTCCTCGGGCGCGGGAAGCGCCTGCGCGACCACTACCGGACCGCTGCCGGCGGCCGGCGCCTCCGCCGCGGCGCTGGAAGCGCGCGCCGTCATGGGGTGGCGAGCAGCTCCGCGGCCTCGAAGACGCGCTGCAAGTCTCCCGGGAGCAACGGGGCGAGCGCGTTGGCGCGGCTGGCGAATTCCTCGGTGCAGGGACGCGCCATCTCGGGGAACCCGCGCGCGGAGAGCCGCGCTTCGGCGGTGCGGCCGGCGAACTGCGTGCGATCGGTCGCGGCCCGGCGCCGGTTGTGCGCGCGCTCCACCGCCGCATACACCGCGAGCGGGTGCGCCTGCGGGTTGAGGGACGAGAGCGCGTCCACGTCCAGCGCCAGCGCGGTCTCCTCGTCGCGGCCGCCGACCAGATCGTCCAGCACGGCGGCCCGGGCGACCGCGATCTGCTGATCGAACAGGCGGGTCTGGCTGGGATCGATGGCTGCGCGGAAGGCCGCCCGCCGATCCGCGTCCGCGAGTTGCGCGATGGCGACCAGGAAGTCCACGTCGAACTCGCGCACCGCCCACAGCTCGCTTCCCCGCGACACCAGCGGGATCTCCAAACGCGACAGCGCGGCGAGGTATTCCCTGCGCCGCTCGGGCCGCCCGCGGCCCGCCGGGGCGAGAATGAGGATGGGGCGCGCGGACTCGCGCCAGCCCTCCGGCATGACGGCGATCGCCTGCGGCGTGAGAACGATGAAGATCTCCTCCAGCAGCGGCCGGGCGAGGAGCAGGTGGCGGACGAGGAGGAGCGGTTCGGCCGGTCCGAAGAGCCAGGCCTCCAGCGCCTCGCGCTCGGCTCGCCGCAGCCCGTCGAAGTCCACCAGCCCGAGCCAGGGGCCGTCGATCCATTGGAACGCCGGCGTGCCACGGATCCGCGTTCCGGGACCGGGTGCGCCCGCGGCGGCACAGGCGCCCGCCGTCACCGAGAGCATCCGCGTCCACGTCGCTGCCACGTCGAGGGAAACCATGCGGGACCTCGTTCGATGCCGTACGTCTGCCGAAGCAAAAAAATCCGCCGCCTCCGTCAAAGCAGTGCGAGGAGCTTGCGAAAGCCGCCTATCTCGCCGTACTTCCCGGCGTTTCTGAACAGGGCGCCAAGCTCCTCCGGCGATGCCGGGCCCGCCGGCCGGTCGGCGAGCAGGGCCAGCCCTCCGGGGCGCGCCTTGAGAGAGGAGACGAAGCGCGCGCAGAGCCCGGAGGCCTCCGCGAACGCCAGCCGGGCGTGTCCCGCGGCAGCGACGAACGCGGGCAGGTGCACCGTCTGCAGCCCCCAACCGGAGGGGAGCGCGGCGCAAAGGCGCTGCAGATCGCCCCGCAGCTCGTCGGGATCGGCGAGGAAAAGGCGGAGGGCGGCGTGGCGGCAGGCGGCGGGATGCCGCGCCCACCCGGGGCTGAGCGCGTGCAGCACCAGCGCGACGGCCACCTGGGCGCTCAACGCCGGCTGCGGCCGCCCCGAGGCGTGCAGGAGCGCGAACCAGTCCGCTTCCGGAACGCCCGCGAGCTCGGGCGCGACGGGGAGGCGCGGCCGCACGCACGCGTCGACGCAATGGAAGGCGAGCGCGAACGTGGCGTCGGAGAGGAGCGTCTCCAACTCGAGGACCGCCTGCTCGGGCGAAGCGGCCGCCGGAGCATCGGCGGAGTCGGCGGCGCCGGGATCCACCTCGTGCAGCGCCTCGTCGTCGAGGGTGACCGCGATGGCGGAGACCGCGAACTCGGGCAACTCCTCGAACTGGCGCAGCCAGCGCGACAGCTCCTGCCAGAGAGTCTGCTCCACCTCGACTTGCGCCACGCCGCTCTGCTGCAGCCGCAGGCGGCGCCGCCCAAGCATCTGGTCCACCCAGGGCCGCAGCCGGGGAGCCTTCTCCAGCAGCGCTTCCCAGCGATCGGCGACTTCCGGAGCGCGGGCGCTGCCGGACGGCTCGGGCCACATCGAGTCTGGTTGCATGCGGCGCACGTCAGGCCGTCTCCAGCAGCTCGCGCCCGTTCTCTTCCAGCCAGCGCGCTAGATCCGGCAGGCGCCCGCGCGCGCGAGAGAGCAGCGCTTCGGCGTCTGGCGCCGCCATCTCGATGCCCAGCTTTCCCAGCGCGCGCGCGACGCCAAAGGCGTCCCCGGAGGAGATCGTCGCCCGCACCAGCGAGGAGACGGCCTCCAGCAGCTCGCTGCGCGGAACGCCCGCGGGCGCGGCCGCCGTGAGCAGGCGGATGGCGAGATCGTCGGTGCGATCGGGCAGCCATTCCGGCGACGCGAACCCCGCCTCGGTCAACGCGGCGGAGAGCCCGCCCGAGGGGCCGCCCAGGCGCCGGCGCTCGTCGGCGGCGTGGGCGAGCAGGGCGAAGAAGCAGAGCCCGGCCATCTCCGGCGAGAGCGCAGCGACGGCCTGGGGAAGCAACCGGCCCTCGGCGTCCGCCCACGGCCAGAGCCGGGCTCCCGGGCCGCTGGCGAACCGCGCCAGCAACGTGCGGGCGTGGTCCTGCGTGCGCCGCTCGTCGGCGCTGCGCCGCAAGCGCTTGCGCGCGTTTCCCGCCGCGGCCTGCAGCAGGCTGGGGAGGTACGCTCCGCGGACCTCCGCGCCGGAGCGGCTCGAGCGCCCCGTCGGGTACGGCAGCCAGAGCCGATCCTGCACCGCCTGCCAGGCGGCATCGTGCGGATGGCCTGCGTGCCGGAACGCCGCGTAGCCGGCCTGGGCGATCTTCAGCACCCGAACTACGAACGCCGCGAAGGGCTCCACGCGCAACGTGCGCTGTCCAACCCCGTGCAGTACCTGACGCAAAGTGGACCGCGACGTGCGCGCGCCGAGCATCCGCTGCGCCACCGACTCCAACTCGGAGACCGCCCGCAGCATCGCCCAGGTCAGCGGGAAGCCTTCGGTCTGGCCCAGCGCGAGCGCCGCCTCCGCCAGCCATTCCCGCGTCGCCAGCGGCACGGCCGGCCGCGGCGACGGCGAGGCGCGCCACGTCGCGGGATCCATCGCCAGGGCGATGGCTCGGGAAGCGTCGGGCCCCAGGCGTGCCCGGAGCTCGTCGGGAAAGAGGAGGGCGGCGTCCAACGCTGCCCTCCTCCGCCCTCGCGTGGCGGCGCGCACGAACCAGGAGGAGAGGGAGACGCCGGAAACGTGTTGCGGATCGCGACTGTCGAACGCGAGGCGGAGGCACGATTCGAGCTGCGGCAAAGGCTGCATCGGCTCCGTCGTCAGGCGTCCGGGTGTTCACGTGACCGCGGCCGCGCATTTGCGGTCACGGGGAAGGAACGCTAGGACATACGAACCGGATCGCGTAGGGAATTCAAATGCGGATGGACGGAGCAGCGGAGCCCCTCGGCGGATCGGCCCAGTCGGCCCTCCGCTGCGGCGGCTTCTTCATCGTCTGGCTCGACGATCGCCCTTCCGCGCGGCTGATCCTCGGGGACCGGCTGCTCGCGCCCGGCATCCCCGACGCGGTGATCGCGGCCTTGGAGGAGGCGCCGCGACTCCTTTTCCAGGCCCTCGGCGCCGGCGCCCCGCGGCGGCCCTGGGATCGCGTCGAGATCTCCGTCCGGCCCGGCGCGCGCGTGGAGGGCGAGGCGCTTCCGCTCGGCCCCGGCTGCATCCGGCTCGCGATCGGCGAGGAGACCTCCGCCTCCGCCGCCGCCGCCATCGCCCGGCACGAGGCCTTGCACCTGTTGCTCGCCGCAGCGCTGCGGGGGGGAGAGCGATGGTGCGATCCGGACCTGGCATTCCCGGACTGGATCGTGCGCGGGATGGAAGGGCGGCTCAGCCCGTCGGTGCCGCGCTTCCGCCCGCCCTGGCCGGAAATCCTGGACCCCGTGCCCTCCTCCCGGCAGGAGGTGCAGCGCCGGCTGCGCAACGTCTCCGAGGACATCGCCGCGGCGCGGTCTTACTTCGGGGACGCGCTCTGCGCGGCGCTGCAGCGTCTCCCCGAGGAGGGGACGTCGCTCGCAGCGGAGCAGCAGCAACTCTGGCTGGTGGAAGCGTCGCTGGGAACGCACTACCTGGAAGCCGCGGCGCGGCTCTGGACCGGGGAAGCCGAGGCGCTGCGGCCCATCCTGCTCGACGACTGGCTGATCGACTACGAGCAGTACGCGCGCGGCCTCGCCAACCCGCCGCGCGGCGCGGGACATCTCTGGCGCATCTCGGAGCCGGAGTGGAGCCGGGAGCCGCTGGTCCGGTTGTCCGTCGCCGCCCAGGCGCTCCAGCGCGACGATCACTGCGCGTTCGCCGCCGGGTCCGCCGCCGCGGACGCGCTGGTGTGGAGGAACCGCGGATGCGTCCGGCTGCCGCTGATCCGGTCGCCTGCGGGGGCGCGTCCGCCTCCCATCCAGGGATTTCGCTCGGCTTTGCGCGGGGTGGATGGCGACGACGCGGCCCGGGCCCTCGCGCTGATCGAGGAGGCGGCGCGGGGAGCGGAGAGCTTCGAAGCGCGCGCCCTCTGGCCGCGGATCCTCGCCCGCCTTCTGGTCGCCGATCTGCCCTGGCCCGAGGTGGGGCCCGCGGCGGTCCCCGCGGTGCAGATCATCGACGCGCCGGAGGCGTTCGTGGAGTGGGCGGGAGCAGCGGATGCCCTGCGGGCTCTGCTGGGGGCGCGCGCTGCGTGGGTGCCGCGGGTGCTGCAGTCCCGCCCGGCGTCGACCCTCGTCCGGGCGCCCCCGCCCCCGGCCTCCATCCTGCTCGTGCACGGCGCCCGGCCTTCGCGGGACTCGCTGCTCGCCGCGCGCGATCTCGCGGCCCGCATGCCGGTGCGCGGCGCCCTGTTCCTGGGCGACCTCGGCGGAGGCGCCGCCTGGGAGCAGCTCGAAGACCTGGAGGAGCCGCTGGATCCGCGCTACCGAGAGGAGCCCTGGGCCAGCGGAGGGCCGCCGGCCCTCCTCGCGGATCTGCCGCGGCTGGCGGACGGGGCGACACGCACCGGCCGCCCCACCTCGCCGCTCTCCTGGCTTCTCGCGATCAGCGCCATCGGTCTCGAGGAGTGTCATTATCCGCGCGGGTCCGCTGGCGCGCTTCGCGCAGGGCAACGCTGAAGCGCAGCGCATACGCCGCGACGGAGGCCGGGATCGGGACCAGGCGCAGATCCTTGGCCTGGAGGAACGCGCTCGGGGCCTTGCCCCAGTTGTACGCGAGGGCGGCGAAGGTCTCGCGGTCGAGGCGGCCGCGCCAGCCCGCGGCCCGCAGCGCGCGGTTCCACCCCAATCTGGCGAAGCGCTCGTTCCAGCGAAGCCAGCCCGACCGGTAGATGCGCGCCGCGGCGATGGCGTTGATGCGGGGATCCCAGAGCAGCCACGGCGACTCGAGCCCGAACACCCGGGCCCACCAGGGCATCACCTGGAAAGGACCCAGCTCGCAGGCGCGCCCCAGCGAAGGGCGGAGCGTGGTCTCCGTCATCCCCAGCGCCTCCAGCGCGTGCGGATCGACCCCTTCCTCCAGCGCCACCTCGTGCACCAGGGCGCGAAGCCATTCGCGCAGGCGAGGGTCGTCCGGACCGGCCGGGCCGCTGCTCGAGGCGCACGGCTCCGAAGCCGCCGCGGCGCCCGCCCCGGCTGCGAGGGCCAGCGCCGCGGCGAGACCGGCGGCGCCGTTCACCGGTAAGGATCGGCGGCGGGAGTCGCGGCACGGCGCGCCACCGAGACCGCGGGCGCCACGGGCGAAGGCAGGGACCGGGGAGATCCCTGGCCGTCCTGCTGGGTCGCCACCTCGGTGGCGAGGCGCGCGGCGGCGCGCTGGGTGACGGACGCCATCACCCGGGCGCGGAGCGCGAGCAGGCCGGCCTTGCGCCGCAGCGAGTACAGGCTGAGGCCGCCGTCGGGGCCGCCGGCCTCGAGGGTGCCTTTCACCAGGGCGGAGATCTCGTCCTGCAGCGCCTTGTCGGCCGGATCTCCCTGCTGGCAGCTGTCGGGCGAGAGGAAGCAGGCGGAGTTCGTCAGGCGCTCGTCGCGCTCGGCGGCGTGGATCTGCTCCTCCGCCTCGCGCGCCAGGCCGCCCGCAGTGCCCTCGCCGGCGGCCCCTCCGGAGCCTTCCGCGCCGTCGGCGTCCATCGAGTCCACGTCGCGGAGCACGCCTTCGTAGATCGACCGCGCCTGGTCGAGGTCCTTCTTGTACGAGGCGAGGAACCGCGCGTGCGCGGCCTGCGCGACGCGGCCGTGCGCGCCGTTCTGGGCGACCTCGTTCTTCCAGGACTGGTAGAGCCGGCGGGTGGCCTCGCTGCGCTCCACTCCCGCGGCCTGGCCCAGCTTGACCCAGGCGCGGCTGACGCGCAGCGCGGGGCTGTCCTCGGTCTCCGCCCACTTTCCGTCGCTGGGCTGGACGGCGGGCAGCGGCATCGGCGGCAGCGGGTACGTCACGGTCTCCGTCGCCTTGATCGGCTTGAACTCGTTTGCAGCGCGCGCCGGCACGGCGGCCGCGAGCGCGAGGAAGAGAAGGGTGCGGGTCATGAGGGCTCCCGTGGGTTGGGCGATCGGTCAGTTCTGTCCGCCGTTGCCGGCGCGCAGCACCGGGGCGAGCGTCTGGAGGATTTGCTCCTGGTCGGAGGGCGGCGGCGGCTTCTGCGCGGTCTGGATGGCGGCGGTCTGCGCGCGGGCCGCGCCCAGCTCCTTCTGCAGCTCCTCGATCTGCTTGCGGTAGCCGGCAGCCTGGGCCCGCGCGGACCTGGTGCGGGCGAGCTCGCGATCCAGCTCGGACTTCGCCACCATCGCCATGCTCTTCGCGGCGGCCACGGCGTTGCCGAGCACGTTCGGGCTCTCGGCCACCTTCACAGGCGACGCCATCGTCTTTGCCGGCTCGGCGATCGCGGCCTGCTTCAGCGCCGGAACGGCGACGGCGTTGTTCGCGGCCTGCGGGCGGACCTCGACGGCCGGTTGCGGCCGCCGCAGCGCCCAGACGAGGGCGACGACCAGCGCCGCGCCGGCGACCGCCCAGGGCCAGGTGCGCCGGGCAGGGGTGGTTTCCAGGGGAGGGAACTCGGAGTGCTCGGTGGACATGGCGATCTCCTTTCAGGGGTTGTGCGCGACGGTGCGGACGGCCTGCACGCCGCGGAGGAAGGCGTCGTTGATCGCGTCGGCGAAGTTCGGCGCGGTCTCGCCGGCGAGGAACGTCACCGGCGGGGCGTCGTTGGCGTGCAGCACCCAGACGATGAGGAACCCTTTCGAGCCGGGATCGACGGGGCTGCGCAGCGGCGCCGTCATCTTCGGGCAGCGATCGCGCAGCAGTCGCACCGCGTCCGCCGCCGCGCGGCCGGCGTCCGGGCCCTTGTCGGCGGCGAGCAGGGCGTACGCGTCGCGCAGCTTCTGCTTGCCTTCGCCGCAGGCGTCGCTCGATCCCTGCCGTGCGCCGGTGAGCGCGCCGCAGCCCTGCAGCACCGCGTCCACGTTTCCGCTGGAGAGCAGCGCGGCGTGGGTGACCCGCTTCGCGGCCGTGCAGGCCCGCTCGATCAGGCGGGGCTGCCCGAAGTACACGCCCGCGCGGAGGAGCGGGAGCGCCATCGCCGAGGCGAGCACCTGGCTGGAGGCGGCGATGATCTCGTCGAGACCCGCCGCGGTCATCCTGCTGCCGAGATCGCGCTCCTGCTCGCGGCGGCGGATGTAGTTGTAGCCGCTCTGATCCGTGTCGATCGGGCCCACGGGCGCGATCTGGGGGCCGCGGCTCGCGTCGAGCCCTTTTTCCCAGTCGCGCTCGGCGAGCGGCTGTACCGGCTCCTCGTGCGCACAGGCGACGAGCGCGGCGAGGGCGAGGATCAGGATGTGCTTGTGCATGGGTCCTCCTGGTTCGCGAAAGCAAAAAAATCCGGCGCGATCATCGGAGCGCCAGCTCCGGCAGGGGCGCGCCGGCCACCGCATCGAGCAGCGGTCCGCCGTGTTCGGGTCCGTACACCGGCCACGCCACTTCCAGCAGCGCGCCGAGGGGACGCCGCCAGGCCTCCTCCAGCTCGGCGAGAAAGCGCGCCGCGCGCGCGATCGCTTCCTCGCGCCGCGGCGAGGCCCGGGCGAGGCGGTGCGTCGCCACCAGCCGGAGCGGGGCGCGCCAGAATCCTCCGGGAAGGCGCAGCGCGGGAACGCCCTGCAGGCGCGCGCGGACCAGCGAGTGCGGAGAGAGCGCGGGCGGATCGAGCGAGGCGATGGGGCGGTCGTATTCGGCGCAGACCGCGACCACCGGACCGCTGCGCGGGAGCAGCGCGCCGTCGTGCGTCCTCAGGGAGGCGTTCCCGATCAGGACGGTGAGCACGTGGAGGTCCGGCGACCAGCCGAGGGCGGAGGCGCGCGACGGCTGCACGCGGAGCGGGAGGGACATCGCCGGCGCCGTCCGTTCTTCCGGAGCCGCCCGGCGCTGATCGGGGAGGAGCGCGAGCATCTCGTCGGCCCTCACGCCGCGGCCCCGCGCTGGATGGCCGCGGCGGTCTCGGCGAGCAGCGCGTGCGTCCGCGCCGCGTCCGACTGCGCCCTTCGCGCCTGCGCTTCCGTCACCGAGAGCAGCGACTTCAAGGTGTGGAGCAGGACTTCCTCCGGGTCGCCGCCGCGCGCGTCGCTGCCGTCCTCGTCCAGCCGCCGCGCCGCCAGCACGATCACCGGCCCGAGCAGCATCGGGAACGTGCCGCCGACCATCAGGAAGTACGCGTAGCTGATCTCGCGGTACGCGCGGGCCATGGTCTGCGCCAGCACTTCCGCGCCGGCCTGCGCCCCCATCGCGTCGCCCAGAGAGCCCATGCCGAGCGCGCCCACCAGCGTGCTCATCCCCAGCCCGAGGCCGGGGCCGAGCAGCATCATGGTGAGGGCGAGCGGGCGCACCTGCTTGTGCCAGATCTCCGCCCGCTGCGCGGCGCGGATGCGGCGTGCGTCGGCGGAGAGGCCGGGGGCGGCGCGCTCGGCCTGCGCGCGCAGCGTCTGGGAGATCACCCAGCCGAGCACGGCCAGCTGGATGAGGTTGATCACCAGCAGCACCGGGGCGCCGCCGTACGTCTCCACCGAGTAGTGCCAGAACCGGGCGAAGAGCCCCATCGACGCCTCCTTCGAATGCGGCAAGCAAAAAAGTCCGCGCACCGGGGGCGCGCGCCGGCTTTTTTGCTGGCGGCACATGCGCATCGCGGTGTTCGCCGCCGTGCTGATGAGCACCTTGCCCGCGGATCCGGCGCCGCGGCGCGCGCCGTGGCTGCTCTTCCCCATCGACGTGCGCCGCTTCGACCACGTCTCCTCGAAGTTCGGGGTGCGGCGAATGGAAGGCCACCGCCGCCTGCACCGGGGAGTCGACCTGGTCGCGCCCAGCGGATCCTGGGTCGTGGCGGCGCGGGAAGGGAAGGTGGCGGACGCCGGACGCGCGCGGGCCTGCGGCTGGTACGTGACCGTCGAGCACCAGAACGGCTGGCGCACCGTCTACTGTCACCTGCGCTCCGATCCGCGGCGGCTGGGGATCGCCGAAGGCCTGCACGTCCCCGCGATGGGCGTGGTCGGGGAGGTGGGAAGCACCGGGCACTCGACCGGCCCGCACCTGCACTTCTCGCTCCTCGACGATCGCGGGCAGGCGCGCGACCCGCTCCCCGCGCTCTTCACGCCCGAGGAGACGCTGGGCGTCCTCAAGCGGATGGGACTGGCGAAATGAGCGCGCTCTCCCCGGCGCTCCGCGCAGCCCTCGCGCGCGCGCGCATCTCCCGCCCTGGCGTGCTCGCCGGAGCGTGCGGCGCTCTGCTGGCATGCGCCGCGATCGCGCTCGCAGCGCCCCTGGCGCTGGCAGGCGGCGCCGACGTGCAGCAGGCCGCCGCGCAGTTCCTCGAGGACCTCGCCGCGTACCGGTCCACGGCGCCGGAGCTGCGCTCGGCCCCGCTGGTGGCCGCGGCGGCGGCGGGATACGAGGACCGCAGCTTCTTCCGCCGGCCGCGCTGGCTGCCGCCGCTCAGCCCGTCGGGGATGGCCCGCGCGCTGGTGCGGAACCTCCGCGGCGTCCCGGAAGGGGGCTCCACCATTCCGCAGCAGCTGGCGAAGCTGTACCTGCGCGGCGCGCGGCGCCCGAGCGTGCTCGACAAGGCCGGCGAAGCGCTCTTCGCCACCTGGCTGGTCCGCGTGGCGGAGCCCGAAGAGGTCGCCGGCCTGTACCTGAACCTGAGCGCCTCCACCGCGATGGGAACGGCGCGCCGGCCGGCCGACGGGCTGCACCGGCTCTCCTTCGCGCTCTTCGGGCTCCCCCTGCGCAGGCTCTCGCGCGAGGATCGGCTGGTGCTCGGCGCCTCGCCGCGCGGCGTGCAGTGGCTGCGCGCGCACCCGGCGCTCTCGGCGCGGCGGATCGCCTCCAGCCGCGACTGGCTGATCGCGCAGAAGCTCTGGGATCCTTCGCTGCCGTCGTACCTCGACGACGCCCTCGACGCCGAGGGAGTCTTCCGCTTCGTCGAGGGCTGGACCGAGCGGGTGGCCAGCGGAGATCTGCCGACCGCGGACCTCGATCTGGTGGCGGCGATCGATCGCTTCCGCGACGGGCTGAACGCGACGCTCCAGGCGGAATTCCCCGGCACCGCCGTGCGCACCGCGTTCGCGGCGCTGGGCGCGGACGGCGCGGTGCTGGCCCGCTCCGGAGCGGAAGCCGCGCTGATGGCGGTGAACTACGGATCGATCGCCAAGCTGGAGGCGCTCGACCTCGCGGTCGAGGCCTTCGGGCCCGAGGCCGTGCGCGAATTGACCCTGCAGCCCGGCGGCTGCGTGCGCTGGATCTGGTCGACGAAGGATCTCCGGCGCTCGCACCCGTCGCAGTACTGCCCGACGGACGTCGCGCCGGCGACGAAGCCGATGGCGATGGACGAGGCGGTGGCGCGGTCGATCAACTCCATGACCGCTCGCCACGCCATGCTGCTGCCGGCGCTGCTGGCGCAGCGGCGGCCCGATCTGCTCCGCGAGCTGTCCGCCGAGGTGAAAGGGCCCGAGCGCGCCGCGCTGGATTCGCCCGCCGATCGTGCCCTGGCCGGCGATCTGCTGGCCCAGCTCGGGGAGAGCATTCCGCCGGACGCGATCGCGCCGGAGCTGTCGTACAGCGCCGCCGGCGTGGCGTTGTTCCGGTACCTCAGGGAGCGCCGCGAGCGGGCCGGACTGCCCGCCGGCCGTCTCCCGGAGGACCCCACCTCGCTCTTGGGGAACTCGTCGCGCGCCACCGCCGAGGAGATCGGCGCGTACCTGCACCGCAAGCTGTTCGCCAACGACGGCACCTGCACGCTGAGCGACACCGGCGCGCTCCTGGCGCTGCGGCGCAAGGAAGGCACGCTGCGCTGGCTCGCGCAGCGCTGGCCGAAGCTGGTGTTCAGCGGCAAGACCGGTTCTTCTCCGCACGACGACTCGGCGGTGGCCGCGGTGGGCGTCTGCCTGGACGCGCGGCCGGTGGTGTTGATCGCCGCGCTCCGGCCGCTGCAGCCGCCGCTCCCCGACGGGTTGCAGGGTTCGGTGCTGCTGCGGGGAATCGACGCCTACCTGCGCGAGATCTCCCGGCTCGACCGCAAGCCCGCGCCGGCGATCCTGCCGGCCTGGGCGGATCCGGAAGCGCAGCTCGCGGTGGAGGGGAAGCGATGATCTCGCGCGGCGGCCGGTCGTCCGGATTCGACGAGATGGAGTCGCTGATCTACCGCCTGTTCGCGGAGAAGCAGTTCGCTCTGGCGCTGCTCGCGCTGGTGATGGTCGCCCAGCTCCTCTCGGCGCAGTTCCTCTTGCTCCGCCTGACGCCGCCGCGCTCGCAGGCGCGCGCCGCGCCGGGCAGCTCGCAGCGGCTGGACGTGAGGTGCGAGTCCTCGGCGCTGCGCACGCTGGCGGGCGAGACCGTGGGCAGCGAGGCAGCGCGGGGCAAGGTGATCGTCATGCACCTCGGCGCCTCGGAAGAGGCCTGCCTGACCCAGGCGACCTCCGCCGGAGCTTCCGAGCTGGTGGTGGGGATGAGCGCGGATGGACAGCCTTCTCGCCATTGAGCGGCCGGCCCCGCCGCGCCTCGCGCGCGCGGTCTGCCTGCAGATGCTGGCGCTGGCCGGCCTGGCGCTGGTGTCCGCGCTCCCTTGGCCGCGCGCGGAGAAAGCGCCTGCGCCGCGCCCGCCCGAGGTGAAGAAGCAGGAGCGCCAGATCCGCATCGTGCAGCTCCCGAAGCCTCCGCAACCGCCGCCTCCCTCCGCTTCGCAGCCGCCTCCGCGCGCGCAGCCAGCTCCTCCCAGGCCCGCACCGCCGCCCGCGCAGGCGGCTCCCGCACGGGCTGCTTCGCCTCCACCCATCGCGCGGATCGCCGCCGATTCCACGGCCGTGCAGGGCGTGCGCATGCGCGTCCTGGTCCCGCGCAGCCCCGGGGAGCTGGGCGCGCATCTGCGCAACTCCGGGGGATGCCTGGTGGTCTCGCGGCTCGCCGGCGGCGCCGCGGAAGTGCTCTCGGTCCTCTCGCTCGATGGAACCCAGGCGCTGGAGACGTCCGGCCCTCCCTGCGCAGGGATTCCCCGGCTGCTGCGCGACCCCGCGCTCAACGCGGCGCTGGGGGATCCCCTGGGCCGCGCCCGCGCCGCATCGCCGGGAGACGACCTGGTGCTGCAAGTGTTGCTCAGCCCCGTCCTGCACCAGACCGCCCAGTCCGCGCTCCGCGCGCGCTTCGGGGCGGTTCCGGAGGAGGAGATGGGCCGCCTCGCCGCCGAGAGCGGATACGAGCTGACCTGCTTCGCAGAGCCGGAAGGGCCGCTGCGATGTGAATGAGGTGTTCTCCCGGAGGTGCCGCATGAAGCCGCTCGCCGCATCGTTGTTCGTCGCCAGCCTCGCTCTCGGCGCCGCAGCCGCGCAGAGCGGCGACACCATCGCAGTGCTCGAGCTGCAATCGCGCAACCACCCCGTCGCCGCCGCCGAGCTGAGCGACCGCGTCCGCGAGGCCGTCCAGCGGGCGCTTCCCGACGCGCGCATCGTCGATCGCGACGGCGACGCGGATCTGGTGATCACCGGAAGGGTCTCCCACGGCGGCCTCGGATACCGCGCCTCGCTCGAGCTGCGCGACCGCCAGGGCGCGGTGCTGCAGCGCGCTTCCGCCACCGCGGGCACCCGCCGGGAGCTGGTCGAGGCGATCGAGGGCGCCACGGCGGATCTGCTCCGCTCGCGCCAGGAGGCGGCCGCCGCCGCTCCCGTGGCCATCGGCGAGAAGGTCACGCTGCCGGAAGTCCCGGCGCCGGCCGAGGTTCCCGACGACGCGCTGAACCTGGATGCGGACACCGGCGTGCTGGTCGCGTGGGACCGGGCCCGCCGCATCGAGGTGGACGGCAAGGAGAACCCGGACGCCGCCGCGGACGCATGGCGGCGCGTCGCCGCTCTCGGCGGGCGGAGCCCGTTCCGGGAGATCGCCGCCACCCGCGCGCAGCAGTGGGACGCGTTCGCGGAGAGCCGGCGCGCCGCGCAGGGCCAGATGGCCCGCGACACCACGCGCCTGCGCAGGGTGCTGCCGCTGGCCTCGGTGACCGACGCGGCGAAGATCGATCTGCTGGTGCGGTACGCGACCGCGTACGGGTTCGACAACGTCTCTCCGCTGGTGGCGTTGCTTCCCACCGCCGCGCTGCGCGCTCAGGCCGAGCTGTCGCTGGACTGCGAAGTGAAGGAAGCGCACGCCTGCGTCCAGCTCGCCCGGGCGGCGGACGAGGCGAAGGATCCGAAGGCGGCGCTCGACTTTCTCGATCGCGCCTGCGCGGCCGGAGCAGCGGACTCCTGCGCCGAAGCCGGCGATCGCTGGCTGCAGGCGGAGACGCGCGATCCGCCTCGCGCGGTCGCGGCGCTGCAGCGGGGTTGTGACTCGGCGAACGCGACCGCGTGCGTGCGGCTGGCGCGCGTCTACGAAGAAGGCGACGGCGCCGCGGTGAACGCCGCCACCGCCGCGGATCTGCGCGACAAGGCTTGCACCGCCGGCGACGGCAAGAGCTGTCGGCGTCTGGCCGGGATCAGCGACAACCCGGCGCGCGTCGCCGATTTGCTGCAGAAAGGCTGCGAAGGCGGAGACGGCGTCTCCTGCGCGCTGGCCGCCCGGGAGCCGGCCATCGTCAAGGGGCAACTGCAGGAAGCGGCGGCGGGCGCGCGGAAGGCGCCCGTCGTGAAGCCGGCCCGGGCGGTGGAGAAGCCGGCGGAGAAGGCGCCCGTTCCGTCGGTGCCGCGCACCGAGACCGCGCCGGCACGCGACCACATGGCGGCGGGTGGAGCGATGCTGCTCCTCGGTTCGCTGGCTGGCGCCGGGGCGTTCATTCTCGCCACGGACGATGGCGACTC